>JBBTLZ010000038.1:0-58860 GCA_038068435.1 Candidatus Eiseniibacteriota bacterium | reverse complement strand
GAGAGGAACTTCTTCGACTGCTCGACATACTCGGGGTTGATGAACGAGTGGAGCAGGTGCGCCAGGTAGACGTTGACGTCCTCGTCGTAGAAGTCCTGATTCGACACCAGCCCTGTCTCCATGCGGCTGTAGAGGAGACAGTTGATCATGAAGTAGTAGGTCGGCTGGACGCTCCGGCTCGATTCCTTCAGATCGACGTAGTAGCGCGGGTTCATCGGGTGCCCCTTCCCTGGTGCCCCTTCCGCGACGTGCGGGGGGCACGACGGCGCTCTCTGCCCCGGCGTTTTCGCATCGTCCGTGCCACGACGCGGCGTCGCCCGAATCCCTTACGCGGCCGCGCCGTGCACCGGTTGAGCGCACGCATGGGGGGGTCTGGAAGCACAGCAGCGGGCGGCACTTCGCGCCGTAACCCTCAGGGCATGGGGTTTCTGCCCCGTTTCAGGGCGGAACCGGGGGCGCGGTGGCGCGAAGCGGTCACCCTCTACTGGGCCGCGACGAAGCGTCGGAATACGCAATGGATTTGTCACCGAGGAAAGAGTTTTGATAAGGGCCGTGGCGGGACCGCCAAGCGGCGCAGCCGGATGGCCGCATCGCGGGTCTTCGCCCGCGCCGAAGCCTTCTGCACGACCGACCCGAGGGCCGCTGGCCGGGCGGCGGCGGCCGCACGATCCCGCCGGGGGAGACCGGCCAACCCGCGGGGGGCATGTGTCTTGCCTTTCGTTACCTGCGCATCCATACGCCTCGCCGCGACACCGACCCGAAGGGCCACGCCAGCCCCATGACCTCCACGCCTCCTGCCCGTCGTGACGAGCGTCCCCCCGCGACCGAGTCGTCGCAGGGCCTGAGGCTCCGCCTGTGGCTGGGTTGCCTGGGCGGCGCGCTGGTCGGCGCCGGCGGCATGTGGTGGGTCGTCGGCTCCCTCGCCGGACCGGGCACGCAGCTGGACCTGCCGGTGTTCATCTCGTGGCTTTCCGCCATCGGCGCCCTCGGCATTCTGGTCGGCGTCGCGTTGGCCCTCTGGCTCGACCGCGGCATCATCGGCCACCTGCGCGGCCTGACGAGCAGCCTCGCCAGCGGCCGCGTGTCCGAGCTACGCGGGCTGCCCGCGGGCGCCGGCTGGGGCGATCTCTCGCGGCTCACGCAGCAGGTGCAGGCGCTGCTCACCCATCAGCGCCAGGTCGCCCGGACCGCCGAGGAGCTGGGTCTGATTCGGGCGCAGCTCGGGGCGACGCGCGCGTCGCTCGAGCGCTGGGTGGAGACCGAGCGGTGGGAGGGTGCCAGGGTCGAGCCCGGGGCGCTGGCGCCGCTCATGGAATCGCTGGACCGCGGGCTGCGCCGCCTCGACGAGGTGCGCGACGAGAACCTGGAAGCCGCCCGGCAGATCGGCGCGGCGGTGAGCAGCGCGCTCGCGGAGGCGCGCGACACCGCGGGCGAGGCCGAGCGGGGCTTCGTCGAGGCGACCGCGCTGCTCACCACCGTGCGCGAGCTGCAGCGGCTGGGGGGCGAGCTGGAGCAGTCGCTGGCGACCCTCGCCGCCGGTCCGGCCGGCGACGACGCCGACGCGCTCGCCGCCTGGCTCGCCGCCGCGCGCGCGGCCATCCAGGAGTTGGTCGAGTCCTCGAGCGGCAGCGTCGAACACCTCGGGCGCGGCCTGCTGCGCGTCCAGGAGATCGCCGACCAGGTGCACCTGGTGGCGAACCGCGCCACGCTCATCGCGCTCAACGCGGCGCTCACCGGCGCGCGACAGGGGCGCCCCGAGCCCGAGATGGCGGAGCTGTCGGAGGAGATGAAGCGGCTCGCCGCCGAGGTGCGCAGCGCCACCGAGCGCACCACGACGCTCTCGCTCGAGGTCGAGGGCGAGGTCGCGGCCGCCATCGAGCGCATGCGCGGCGTGCGGCAGCGCGTCGCCGGGCGGCTCGAGGAGATCCCCGCGCCCTCCGCCGGCGAGCCCGCGCGCACGACCGAGCCGTCGCGGCTGCTCGGGCGCGTGAAGGAGATGATCCAGGACGCGGCGCAGAAGGGCGAGCGGCTCTCGGCGGCCGGCGAGCGCGTCTCGCGGGCCGCCGAGCGTCTGGTGCGCCGGCTCGAAGAGGAAGTGCAGGAGCTGGCGGGGATGGTGGTGCGTCTCTCGGCGCCCGAGGCACCGCCGTCGGCAACCGCGGAGACGCGCGCCGCCGATCCGCCGGTGACACCCGAGTCGCCCGGTGAGACGGCGGGAACGGAGCCGTCCGCTCCGCGCTCGCCCGGGCTCAAGCTGCTCGGCCAGGAGCATCTGCTGCCGGGCGAGGAGTCGCGCGGCGTTCGGAAGCGCGCGGGCGGGCCCGGCGCGGGCGGCTCCGGCGCGGGCCGCGGGGAGCGATCGTGAGCGGCGCCGGCGGGCACGACGCGGCGCGCGAGATCGCGCGCGGCCTGAGCCAGATCGTGACCCAGGCGCTCGACGACGGCGCCTCGGTGCGCACGCTCGACGCGGCGCGCGACCTGGCGCAGTTGCTCTCGCTGCGCGGGCTCAACCGGCTGCTGGGCGCCCTGTCGCCGCACGCGGGCGCCGCGTGGCCGGCGGCCCTCAAGCCCGCGCTCGAGCAGGTGCGGCGCGCGGCGGCGGAATGCGGGCGTGAGGGCAACGTCGAGGCGCTCCGGAGCGTGGACGATGAGCTGGCGCTGATGGCGCAGGCGATCGAGCGGGTACCGCTCGCCCCCCCATCGACGACCCCGTGGACGGCAGCCGGGAACCGCAGCGCGCGGGCGGCGGCCGAGTCCGCGCCGGTACCGCTTGCGGGGGCGCTCGAAGGCCTGCCCGTGCAGCGCGGGAACGAGGAGCTGCTGCGGAAGGTGCGCCTCCATCCGCCGGTGGCGGGCGCGCTGCGCGCAGCACTCGACTGGCTGCTCGGCGAGGGTGCCCCGCGGCTCAGGCTGTGGCTCGCGAGCGACGGCTCGGCGCTCGAGGTGACCTGCGAGGGCATCGTCTTCTCCGGCGTCCACCCCGCGTCCGAAGTGCTCGCCAACGTGGGGGCGCACCTCGGCCCCGCGGGGGATCGTCCCGGCGCGTGGACCGTGCGCGTGCCGATCCTGGCCGAGCGCGAGACGTTCCTCATGCTCGAGCAGGACGAGCTGCAGCTCGCCGTCCCCTGGCACGCCGTGGCGCGCGTGCGGTTGATGCCCGCCGACACCATCGACGCCATGGCCCGCCGGCAGGGACTGCCGGTGCTGGCGCCGCTCGCCGTCGCGCCGCGTCGCGCCGCCGAGCAGCCGGTGGTGGTGGTGGCGCTCGGCCTCAAGCGCGCCTGCCTGGTCGCTGACCGGCTGGTGTGGCGGATGTCGGCGCAGCCGGCCGAGGCGCCCGGCGAGCCGCCGGCGTCGGGCATCGTCCGCGCGGTGCGCTCCGACGATGGCGATCTCTACTGGGTGCTCGATCCGGCGTGGCTGCTGCGCGGGATCGCGGCACCGGTGGTGGCCGATGCGGGCCGCCGTGGCCCACCGCCGGTGGCTACGGCGCCTCCCAGACCGCCCGCCCCACCCGCGCGCGAGGTGCCCGCCGGGCCGCCGCCCCCCATCCCGTTCCCGTCCACCGCCGCGCGCGGTTGGACCGAACCGGCGGCGGGCGAGCCGATCCGATCGCTCGGAGCGCAGGACGTCGAACCGCTGGAGACGGTGCCGGCCGATCCTGAGGCGGGCACGACATCGGTGCCGTCAGTGACGCCGGCGCCGGCCGCGCCGATCGAGTCCGCCGGGACGCCCGAGCCGGCTTCGCCGGCGGCACCGCCCGCGCCGATCGAGTCCGCCGGGACGCCCGAGCCGGCTTCGCCGCCCGCCCGGGCCTCCCGGCAGGCGCTGGTGGCCGAGGACTCGATCACGGCGCGCATCTTCCTCGTGCGGCTGCTCGAGCAGCGGGGTTTCGCCGTCCATGCGGTGGGCACCGCCGCCGAGCTGCGCACCCTGCTGCCGCACGGCCCGTGGGCGCTGGTGTGCGCTGACCTCGAGCTGCCGGACGCGCGCGGCGAGGCGTTCCTGCTCGAGGTGATGCGGAGCGCGGGGGCCACGCGCTCGCCACTGGTGGCACTGGTGCGCGATGCCGCCGACGAGACGGTGGCGCGTGCGGCGGGTGTGACCGCCACGCTGCGGAAGCCATACGAGCGCGAGGCGCTCGAGCGCGTCCTCGCGCGCCTCGTGCCGGACCTCCCCGGCGGCTCGGGTCGCGGCCACGGTGGCGCTGCGGACCCCCGCGAGTGGGGCGCCCGATGAGGAGCCTCATCGGTCCCACGGCGCCCGCCACCGCGACGCCGTGCATCCTGGTGGTGGATGACGACCGCCGGGTCGTCGACCTGCTCAACATCGCGCTCGCCGCGCACGGCTACCGCGTCATCACCGCGAGCGACGGCGAGGAGGCGGTGCGGGTCGCACTCGGCAAGCGCCCCGACCTGGTGGTGCTCGACGTGCGGCTGCCCAAGAAGAGCGGGCTCGAGGTGTGCGAGATCCTCCGCCAGGATCCCGACGACCCGTATCTCCCCATCATCATGGTCTCGGCGGCGAGCGAGACCGAGGCGCGCCTGCAGGGCTTTGCGCGCGGTGCCGACGACTACCTGACGAAGCCGTTCTCACCCAAGGAGCTGGTCGCGCGCATCAAGCGGCTGCTGGCGCGCGCATCCGAAGCGCGCGAGTCCCGCCGGCGCGGGCGCGAGGCCGAGCTGGAGCTGGCGCGCACCCGCGACGACGTGAAGCGCGCGCATGCGGAGCTGCGCAGGGAGCAGCGTCTGCGCGAGCTCACCGCCGGGCTTGCGCGCGACCTGTACGGGGCGCTCGATGCCGACGAGCTGGCCGGGCGGTTCCTGCTCGCCGTCCGCATCCAGGTGGGCGTGAGCGTGGCGGCGCTGCTCACGGCCGAGCGGGCCGGCGGCCCGTTCGTGCCGGCGGAGATTCGCGGCGATGGTCTCGAGCGGATCGCGGGGCTCGAGGTGCGCCCCGACGGTGAGCTGGCGACACTGCTCGCCGGGATGGGACGCCCGGTGCGGCGCGCCGAGCTCGAGCGCTTCCCGGAGCTGCGGGCCGAGCTGCCGATGTTCGTCGCCAAGGGCATCTCGCTGCTGGCGCCGCTGCGCGGCGCCGGCGGACTCGAGGGTCTCCTGGTCGCCGGTGAGCGGCTAGACAGCGAGGACACGACGCGTCTCGACATCGACGTGCTGACCCTGCTGTGCGAGGCGGCGGCCGTGGGGCTCGCAAACGCACGGCGCTGCCGGGCACTCGTGGACGGCCTCATCGAGACGCTGGTCGCGCGCGCGGGCGAGGTGGGTCCGGACGATGATTCCGAAGCGCGCGTCGAAGCGGCCTCACTCGCCGACCGCGCGGCGCGGGCGCTGCTGCTCCCGCCCCGGATGCGCGGCCTGATCGGGCACGGCGTCGCGCTCGGCGCCTGGGCCGAGAGCGCGGTGGGGCGTCACGCGCTGGCGCTGGCGGCCGCGGCCGATCCCACCGGCCGGCTGCGCGACCTCGCGCGCCTCATCGATCGTGGCGCCGGCGCCGAGGGCGACGACGGTGATGCCCCGCACGAACGCGAGGCGGTGATGCTGCTCCGGGTCGCGCGCGACTACGCGGCGGCGCGGCGGCGGGGGTCCGACGCGCCGCAGGCGCTGGCGCAGGCGATGGACGCCGCGGGTGGGGAGCTGGACGACGCCACCCGGCAGGCGCTCAGCGGCGCCGCGCGTGAGGTGACGGCGCTGGGAGTGAGCGGCCGGTAGCGGGTCATCGCGTCCACGAGAAGACCGAACCGGGGCGCGCGTCACGCGCGCCCCGGCCGTCCATGTGCGCCCCGGCCGCGCGCCTCACTCCACCACGCGGAAGATCTCGCGCTTGCCCGTGATCCACAGATCCGTGTAGCCGGCCAGGCGCTGCCTGAGCTCCGGCTTCTCGCCGTACTCCTTCATCATCTGCTCGTGCTCGGCGAGGTCCTTGATCTCGGTCTCGAAGACCACGGTGTTGAAGTCACCGATCACGTCGGTCATGACGCGGACCTTGTTCTTCATCATGTCCTTCGAGACGTCCTTGATGAGCCGGGCGAGCTTCGAGGCCATGCCCGGCCTGGCGGTGAAGCTCTCGCGAACGATGTACATCGCTGGGCCCCTCCTCGTGATGATGACTACGGTTTCTTGAGCCCGCCGAAGTCCACCCTGGGCACCGCCTTCGCCGCCTCGGACACCGGGTAGTAGATCGCCTCCTTGTAGTTGAACATGGTCGCGAACAGGTTCATGGGGAAGCGCTTGACCATGATGTTGAAGCTCTGCACCACCTCGTTGTAGCGCATGCGCTCGGTGGCGAGCCGGTTCTCGGTGCCGGCCAGCTCGTCCATCAGCTGGACGAACGCCTCGTTGCTCCGGAGCTGCGGATAGTTCTCGACCACCACCAGCAGCCGGCCGAGCGCCGAGTCCATCGCGCGCCCCGCCTCGATGCCCTGCTCGGGCGTGGTCGCGCCGGCCATCTTCGCGCGGGCGTCGGCGATCGCGCCGAACACCGCCTGCTCCTGCGTCGCGGTACCCTTCACCGTCTCGGCGAGGTTCCCGATCAGATCGTTCCGGCGCTGCAGCTGGTTGTTCACCTGCGCCCACTTCTGGTCCACCTGCTCCTTGCCGGTCACGAGCCGGTTGTAGTTACCCACCAGGCAGCCGCCGACGAAGATCAGCAGCACGGCCACGACCGCTACCGCGATCAGACCACCTCGCTTCATCGTCCCGCTCCTTTCCTGGCCGGCACCGTCCCGGCCGTTGAGGTCACTCTACGCGCGACGCCCGCGCCGCGTTCCAACCCGTGCGCGCCAGGCGCCGCCGATGCGTCACGTTCACCACCTGCCGCCGCCGCCACCACCACCGCTCGCCCCGCCGCCGAAGCCGCCGAACGAGCCGCCGCCGAACCCACCACCCCCAAACCCGCGGCCGCCGAAACCCCCCCCGCCGCCGAAGCCGCCGGGGCCGATGCACCCGCCGCGGCGCCACCGGCGCCGGCGCCCGGGGCCGTAGCCACCCCCGCCGCCGCCGATCATGCGCAGCAGCACGAAGAGCAGGACGAACGCCACCATGATGGCGAGCGCCCACAGGGGCGGGCCGTCGTCGCGCGAGCCGTAGCGCAGCTCCTGGCCGTCCCACTCGAGCGTAACGCCCTTCTCGGCGGCAATGCGCTGTGCGCACGCGAGCACGCCGGCGGCCACACCCCCCGCGTAGTCGTCCTTGCGGAAGCGCGGCGCCATCACCTTGCGGAAGATGCGCGACTGGAGGCCGTCGGGCAGGGTGCCTTCGAGGCCGTAGCCGGTCTCGAAGCGCACCTCGCGCTCCTCGATCGCCACCAGCATCAGCAGCCCGTCGTCCTGGCCCTTGCGCCCGAGCCCCCAGCGCTGGAACACGGCCACCTTGTACTCGCTCGGGCTCACCGGCGCGGTCGAGGGCATGACGAGCACGGCGAACTCGGCGCCGGTCTTCCGCTTGAGTTGGTCGAGGAACGCCTCGAGCCGGGCGCGCGTGGTCTCGTCCAGCTTGCGCGCGTGGTCGTTCACGAACCCGACCGCCGCCGGGATCGCGGGGCCGGCGCTGGTCTCCTGAGCGCGCGCGGCCGGGCCGCAAACGAGCGCGACGGTGGTCGCCGACAGCGCGAGCGCCAGCATGACGCCCGGGAATGCGCGGCGCGCGCGGCGGGGCCCGGCCTCAGGGGTGCGGAGTGGGGTCTGGTCGCCGCGGCGCGCCGGGACGCGCCGCGCGCTCACGGAACGCGCATCTCGTCGATGGCGTTCGCCAGCCGTTCGACCTCGACCAAGAACCTCCGGTAGAAGCCCAGCAGCTCGTGGCGCTTGTGGTGGTGCCCGCCGTATCGGACCAGGTGGGCGGCCAGCAGCCCCTCGGCATCCAGCCCGAACACATCGGCGACGCGCTCGATCACCTTCGGCGTGTTGGCGGGTGGCGATTCGCCCCGCAGGCGCAGCAGCGTGCGGCACAGCGTGGCGAAGCCGCTCGCGGCCGCGTGGAGCACCGCGCCCAGCTCCTGCGGGTGCTTCGCATTGGCCAGGTAGGCCTGCCGCAGGGCGACGAGCCGGGCGCGCAGGTCGTGCTCCAGCTGGAGCCGCAGGTTGCCGCGCGGCACCTCGATCCCACCCAGCACGTCCTGCCCTTCGATGAGCAGATGGCTCTCCTGGATGTCGATCCACTCGATGGGGAAGACGTCGAGCGATTTCTCGATCTGGCGCGGGGTCACGAACAGCGGGTGGACGTGCGGCGGCTTGCGGTCCTCGGGGAGCTTCTGGCGCACCGCGTCGAGGACGTCCAGGTTGAGCGAGCGCGAGACCACCAGCACGTTGACCCGCGAGCGGCGCTCATCGAAGCCCTGGTTCAGCGCGCTGCCGGTGACGTAGGCGGCGAGGAACTCCGGGCCGAGTGCCGCGCGCACCGGCTCGAGCCAGCGACGGGTCGCGGTGAGAACGGCGTTCGACGGCTCGATCCTCATCACCGACCGGGTGCTCATAGGGTGAGGACGCTAGACCCGGCGCGCCGCGGGGTCAAGGCGCCCGCCGCGCATTGACTCGGGCGCTCGCGCCTCCCTATCCTGCGCGCTCCCATGAGCCCGCCCGGCACGCCCGACCCGCCGCTGCGAGTCGCCATCATCGGCTCGGGGCCGGCCGCCTTCTACGCGGCCGAGCACCTCCTCAAGTCGCCGGACCGCGCGGTGCGGGTGGACATGATCGACCGCCTGCCGACCCCGTACGGGCTGGTGCGCGGCGGTGTCGCGCCCGACCACCAGAAGATCAAGTCGGTCATCGCCATCTACGAGAAGATCGCGGCGCATCCGGGATTCCGCTTCTTCGGCAACGTCGAGTTCGGGAAGCACGTGACGCGCGCCGACCTCGAGCGGCACGTCCATGCCATCGTGTACGCGAGCGGGGCGCAGACCGACAAGCGCCTCGGCATTCCGGGCGAAGACCTCGCCGGCAGCCATTCGGCCACCGAGTTCGTGGCCTGGTACAACGGGCATCCCGACTTTCGCGACCGTCACTTCGACCTGTCGGTCGAGCGAGTGGCGGTCATCGGCGTCGGCAACGTGGCGGTGGACGTGGCGCGCATCCTGTGTCTCACGCCCGAGGAGCTGCGCGCCACCGACATGGCGGACTACGCCATCGAGGCGCTGAGTGCCAGTCGCGTGAAGGAGGTCTCGATCTTGGGCCGGCGCGGCCCGGTGCAGGCCGCCTTCACCACAGTCGAGGTGAAGGAGCTGGGCGGGCTGCCGGGCGCCGACGTCGTCGTACGGCCCGAGGAGGCCGCCCTCGACGCGCTCTCCGCCGCCGAGCTGGAGACCGCCCGCGCCGCCACGAAGGCCAAGGTCGAGATCGTCCAGGAGTTCTCGCGCCGCACACCCGCCGGCAAGCCGCGGCGGCTCAACATCCGCTTCCTCGTCTCGCCGCACGAACTGCTGGGGGATGGCGGCGGTCGCGTGGCCGGGCTGCGGCTGGCGAAGAACCGGCTGGTGAAGGGTCCCACGGGTGCGGTCGTCACCGAGCCGACCGGCGAGACGGAGGAGCTGCCCGTCGGGCTGGTCTTCCGATCGGTGGGATACCGTGGCGTGCCGCTCCCCGACGTGCCGTTCGACGATCGCGCCGGGCTCATCCCCAACGTGAAGGGCCGGGTACTCGATCCCGCGACCGGGACCCCGATCGCGGGCCACTACGCCACCGGCTGGATCAAGCGCGGGCCGACCGGCGTGATCGGGAACAACAAGGCGGACTCGGCGGAGACCGTGAACGCGTTGTTGGCGGACGCCGCCGCAGGCGCTCTGCCCACCCCCGCGCGGCCCGACCCGGCCGATCTCGAGACGCTGGTGCGCGAGCGGCAGCCGTCGTTCGTCTCGTTCGCCGACTGGAAACGCCTGGACCGGTTGGAGGTCGAGCGCGGGCAGGCGCAGGGGCGCCCGCGCGCCAAGTTCACCTCGGTCGAGGAGATGCTCGCGGCACTGGCGGGTAATTAGAAGAGGCGGGCGGGTTCCTGCCTGGACGCGCACGCATTCGTCTGGGCGGGCGGGCAGGTCAGTCGTATGCTGCCGGCGCCCCGTCCCGGGAGATGCGATGCATCGGGACCGCCGCACCTTGCTCCCGGGCAGCGTCAGGAACGAGCTGGCGAGACACCTGGAAGCCGGTCGCTCGCTCCACGCGCGAGACGTCGCGACGGAAGCCGGATGGGTGGAGCTGCCGGACGCGCTCGCGCGCAAGTACCCGAACGCCGGCAGGGAAGGGTGCGCTCGCAGAAGAACTTGATCCCGCACAGCGCGATGGTGAAGCTGGCGCGGGCGAAGCGCTTGACGTTGACCAGATAGAGGAAGTACTGCCGCAGCTCTTCTTCAGTGATCCGGTCCGGCGGCCGGTGGAAATGCGCGGCGAGCTGACGGACCGCGTGGAGGTAGGCCTCCTGGGTTCTGGGCGAGAACCCGCGGAGCTGCATGTCTTCGATCATGCGCTGTCGGAGTGGCGTCATGGCGTCCCCTTTCTGGGCGGGGGAAACGCCCGCCCCGATCAGGATGCGCCGTGACGTCACTCCCTTGCTGGCGAGAACCGGACACCGAGAAGGGTCTCTGGTCTATCCGCCGAAGGCGGATTGAGTTCAACAACGGCATGCAGCGGACGGCGCTGCGCGCCGCCGCTGATGCCGAGCGTTAGACCACATGGAGAGAACCAGAGGTAGAGACGCCGCCGGATCCGGGAAGCGCATTCGAAGAGGGCGGTTCCCGGGCGATAGCACGTCTCGCCCTCCGCCGGTACGATGAACGTGGGAGGCACCTCATGATCGGCATTCTTGAAAACAAGCGACAAGCGATAGCCGAGGCCTGCGTGCGTCATGGTGTGGTGCGGCTGGACGCGTTCGGCTCGGCTTTGCGTGATGACTTCAGACCGGATGAGAGCGACCTGGACCTGCTGGTCGAGTTCGGGCCGATGGAGCCGTACGCTCGAGTCGACGCCTACTTCGGCATGCTGGAAGAACTCCGGGCCTTGTTGGGGCTGGAGATCGACCTGGTCATGGCGGGGGCGGTCAAGAACCCGTACATCGCCCGCGACATCGAGCGCACGAGGCGGATGCTGTATGCCGCGTGACGCGCGCGCCTACTTGGCCGACGTCATCGAGTCGTGCGATGCGATCACCGTTGCGATCCGAGGCCTCGATCTCGCCGGGTATCAAGGCAATCGCCTCGTCCGCTCGTCGGTCGAGCGCGAGTTCATCATCATCGGAGAGGCCGCCGCAGCACTCGCCCGGATCGCGCCGAAGACCTTCGATGCAATCACGCGGGCGCGGAGGATCGTGGACTTCCGCAACCAGCTGACTCACGCGTACCCGACCGTGGACGACGCTCTCGTGTGGGCGATCGTCACGCATGATGTGCCGGTGCTTCGCCGCGAGTGCGCGGCGCTCATTCAGCGCGTCGCCCCCAAGGACGAGGCGGGCTAACCACGGCGTCCAGCAGACGGCGCTGCGCGCCGCACCTGACGCCGAGCGTTAGATCGACGAGGCTAGAACCCCAAAGAGACGGGAGGGACGACTCGTGAAGGATGTTGAGCTCCAGGTCGGTTCAAGCGATGACGAGGCCCGACCGATTTGTCCCCACTGCGAAAAGGTGCTCACACATGTCAAGGATCACCGGAGCAAGTTCAGGACTCTGTGGGAACTCCACGTCCTTTCGTGTCCCCACTGCCGAAAGGTGCTCAAGGTGAGCACGGTACCCAAGTAGGCTTGAGGCGCGCGATCTGACCTGCCGCTGCAGCCGACGGGCGGGGCGGTAGCCGGTGGGCGTGGGTCGTGCTGGCCGTCCTCGCCCCCGCGTCAAGTGCGCCTCGTTCGAGGAGATGCTCGCCGCACTCACCGGCCGCTGAGGTCGCGCCGGCGCGACCGAGCGCCCCGCCGCGCACCAGAGACGCGCCCGGCCGCGTCCTTGACGGCCCGCGCACGCGCCTTTACCGTCTGCGAGCCCGGTCGGGTGCGGGGCCACCCGCCTCCTCTGGCGACGAAACCCGCTCCCCTCGTCCGCGGCCATCTCCTGCCTGACGCCGCGGTGCCGCCAGGAGACGTACCGGGGCCTCTATCCAGGGAGTGGCGTGGAAACCATCGTCAACGACTTCAGCATCCAGGTGGCCACGGTCAACGGCTCGGGGAGCCAGACCGCCAACACGGTGCTGCTGCGCGCGCTGTTCCAGATGGGCATCCCGGTCAGCGGCAAGAACCTCTTCCCCTCGAACATCGCCGGGCTGCCCACCTGGTTCACCATCCGCGCCAGCAAGGACGGCTACATCGCCCGCCGCAAGGAGAACGACATCCTCGTGGTGATGAACCCCGAGACCGCGGCCGACGACGTCGCCGCGATGGGTCCGGGCGGCGTGATCGTGCTCAACGAGTCGATCAAGGTGCCGACGATCCCCGACGACCGCATCGTCTACCGCGTGCCGATGACGAAGCTCATGGAGCCCATCACCACCGACGTCAAGCTGCGGCGGCTGGTGGTCAACATGCTCTATGTGGGCGTGCTGGGCGAGCTGCTCGGTCTGGCCGAGGACGAGGTCGAGCGCGCGCTCGACGCCCAACTCGGCCGCAAGCCCAAGGCACTGGCGCTCAACCACGCGGCGGTGCGCGCGGGCTGGGAGTACGCGCACGCGAACTTCGAGAAGCGCCATCCGTTCCGCGCCGCGCGCATGAACGCGACCCAGGGCAAGATCCTGATCGACGGCAACGCCGCCGGCGCGCTGGGGGCACTGTTCGGCGGCGTCACGGTGGTCACCTGGTATCCCATCACGCCCTCCTCCAGCCTGGTCGAGTCGCTGATCGGCTACCTCGAGCGCTTCCGCCGCGACCCGGCGACCGGCAAGGCCACCTTCGCCGTGGTCCAGGCCGAGGACGAGATCTCGGCGATCGGCATGGTGCTGGGCGCCGGCTGGGCGGGTGCGCGCGCCATGACCTCGACCTCGGGGCCGGGCCTCTCGCTGATGGCCGAGTTCACCGGCTACGGCTACTACGCCGAGATCCCGGCGGTGATCTGGGACATCCAGCGCGTCGGCCCCAGCACCGGGCTGCCGACCCGCACGATGCAGGGCGACGTGCAGTTCGCGCACACCGCCTCGCACGGCGACACCAAGCACCCGGTGCTGCTGCCGAGCTCGGTGCGCGACTGCTACGAGTTCGGCGTCAAGGCTTTTGATCTCGCCGAGCGGCTGCAGACGCCGGTGTTCGTGCTCTCCGACCTGGACCTGGGCATGAACAATTGGATGAGCGAGCCGTTCCCGTATCCCGACGAGCCGTGGGATCGCGGGAAGGTGCTGAGCGACAACGAGCTTGCGAGTCTTCCCAAATTCGAGCGCTACCGCGACGTCGACGGCGACGGCATCCCGTTCCGCACGCTGCCGGGCACGAAGGACCCCAAGGGCGTCTATTTTACGCGCGGCTCGGGGCACAACGAGGCGGCGCAGTACACCGAGAAGCCCGACGACTATCGGCGCGGCATGGACCGGCTGGCGAAGAAGTTCGAGACCGCGCGGGACCTGATGCCGCCGCCGGTGATCGAGGATCAGGGCCGGCGCTTGGGCGTCATCGCCTACGGCTCCACCCACTGGGCGGTGGTCGAGGCGCGCGACCAGCTGCGGCAGGAGTCGGGCATCGAGACCGACTACCTGCTGCTCAAGGCGCTGCCCTTCAGCGACGCGGTCGCGGCGTTCGTCGCGCGCCACGAGCGGATCTACGTGGTGGAGCAGAACCGTGACGCACAGATGGCAGGACTGCTGAAGATGGAATACCCCGAGCACGCGGCGCGCTTCCGGTCGGTCCTCCACTACGACGGGCTGCCGGTCGACGCGCGCTCGGTGAGCGGGCCGATCGCGGCCGAGGAGACGATGGCGACGCCGGCCGGCATGCCGGAGGTGGCGAGGCGATGAGCGACGGCACCCCGAAAGTGGCAGCGACGGGCGCCGCGGCGGCACGCAACCGCGTCGGCCTCACGCGCGCCGACTACGACGGCGCGAAGAGCACGCTGTGCCCGGGCTGCGGGCACAACGCCATCACCGCCGCCATCATCCAGGCGGCCTACGAGGTGGGGCTGCAGCCGCACGAGGTGGCGAAGCTCTCGGGCATCGGCTGCTCGAGCAAGACGCCGGCCTACTTCCTCGGCCACTCGCACGGCTTCAATGCCGTCCACGGCCGCATGCCCAGCATCGCGACCGGCGTGCGGGTGGCGAACCACAAGCTGATGCTGATCGGCATCTCGGGCGACGGCGACACGGCGAGCATCGGTCTCGGACAGTTCTGCCACCTCGTCCGCCGCAACGTGCCGGTGGTCTACATCATCGAGAACAACGGCGTGTACGGGCTCACCAAGGGGCAGTTCTCGGCCACCGCCGACGTGGGGAGCACGACCAAGGGCGGATCGGTCAACGAGCTGATGCCGATCGACTGCTGCGCGATCGCCATCGAGCTGGGCTGCGGGTTCGTGGCGCGCTCGTTCTCGGGCGACCAGAAGCAGCTGCGGCCGCTGCTCAAGGCGGCGTTCGCGCACCGCGGCACCGCGGTGCTCGACGTGATCAGCCCGTGCGTGACGTTCGCCGACCACGAGGGCTCCAGCAAGTCGTACGCGTACGTGAAGGAGCACGACGCGCCGCTCCACGACATCGAGTACGTGCCCTACTACGAGGACATCACGGTCGAGTACGAGCCCGGCACCACCCGCGAGGTGCAGATGCCGGACGGCTCGCACATCTATCTCAAGAAGCTGGCCGAGGACTACGACCCCACCAGCCGCGAGCGGGCGCTGCAGATGATCCACGAAGCGCGCGCCGAGCAGAAGCTGGTGACCGGCCTGCTCTACGCCGAGCCGACCCTCAAGCCCTTCGAGGAGGAGCTGAGCTTGGTCGAGGCGCCGCTGGCCACACTGCCGCTCGAGCAGGTCCGGCCGCCGAAGAGCGTGCTCGAGGCGGTGATGGAGCAGCTCAAGACCGGGAAGGGAATGACGGCTCCCGCGGGCGGGGGCTAGTCGCGAGCGGTCGGGGCCTGACGGCAGGGCCGGTCGCATCCTGCTTGCCTCGAGCCCTTCGCCCCTCCGGCTTAGCGGCCCGGGCCCCTGAGGTCCGACACGGAGGTCGCGGTGAGCCCCCGCGCGGCCGCCTCCCGTAGAATTCTCTCCACGGCCTCCGTGGTGGCGCCGCGGTCCCCGTCGCCGAGCACGCTCGAGTCGTGAAGGATCACGATCGAGCCGGCGGCCAGCCTCGCCATCACGCGCTCGACGATTTGCTCCGGCCGCCCGCAGTGCACGTCGTCTGGGTAGATGTCGCCGAGCACCGGCTCGTACCCCAGCGCGCGGACCGCCCGGGCCTGGCCGGGGCGCAACAGGCCGAAGGGAGCCCGGTAGAGGCGCGGGCGCCCCCCGGCGGCGGCCTCGATCGCCGCCGCGGTGTGACGCAGCTCCCAGGTCAGCGCGCGGGTGGGCATCGCGGCGGGCCACAGATGCAGCCGGCCGTGGACCCCGACCTCGTGGCCTGACGCGACCAACCTGCGGACCAGGTCCGCGTGCCGGCGGACGTGGTGCTCGAGCAGGAAGAAGGTGGCGAGCGCGCCGGCCCGCTCGAGCACGTCCAGGAGACGCGGCGTGTTCCGCGGGCTCGGGCCGTCATCAAACGTCAGCGCGAAGCGACCGGCAGCGCCCTCGACGTGGCACAACAGGTGGCGGGCGAGCGCGCGCCGCACCGCCGGCCGGTGCAGCAGGCTCATCCGGGCCCGGCCTGGCCGGCGCTCCCGTCGCCCGTGGCGGCGCTGAACTGCGCCCGGGCCTGATCGAAGATCCTCATCAGCTCCCTGCGCTCCGCGCGCACGCGGGCCACCAGCCGGCGGTGGTTCACCGCCAGGAGAGCGAGCCGGATCCGTGCGCGCTGACGCCCGAGCCAGCGGAAGTAGCCCAGCGCGAAGAGCCCGAGCGCAACGGCCGCGGCGAGCGCGAGGGCGATATCGCGCGGCGGCAGGCCGGTGTTCGCCTTCAGCAGCAGCGCGAGCACGCCGTAACTGAGCGGCAGAACCATCAGACCCGCGCCGATCCGCACCGAGGTGACTCTGGTGGGCTGCGGGGCGAGATGGCGTGCGATGGTCCCGCAGGCCCGGTACGGCAGGTAGTGGATGAGGCCTCCCAGCAGGGCCGGGAGCAGGCCGAGGACTCCGAGCACGACGTGGCGGGCCGTCGGGAACGCGCGCTTCGGACTCCGCTCGATCTCCCCCAGCGCCGCATCCTCGAGCTTGAGCGCCTCGAGCTTCCGGCGGTAGTGCGCGATGCGGTGCCAGACGCGATGCACGCGCTCGGGGTCGGTGCGGCGGAAGTACTCCACGCAGTCCGAGACGCGACGGGCGAGCTCCAGCGAGTGCCTGGGGTCGCCGCCGGCCTTCAGCTCATCTAGGTACAGGTGCTCCAGGTCGTGCACCAGACGCGTCACCTCGGGCTCGGGGATGTGGAGGAAGAGCTCCTCCAGGGAGGCCTGCAGTGCGGCGGTGAGCCAGACCACGGCCGCGCGCGGATCGGAGCCTGCGAGCGTGCGATAGGGGGTGAGAATGATCGGCTCGCCGAGCGAGAGGACCACATCGCTCTGGTAGCCGGTGCGGTCCTCGAAGTGCAGGCCGGCCGGGAGCAGCGTGAGCCGTCCCTGCTGGCCGGGCCGCTGCTCCTGGGCGAGCGCGAGCCGTGCGGCGCCGGTCTTCATGCGTGCCAGCCGGCGGTCGGTCTCGCTCGTGCCTTCCGGGAAGATGAGCACCGCACCACCGCGGTCGAGGATCTCGTGGCAGGCATGGAATGTTGCATCGTTGCGAAAGGTCTGACCCGGGTGGTCCTCGCTGCGGTAGACGGGCAGCGCACCGACCAGCCTCAGGGCGAAGCCCCGGATCCAGGGCTTGAAGATCCCGCTCATCGCCAGGAAATGGATGCGACGGGGCAGACGGGTCCCGAGCACCAATACGTCGGTGAACGCCGCGGGATGGTTGGCGGCGATCAGCACCGGGCCGCTCGCGGGGAGCCGCCCGCGGTCTCGCACTTCGATGCGGCGGAAGTAAAGGCTCAGGGCCCAGCCAAGCACGGAGTTCGCCACCCGGTAGGCCAACGCGGCGGCGGCCGTCGAGGCGTCCATGGCCGAATGCTATCACTCAGGCGTGTCGGTGCCGCGGTGACTCCTCCGTTGCGGCGCGCCCCGCGTTAGGCTTTCATTGAGCGGTCCTTCGAACCCGCGACCCAGGCCCCAGCCCAGGAGCCCGTCATGCACTTCCGCCAGTTCTACGTCGGCTGCCTCGCGCACGCCTCCTACCTGATCGGCGACGGCGGCGAGGCGGTGGTGGTGGACCCCTCGCGCGATGTGCAGATGTATCTCGACGAGGCCGGGGCCCACGGTCTCAGGATCACCTGGGTGCTGGAGACGCACCTGCACGCCGACTTCGTCTCGGGCCACCGTGAGCTGGCGGCGCGGACCGGCGCCACCATCGGCGTCGGCGCCAGGGCCGACGCCGCCTATCCCCATCGCCCGCTCGCCGAGGGGGACGTCATCCGCGTGGGCCAGCTCGCCATCAGGGCCGTCGAGACGCCGGGCCACACGCCCGAGAGCCTCTCGTTCCTAGTCTACGAGCGCCCGGACGACCATAAACCCTGGGGAGTGCTGACCGGCGACACGCTGTTCGTGGGCGACGTGGGGCGCGTCGACATCCTCTCCTCGCGCCTGCCGGTCACCGATCTGGCGGGCATGATGTACGACAGCCTGCACGGGAAGCTGCTCATGCTCCCCGACGACACGCGCGTCTATCCCGCCCACGGCGCCGGCTCGCTCTGCGGGCGCAACATAGGTAAGGACACCTGGAGCACCATCGGCCGCGAGCGGGCGATGAACGCGGCGCTCAAGCCCATGAGCCGCGAGGCGTTCATCGCCGAGGTGACGCGCGACGTGCCGGAGACGCCGATCTACTATCTCTACTCGCGCGACCTCAACAAGGCGGGCCCCGCACTCGACGCCGAGCGCCCGATGCCGCCGCTGCTGGCGCCGCGCGAGTTCGCGACCGCGGCGGAGCGCGGCGCCGTCATCCTCGACACGCGACCCAGCCCGGCCTTTGCGGTCTCGCACCCGGCGGGCGCGCTCAACGTGCCACTCGACGGTCAGTACGCCTCGTGGGTGGGCACTCTGCTCAGGCCCGACCAGCCGCTGCTGCTGGTCGCGGACTCGGACCGCATCGAGGAGGCGGTCATGCGGCTCGCACGCGTCGGCTACGAGAAGGTGATCGGCGTGCTCGAGGGGGGCGCAGAGCGCTGGCGCGCGGAGGGGCTGCCGGTCGGTACCACGGCGCAGGTGCCGGTCGAGTCGCTGGCGGCGGGCGCGCGCAACGTGCTCGACGTGCGTCGCGCCCGCGAGTGGGAGAGTTTTCACCTCGCCGGGGCGAATCACATGCCGCTCGCCCAGCTTCAGGAGCGCCTGGGCGAGCTGGACCGCGACACCGAATGGGTGGTGGTGTGCGCCAGCGGCTATCGCAGCAGCATCGCCAGCAGCGTGCTGCAGCGCGCGGGATTCACGCGGGTCGCCAACGGCGTGGGCGGCATGGACGCGTACCGGAAGGCGGGCCTCCCGGTCGCGAGCGGCGCCCCCGCCGGGGCGTGAGCGCGCCGCGCGATCCGGGCGGCACCCCGGCCGCGGACCGCAGCCTCCCATGAGCGAGCCTGAGCCCACTCGCCCCGGGGTCGCCGAGACGGCGCGCCGGTTCGGCGCGCACGCCCGCCAGTACGCGGTCAGCCGCGCCCACGTCGAGGGCGCCACCCGGCTCATGCTGCTCGAGCGCATGGAGCCGGTGACCGACGAGACGCTGCTCGACATCGGCAGCGGCCCCGGGCCGGTGGCGGTCGCCTTCGCCCCCTACGTGGCCCGCGCGGTCGCCTTCGACGCCGCGCCCGAGATGCTCCACGCGGCCCGCCTCGCCGCGCGGCGCGCGGCGGCCGCAAACGTCGATCCGGTGTGCGGCGATGCCCACTGCCTGCCGTTCGCGGACCGCGCCTTCGGCCTCGTCACCTCGCGCGCATGCCCGCACCATTTCGCCGACATCCGCGCGGCGGTCGCCGAGATGGCGCGCGTCCTCAGGCGCGGTGGCCGGCTCGGCATCGCCGACGGCACGGTGCCCGACGATCCCGAGATCGACGCGTTCCTCAACCGGCTCGACACGCTTCACGACCCGACGACGGTGCGCAACTACAGCGCCCGGGAATGGCGCGGATTCATCGAAGCGACGGGGCTGCGCGTGGACTTCGTCGAGGACTACGTGGTCGAGCTGCCGGAGGGCCGCTCGCTCCTGGAATGGCTGGCGCGCAGCGGGGCGTCGAGCGTGGTGGCGGACGAATGCCGCCGCACCCTGCTCGCGGCACCGGCCAAGGTGCGCGATTACCTGCGGGTGCGTCCCGTCGGCGAGGACGTGAACTTCGAGCTGCCGCGGGTGGTGGTGGTGGCGAAGCGGGTGGAGTGAGGGCCGCCACCAGCGGGCCCGACACCATGAGCCTGACCGCGAAGAACGTCGCCCTCAACCTCGGCTATTACGCGGTGACGGTCGCACTGCTGCCCTGGGCGCTCCTCGTGATGGAGAGGCATCTCGGCATCGTGTGGCGACCGTCCCTCGTCCTGCGCACCCTCGGGGCGCTGATCGGACTGATCGGCGCCGCGCTCCAGCTGTGGTGCATCGTGCTGTTCCAGCGCGTGGGCGGGGGGACCCCATCCCCCGCGCTTCCGCCCGAACGGCTCGTGGTCGCGGGGCCCTACCGATGGGTCCGGAATCCGATGAATCTCGGAGAACTGCTCGTGCTGCTCGCGCTCGCCGCCTGGTTCGCCTCGTCCCTGCTCGTGGCCTATGCGGCGGCGGCGTGGCTGGCCTTCCATACGTTCGTTGCCGGGTGGGAGGAGCCGCGAATGGCGAGGCGCTTCGGAGATGACTACGCGCGCTACCGGCAGGCGGTCGGGCGCTGGATCCCGATGCCGGGACGCTGGACGGGGTGACGCGGAGGAGGCGGGAAGCTTCCTACTCCACCACCGTGAATCGCGTCCGCAGCAGTGCGACCGCGCGCTCGAGATGTTCCGCCTTGATCAGCAGGTAGTCGGTGTCGTAGGTCGAGAGCGCGAACACCGGGATCCCCGCCGCGGCGAGCGGCGTCGTCAGCTTGGCCGTCACGCCGGTCATGGTGAGCGGGAGCGGCCCGTCCACCTTGAGCGCGTGCCAACCCCGGTCCACGCGCGCCGCCGCCGGCGGCACGTCGTCCTCGGGACAGACGACCGAGGTCTCCTCGGGCGTGCGCATCACCGAGAAGAAGCGCGCCTCGGCGTGGAACACCCAGGCGGGCAGGGGGCCGTCGGCGTCGAGGCGGCAGACCGCCAGCCGACCGGGGAGCACCCTCATCGTCAGCGCGTGCGGGGGGCTGCTCGTCGGTTCGTTCACGGGAATACCTCGTTGCCGTCGTCGTCCTCGACCACGATCGCCGAGCACGGGCAGGCCTCGGCGGCCTCGATCAGCTTCTCGAGCGGCGCCGCCTCGGCATCGAGGACGATCGCCTTGTTCCGGCTGTCGAGCGCGAACACGTCGGGTGCGATCTCACAGCACTGTGCGTTGCCGCAGCACTCGGAGCGGATGATTCGGACCTGCATGTACTCGGGTCAAGGGGGATGTGCCTCGAATCAGAGTCTGCATCCTCACAGATTCACCGGGGCGGGGCAAGCGTGGGGCGGGCCGCGTGGGGCGGGCCGCGGACGCCCCGAGGCGGCCCTATGCTAGAGTGCCGAACCCGAGCACGCCCGCACATCCGACTCCGGAGCCCGCCGCATGGACGCCCTCACCGCGTACCTCGAGCAGAACCGCGAGCGCTTCGTCGACGACCTCAAGGCGGCGCTGCGCATCCCGAGCGTGAGCGCGAAGGCGGACCACCGGGCCGATTGCGCGCGCTGTGCTCATCACCTCGCCGACCACCTGCGGGTACTCGGCATGACCCGCGTCGAGGTGGTGCCGACCGCCGGGCATCCGATCGTCTACGCCGAGTGGCTGGGCGCGCCCGGCAAGCCCACCGCCCTGCTCTACGGCCACTACGACGTCCAGCCGCCCGAGCCGCTCGAGCTGTGGACGACGCCGCCGTTCGAACCGGTGCTGCGCGACGGCAAGCTCTACGCGCGCGGCGCCGTGGACGACAAGGGGCAGGTCTACATGCACCTCAAGGCGATCGAGGCGCACATGAAGGTGAACGGCGGGCTGCCCATCAACCTCAAGGTGATCATCGAGGGCGAGGAGGAGGTGGGGAGCGACCACCTCGCGAAGTTCCTGCGCGAGCGCCGCAAGGAGCTGGACGCCGACGTCATCATCGTCAGCGACACCGCGATGCTCGGCCCCGACCAGCCCGCGCTCACCTACGGCCTGCGCGGCATCTGCTACACGCAGATCGAGGTGACCGGTCCGTCCAAGGACCTCCACTCGGGACATTTCGGCGGCGCGGTGATGGACCCGGCGAACGCCCTGTGCGGCATCATCGCCGCGCTCAAGGACGCCGGCGGCCGCATCACGGTGCCGGGATTCTACGACCGCGTGCGCACGCTCAGTGCCGCCGAGCGCCAGACGCTCAACGCCGTGCCGTTCGACGAGAAGGGCTTCCTCCACGAGAGTGGCTCGCCCGGGCCGTGGGGGGAGAAGGGCTGGACGACGCTCGAGCGCATCACCGTGCGCCCGACGCTCGACGTGAACGGCATGTGGAGCGGTTACACCAGCGAGGGGAGCAAGACCATCCTGCCGTCGTTCGCAGCCGCCAAGGTGAGCATGCGGCTGGTGCCCGAACAGGACGGTGCCGAGGTGTTCCGCAGCTTCGAGGCCCAGGTCAGGCGCCTCGCCCCACCCGGCGTGACCGTCAAGGTGATCGACCTCCACTCGGCGCCGCCGTTCCTCACCGCGCCCGACCATCCGATGCTCGAGGCGGCGCGCCGCGCGCTCGGCCGTGCGTGGGCCAAGCCCGCGGTGATGATCCGCGAGGGCGGCTCGATCCCGGTGATGGCCACCTTCCAAGAGACCCACGGGCTGCCGAGCATCCTGATGGGATTCGGGCTCGACGACGACCACGTGCATTCGCCCAACGAGAAGATCTCGCTCTCCTCCTTCCACGGGGGGACGAAGAGCGTGGCCTACCTCTACGAGGAACTGGCCCGCCCGCTCTAGCCGCGCCGCGCGGCCCACCACCGGAGGCTCGGCGCGATGAGCCACGAGATCCCGGTCCTGCGCGAGCTGCTGATGCTCGCGGGCGTCTCGCTCGCCGTGGTCATGCTGTTCCGCCGCCTGCGGCTCCCCGCCGTGGTCGGCTTCATCGTCACCGGCGTGCTCATCGGCCCGGGCGGTCTCGGGCTGATCCGCGACGCAGAGCTGGTGCGCACCCTCGCCGAGTTCGGCGTCGTGCTGCTGCTCTTCACGGTCGGGCTCGAGTTCTCGCTCACCGACCTCGGACGCATCGGCCGCGGCGCCATCCTGGCGGGCGTGCTGCAGGTACTGCTCACGGTGGCACTCGTCGGCGGGGGGCTCGCCGCGGCGGGCCTGCACCCGGCCCGCGCCCTCTTCTTCGGGTCGTTGCTCGCGCTCTCGAGCACGGCGCTGGTGCTGAAGCTCCTCACCGACCGACTCGAGCTCTCGTCGCCGCACGGCCGGCTGGTGACGGGCATCCTCGTCTTCCAGGACCTGATGGTGATCCCGTTCGCGGTCGCGGTGCCGTGGCTCGGTCGCTGGTACGCGGGCGTCGCCGCGGGTGCGGCGCCGGGTACTGCGGGGCCGCCCGCCGAGACCGCGCTGCGTTCGCTCACCCTGCTGGCGGTCGTCGCGCTGGCATTCGCGGTCGCGCGGCGCGCGGTGCCGTGGCTGCTCGCGCGCGTGTCGCGCTCGCGCTCCCGCGAGGCATTCCTGTTCGGCGTCGTGCTGGTGACGCTGGGCAGCGCGTGGCTCACCTCGTGGGCCGGCCTCTCGCTGGCGCTGGGGGCGTTCCTGGCCGGGCTTATCCTCGCCGAGTCGGACCTCAAGTCCCGGATCGCGGCCGACGTGCTACCGTTCCGCGACGCCCTCGCCAGCGTGTTCTTCATCTCGATCGGCATGCTGCTCGCTCCCCGACTGCTGCTCGACCAGCCGCTGGTCGTGCTCGCGAGCACCGTCGGCCTGGTCGGGATCAAGATGGCGGCCGCGGTCGCCGCGCTGCGCCTGGCCCGGGCTCCGTGGCGCGTGGCGCTGGCGGGCGGGGTGAGCCTGGCCCAGGTGGGGGAGTTCTCGTTCGTGCTCGCCGGGGCCGGGGCACCCAGCGGCCTGCTGGGCACGCTCGGCGGCCAGGCGTTCTTCGCGGGCGCCGTGTTCTCGCTCATGCTGACGCCGTTGCTGGTGGGGAAGGCGCCCGAATGGGCGCTCGCATTCGAACGCCGGCGCACGCGCGGGCGCGAGGCGGGGGCTACGTCCGAGGCGGCGAGAGGATCGGAGGCCGCCCCCCTCGCGGACCACGTCGTGATCGCCGGGTTCGGACTCAACGGCCGCAATGTCGCGCGCGTGCTGCGCGCCGTGCGCGTCCCGCACCTGGTCGTGGACCTTGACCCCGAGGCACTCCGGGTGGCGGCGAGCGAGGGCAGCCGGGCGCTGGTCGGCGACATCACCAACCCTCTCATCCAGCAGCAGGCGGGACTGCCACGCGCACGCGCGCTGGTGCTGGCGCTGAGCGACCCCACCGCCACGCGGCACGCGTGCCACCTCGCCCGCACGCATTCGCGCCACGTGCACATCATCGTGCGCACCCGCTACGTATCCGAGATCGACGAGCTGCACCGCCTCGGCGCCAATCAGGTGATCCCCGAGGAGTTCGAGACCTCGATCGAGATCTTCACCGCCGCGCTCCGCCAGTTCCACGTGCCCATGAACGTGATCCAGGCGCAGATCGCACTGCTGCGGCAGGAGCGTTACAGCCTGCTGCGCGGGATGAAGCTGCCGGGCTCGGTGGTGGAGCAGCTCGATGCCATCCTCACGCAGGGGACGTGCGATACGTTCCTGCTCCTCCAGCATTCGCCGGCCATCGGTCGCACCCTGGTCGAGGCCGGCCTCGCGGACGCGCAGGGGGCACAGGTCGTGGCGGTCGTCCGCGGCGGGCATGCCATCACCGTGTTCGGCGACGAGTTCCGGCTGTGGGTCGGCGACACCCTGGTGCTGGCGGGCACCCACGCCGAGATGGAGCGCGCGTTCGAGCGACTGAGCCCCGCCATCGCGCCGGAGGCGTAGTCCCGGGAGCGCGCAGCCCCAGGTCGTCCCGTGGCCGACCCCCGCCCCTGGGGCCGCTGCTATAATGGGCGTCGCCCGCGCCCACCCGAGTCCCCAGGGAATCCCGATGAATCGCAGGTCCGCGCGCTGTCTCGTCGTCCTCGCCATCCTCCTCGGCCTGCTGCCGGGCGCGACGACGGCCTCGCATGCGGCGCCGGGCGACCGCAAGACGCTGGTGCTGCGCGGTCGCGTCACCGACGCGGAGGGCTGGCCGGTCGCCGGCGCGCGCGTCTCGGTGCGGGGCACGCGGCGCGCGAGCGCCACGGTGGACGATGCCGGTCAGTTCGTGCTCAACCTCCCCCTCGGCTCGCTCGCCGACCTGGCACGCAACCCGATCGCGCTGCGCGTGCACGCCGAGCAGCGCGGGTGGCGGCTCGCGCTGCCGGGCGGCGAGGCCGAGCTGGGGCTTAAGCTACGCGTCGTGTCCGGAGACGACGGCGTGGCCCGCTGCGAGGTGCGCTCCAATCAGCCCCGGGTCACCGCGGCGATCGCGCGGGCGCTCACGGCCGACGGCGATGCCACCGGGGTCGCGATCGTGAGCTTCATCGGCACCCGCGGCGAGGCGATCGGCTCGCCCGAGACGCTCGACCTGCCGGTGGTGGACCGGGTAGCGCTCGCCGGCGTGCGCGTCCCGACCGCGTCCCCGCCGGGAACACCGCCGGCCGCGTCCGCGACGCCGAAGAAGAAGGGCGCCGGCACCGACGGGTCGGAGAGCACGAAGGCGAAGCGGTCGGGAAAGAGTCCCACGCGCGAGCCCGAGCGGAGCGGTCCGCCCGTCAGCGCCGCCCCCGCGAAGTCCTCACCGGCCGCGGCCCCGCCGCCGAGCGAGGCCGAGCGCGAGCTGGCCGCGGCCAGGCGCCGCGCCGCGCGGGAAGGCTCGGTCGCTGG
Organism: Candidatus Eiseniibacteriota bacterium; assembly: GCA_038068435.1. Taxonomy (GTDB): domain Bacteria; phylum Eisenbacteria; class RBG-16-71-46; order RBG-16-71-46; family RBG-16-71-46; genus WS-11. The sequence continues at coordinate 33,646 of JBBTLZ010000038.1, read as the reverse complement.
CGACGAGGCGAAGCGCACGCGCGAGGCGCAGGAGAAACGCTGGGATGCCCTGCGGCACGAGGTGCACATGATCGCCGGGACCTACGACACCACGTCGCCGCCGCCGGTCGCGGCGCTCGATGGGCTGGCCGGAGCGCCAGCGCGCCCCGAACATCGGGGCCGGGCGATCGCCAGGCCGCGGCTGACGGCCGGCCGTGACACCGTGGCGGTGCGGCCGCCGCAGCCGATGCCCGAGCCGCCGGCCGAGTCGCCCTGGGCCCGGACGCCCGCACCGGGCGCCACGAGCCCCGCGCGCGCCACGCGTGCTCCGTCGCCCGAGCGCCCGCGTGCCGAGCCGGAGCCATCCGCCGCCGCGGCGTCCGCGAAGCCGGCAGGCGCCACGACCTCGGGCAGGCGATCCGAGTCCGGCCGCGGCGCAGCGACCGACCCGTCGCCGGAGGGCGTCTCGCCGGCGGCGCCGACCGGCGCGAGCGGGCCCGAGTCGGGCACCTCCCGCATCTTCCCTCGACCGGAAGGCGAATCGCGTGCACGCGCCCGCCCGCTCGTCATCCGCACGCCGGGGGTGCGCCCCGCGGAGGCCGGCACGCTGAGCGCGGCCGGCGACTCGTGCACCTGCCGCATCGAGGGCACCGTCGAGGCCGACTCGGACGAGCCGCTGCCGGGCCGCACGCGGGTCGCGGTCTCGCTCGCCTGGTACCCGGCGATCGCCGACACGGTCGAGCTGTTCATGGGCTCGCCCCGGGGCTTCAGCCTGCCGGTGGCACCCTGCGGCCCGCAGCGTCTGCGGCTCGTCAATCTCGGTGCACTGCGATTCGACGTGAGCTCGCGCGAGGCGATGGCCGGCTTCCGCTGCGAGCGTGGCGCGCTGCATCAGTTCCGCGTCGTCCTCCAGCCGCGCTGAGCGGCCGCTCCCCCGCGCTTGTAGGCGCGGCGGTTGACCCTCCCCTGGGCTGTGTCCTAGCGTGCCGGGCTCCAACGCCCCACTCCAGCCCCGGAGAATCCCCATGCGCCGTCCCGTCTCGCTCGCGACGGCCGCCTGCTGCGCGGCCGCACTGCTGGTCTGGACCTCGCTCGCCGGCGCCGCGCCACGCCGCATGGTCGAGCAGGACCTCTACCGATTCGTCTGGGTCGCCGACCCGCAGATCTCGCCGGACGGCGCGCGCGTCGCCTTCGTCCGCGTGACCACCGACTCGGCGGCGGACGAGTACCGCACCAGCATCTGGCTGGCGGAGACCGCCGGGGGCGTGCCGCGGCCGCTCACCGCGGGGCCGCGCGACGGGCAACCGCGCTGGTCGCCCGACGGCGGGACGCTGGCGTTCGTGCGCGGCGCCGAGGGGAAGCCGGGGCAGATCCACCTTCTGCCTATGTCCGGCGGCGAGGCGGCCCAGCTCACGCGCCTCAAGGGCGGAGCGTCCTCGCCCGCCTGGTCACCGGACGGCAAGCGCATCGCGTTCGCAAGCGGGACCCACCCGGCGATCGACGACGACACCACCCGCGCCAAGCCGAAGAAGGAGCCGGGCCGCGTGATCACGCGGCCGATCTTCCGCCTCAACAACGCGGGCTATTTCGACCTCGAGCATCCGAGCCACGTATGGGTGGTCGAGGCCGCGGGTGGCAGGGCGCGCCAGCTCACGACCGGCACCTTCAACGAGGGGGCACCCGACTGGTCGCGCGACGGCGCGTGGGTGTGCTTCACCTCCGACCGGCGCAAGGAGCCGTGGTTCGGGCAGGACGACGACGACCTCTACGCGGTGGCGCCCGGCCGGGCGAAGCCGGCCGACGGCGCCGGCTTCCGCACGCGGGTGGACTACGACGGCGGGATCGGCGACTGGGTCGAGGCGGCCGACGGCCGCATCGCTTTCATCGGCGGGGTGAACCCGAAGGAGGATCACTCCTACGACCAGAGCGACCTGATGATCAGCGCGGGGGCCGGCCGGCCGGTGCGCGCACTCACCGCCGAGTACGATTTCGACCTCGGCGCCGGCATCGGCTCCGACCAGCACCCGCCGCGCGGCGGCGGCCAGCGACCGCTGGCCTTCAGCGCCGACGGCAGGAGCCTGCTGGCGGTGGTCGGAAGGCAGGGCGCCGCGATGCTCGCGCGCGTGGACGCGCAGAGCGGGCGGGTCGAGGAGCTGACCCCCGCCGACCGCGAGGTGATCGCCGGCACCGGCACCGCCGACGGGAAGCGCTGGGCGCTGACGATGGGCGACCCGACCACGCCGGGCGATCTCGTCCTCTTCGACGCCGAGACGCGCGCGCTCAAGAAGCTGTACGGCCCCAACGACGCGCTGCTCGCCGGCATCCCGCTCGGCAAGGTCGAGGAGTTCTGGTACCCGTCCTTCGACGGCCGGAAGATCCAGGGCTGGATCATGAAGCCGCCCGATTTCACACCGACGCGGAAGTATCCGCTGGTGCTCAACATCCACGGTGGCCCGCACGCGGCGTTCGGCGCGGCGTTCATGCACGAGTTCCAGGTGCTGGCCGGCGCCGGCTACCTGGTCGTCTACACCAACCCGCGCGGCAGCACGACCTACGGGCAGGAGTTCGGCAACATCATCCAGTACCGCTACCCGGGCGACGACTACCGCGATCTGATGGCGGGCGTGGACGAGGTGATCCGGCGCGGCTACGTGGACGCGAAGCGCATGTCGGTGTGCGGCGGCAGCGGCGGCGGGCTACTCACCAACTGGACCATCACCCACACCGACCGCTTCGCGGCGGCGGTGACCGACCGCTGCGTGTCGGAGTGGATCTCGTTCTACTACAGCGCCGACTTCACGCTCTTCCGGCCCACCTGGTTCAAGAAGCCGCCGTTCGAGGACCCGCAGGAGTCCATCGAGCGCTCGCCGGTCACCTATGCCTCGCGCGTCACGACGCCGCTCATGATCATCCACAGCGAGGAGGACTGGCGCACGCCGATCGGCCAGGGCGAGGCGATGTTCCGGGCACTGAAGCAGCAGAGGAAGACCGCGGTCATGGTCCGCTTCCCGGGCGAGAACCACGAGCTGTCGCGCAGCGGCACGCCCTCGCGGCGCGTCCAGCGGCTGCAGCACTACCACCGGTGGTTCGACAAGTGGCTGATGGGGAAGCCGGTCAAGGACTACGACGAGTGAGCGCCCCGACGACGTCCGCGGCGCGCGCGGCGGCGCCAGGCCCCGCATCCGCCGTGCGGCGCGCGATGCGCGAGGACGACCTCCTGCGCTTGGTGTGGATCGCCGACCCGCAGATCTCGCCCGACGGCACGCGCGTCGCGTTCACCCGCGTGGTCGTCGACCCCGAGACGGACGGCTATCGCACCAACCTGTGGCTCGTGGACGCCGTGGACGCCGGGGGCGGCCCGGAGCCCGCCGTGGCGCGACCGCTCACCTTCGGCACCGGCGATTCGCAGCCGCGCTGGTCGCCCGACGGCCAGCGGCTCGCGTTCGTGCGCTCGAGCGCGCCCAGGCAGCCCGGGCAGCTTCACCTGCTGCCGATGTCGGGCGGCGAGGCGGTGCGCGTCTGCGAGCTGGCGAAGGGGGTCTCGGATCCGGCCTGGTCGCCGGACGGCTGCCGCCTCGCGTTCCTGAGCGGCACCAATCCCGCGCTCGACGACCCCAAGCCGGAGAAGCCGAAGAACGAGCCGGGCCGCGTCGTCACGCGGCCGGTGTTCCGTGAGAACGGCGAGGGCTTCACCGACTTCGACCACCTGCCGCAGGTGTGGATGGTCGAGGTGGAGAACGGCACGCCGCGTCCCCTCACGCGCGGGGCGTTCACCGCGCAGGCGCCGCGCTGGTCGCGCGACGGCGCCTGGATCCTGTTCGTCTCCGACCGGCGCGCCGAGCCGTGGTTCGGCGCCGAGGAGTCCGTCCTCTACGCGGTGGCACCGGGGCTCGAGGCGCCCACGGACGGGGCGGAGCTCAAGACGGTCGTGGACTTGGGCGGACTCATCGGCGCCTGGGCCGAGCACGCGGACCGGCGCATCGCCGCCATCGGCTTCGTGAGCCCGCAGCCGCCGCGCACCTACCACCTGCCGCGCCTCTTCCTCACCGAGGGTCCGTGGCCGCGCGCCGCGGTGCGCGATCTCTCGGCGGGCTGCGAGGACGAGCTCGGCGGCGTGATCAGCTCGGACCAGCACCCGCCGCGCGGCGGCGGCCAGACGCCGCTCGCCTTCCGCGCCGACGGTAGTACCGTGCTGGTCTCGCTCGCGCGTCAAGGCGCATCGATGCTGGCGAGTTTCGACGCGTCGGGCGGCGCGCCGCGCACGCTCACGCCGCCGGGGCGCGACCTGGTCGCCGGCACCGCGAGCGCGGACGCTCGGATGTGGGCGCTGACGCTCGGGAGCCCGACCACCCCCGGCGACCTCCATCTGTTCGACGCGGAGACCGGTACCTCGCGCCTGCTCTACGCCCCGAACGAGGCGCTGTTCGCGGAGCTGGCCCTGGGTGAGGTCGAAGAGTTCTGGTACCCGAGCTTCGATGGCCGCCGCGTGCAGGGCTGGATCGCGAAGCCGCCGGACTTCGACCCGGCGAAGCAGTATCCGCTCGTGCTCGAGATCCACGGCGGACCCCACACCGCCTACGGGGCGGGCTTCTTCCACGAGTTCCATGTCCTCGCGGCCGCGGGCTACGTGGTGGTCTACACCAACCCGCGCGGCAGCACGAGCTACGGCCAGGCGTTCGCCGACTGCATCCAGTACCGGTTCCCCGGCGACGACGCGCGCGACCTTCTGAGCGCCGTGGACGAAGTGCTCGCGCGCGGCTACGTGGACCCGAAGCGGCTCGGCGTCACGGGCGGGAGCGGCGGCGGGCTGCTCACCAACTGGCTCGTCACCCAGACCGACCGCTTCGCCGCCGCCGTCACGCAGCGCTGCGTCGCCGACTGGGCCTCGTTCTACTACAGCGCCGACTTCACCCTGTTCACGCCCTTCTGGTTCCGCAAGCCGCCGTTCGAGGATCCCGCGGAGTACGGGTCGCGCTCACCGGTGGCGCTCGCCGCGAAGATCACCACACCGCTGATGGTGATCCACAGCGAGGAGGACTGGCGCACGCCGATCGGCCAGGGCGAGGCGATGTTCCGCGCCTTGAAGCAGCAGCGCAAGCCGGTGGTGATGGTGCGCTTCCCGGGCGAGAGCCACGAGCTCTCGCGCAGCGGCGCGCCCTCGCGGCGCGTCGAGAACCAGCGCCACATCCGCGCCTGGTTCGACCGCTGGCTGCTGGGCATCCCCAGGCCCGAGTACGGCGTGTGACCCCGGCCGGGCCGCCGTTCATCGCCGCGCACGTCGGCCTGCCGGGCGGGAGATGGCGTACCGGGCGCAGAGAGCGCCGGGGGCGACGTCCGCGGCCTAACGAGATCCACCCTCGGCGCCGCCCAGCCGCGCCAGCGCCGCCTTGATCCGCGGATCGTTCGGGTACCGACGCTTCATCTCCTCGATCGTCGCCTGCGCCGAGTCGCTCATCCCGGCGGCGCGATAGGCCTGGATGGTCAGCATGGCCTTGCGGATCTGGAGCCGGCGGTCGTCGGCGGGCACGTCCATCGTCGCCAGCGTGGCGAGCGCGGCGTGCGGATCCTCGCGGTCCTTGATGAGCGATTCGACGCCGAGGAACTTCACCCCCGCGTCGGCCGGCATCTGGCGCATCAGTTCATCGGTGAGCCGCGCCGCGTCCTCCTTGCGGCCGGAGTCGCGCGCGGCCTGGACGTTGTGGTAGAGCCCGGCGACCAGCAGCCGCCGGACGTCGGCCGGATCGCCCGAGCGGATGCCCACGCCGCCCGCGTAGTCGTACACCAGCGCGCCGCCGTGCTCGCTCGCCTGGTACAGCACGACCAGCCCGGCCAGTCCCGCCGCGGCGGAGACCAAGCGCAATCCCGTCGCGACGCGCTTTCTCGAGGCCAACGCCAGCGCCGCCAACTCCAGCAGTGCGACGACGATGAAGGCATTGCGGGCACGCTCGCCCCACTCCTCGTGCTCGACCACCGCGTCGCGCGCCCCGGGCACGCGCTCGGCCGGGCCGTGCGCGTCGAGCCCCGAGTGGACCGCCAACAACGACGCGCCGGTGCCGAGAAGGATCAGCAGCGCCGCCATCGGTCCCATGAACGAGAGCCGACCGCCGAGCGGCAGCAGGGAGACCAGGCGGGCCGCCACACCCACGAACAGCAGTCCGATCACGAAGTGCACTATGTGGGGATGGAAGACGGCGATATCGGGCACGGGCAGGGCTCCTGGTGGAGGTCGGATGTCCCGCCCTTCCGGGCGGCACCGCAGACGCGCTAGTTGCTCCGGAAGTTCCCGAACTTGAGCTCGACGCCCAGGTCCTGCTGCTTGAGCAGGGCAATCGCCGCCTGCAGCTCGTCCTTGCTGGGCGAGGAGATGCGCACCGTGTCGCCCTGGATCGCCGCCTGCACCTTCTTCATCTTGGCGTCCTTGATGACCTTCGCGACCTCGCGCGCCATGTCGGCGGTGAGCCCGTCCTGGATCGCGACCGCCTGGCGCACCGAGCTGCCCGCCGCCGGGACGGTCTCGCCCGGCTTCATGTTCTTGAGCGGCACCTGGCGCCGGACCAGCTTGCTCTGGAGCACGTCCCAGATCGCCGCGAGCTTGAACTCGTCGGGGGCGGCGAGCGTGATCGTGTGCTCCTTCTGGTCGAGCTCGATGCTCACCTTGAGCCCCTTGAAGTCGTAGCGCTGGGTGATCTCCTTGGTCGCCTGCGTGACGGCGTTGTTGACCTCCATGTAGTCCACGCCGGTGGTGACGTCGAACGAGCTGTTGCTGGCCACGCGCTGTCCTCCTTGATGGCGTTGCAGCCCCGCAGGGCGGGGTGACGATGTCAGCCTCTCTTCGGCGGGAGCGCGATCTCGAGCGCCCTCGCCCGCGTCCCACCCCGCAGCACCTGCGTGCGCACGGCGGCGAGGCCGCGGCGCTGCGAGTCCCAGAGGAACCGCTTCGACGCTTCGCGCGCCGACAGGAAACGGTGGGCACTGTGCTCGCGCGAGAGTCTCACGGCGTCACGCTGCGCCACCTCGGCCGCGAACAGCGTCACGAGACCGATCGCGTCGCGGCGTGGATCGAAGAAGGTGGTCACGGATTCGAGCCGCCACAGGCGATGAGGCACGACGCCGGCCTCCTCGCGCACCTCCCGGAGCGCGCCACGCACCGCGGTCTCGCCGCGCTTCAGGGTCCCGGTGACCGGTTGCCATGCGCCGGGCAGCGAGTCTCCGGCCCGGCGGCGCAGCGCCAGGAACTCGACCCGGCGGCCACGGCGACGGAAGATGTAGACCTCGATGAGGCAGGGATTCAGACGGGGCACGGCGGCGCAGGATAGGGAGGCGGGGGACGGGTGGCAAATCCAGCGGACCACCGTGGCGTCGCGCCCTCGGCTGCGGGAATCGTCTGCACCCGCCGGGCCGCCGGGTGGGGGCCGCGGTGGTCGGGCACCGAGTTCTCGAGCGGCGCTCCACTTCCTCCACTTCCGGCTTGACCGCCCGGGGACCTTTCCCTACTTTCCCCCGGCCACTTGCCACCCGTTGAGGCCTCTTCGGTTGGCGGCTGCTTGTGAAATGTTTCACGGAGGGGTCGGCATGGCTCCTCGACCGGTGAAGAAGTCGTCCGCCGAGGGGCTTCGGACCGCAGGGCTGCTGCTCTCCATACCCACCCTGCTGATCGTCTCGCCCCTGGTCGGCTTCTTCGTGGGCGACTGGCTGGACCGACGCTTCACGACCGCGCCGTGGCTCGGCATCGCCGGCCTGGCGGTGGGATTCGCCGCCGCCGGCCGTGAGACCTACCGGATCTATCGCCGCTATCAGGCGGAAGAAGAGGAGCAGAAAGGGCGCCGCTGATCGCCTGTCCGGCGCCGTACCACGCATGGGACTCGAACTCCTCGCCCGGGTCCGCCGCACCTCGCTGTGGGTCGGTGGGATCGCGGCCCTGGTGACCGCCACCTACGCCGTGCCCCTCCACGGGCTCGCCGTCGCCCTCGGGGCGGCGTGGTCGCTCGTGAACCTCGTCCTGCTCGAGCGGCTGATCGTGGCACTCACCGGCGCCGACCGCCGCACCTTCTCCGCCACCGGCCGGGCGATCGCGGCACTCGGCGGGATCCTGGCGCTCTTCGCCGCCGGCTGGCTCCTGCTGCTGCGGTTCCCGGCGGTACCGCTCATGGCGGGCTTCGCGATCCCCTACACGGTGATGGTGCTCAAGGCGGCCTCGCTGCTGGTGCTGCCGACGCAAGCCTGGCAGCGTTTCACGCGCACGCCGTGGCCCGCGGTCGCGGTGGTCGTGGTGCTCGCCGCGGGCGCCTGGGCGGTCAACAACGTCTGGTCGGGCGCCCGCAGCGGCGGGCGGGAGACGCGGGTCGCCGCGACGCAGGAGTCGGGTACCCACGGGACCGAGGCCGCGCCGACGCCGGCCGCGGGCGAGGGCGCTGCCGCGAAGCACGGCAGCGAGGCGAAGGAGGTGGGTCCGGAGAAGTTCGCCAACGTCATCACCGTGCTGAGCCGCGCCTTCCCGCAGGCACCCTGGGCGCACTTCCTCCACCACTACGAGGTAGTCATCTTCTCGCTCTTCATCGCGCTGATGCTGTGCGTGGTGGCGATGATCGCGACGCGCAACCCGCAGATGATCCCGGGGCCGCTCCAGAACGGCGCCGAGATGGTGGTCGAGCGCCTCTACGACTTCATCGTCGGCATCCTCGGACCCCGCCACGGGCCGCGCCACGTGCCCTTCCTCGGCACGCTGTTCGTCTACATCCTGGCGATGAACGTGTTCGGCCTCATCCCCTTCATGGAATCGCCGACCTCGAGCCTCAACGTGACGGTGGCGCTCGCGCTCATCGTGTTCCTGTACTCGCAGTACATCGGCTTCCGCGAGCTGGGGGTGCTGGGCTGGGTGGACCACATGGCGGGCAATCCGCGCAGCGCCATCGGCTGGGGGCTGGTGCCTATCATGCTCCCCATCCACCTGATGGGCGAGCTGGCCAAGCCCATCTCGCTCGCCTGCCGGCTGTTCGGCAACATCTTCGGCGAGGACATGCTGCTGGTGGCCTTCGCCTCGCTCGGGATCACGGTGCTCGCGTTCACGCACCTGCCGATCGGGTTGCCGCTGCAGCTGCCGTTCCTGTTCCTGGCGCTCCTCACCAGCATCCTGCAGGCCCTGGTGTTCACGGTGTTGTCCACGATCTACCTCCTCCTCATGCTGCCGCACGACGAGCATCCCCACGAGGGGGAGGCGTACGCGCACGCTCACTAAAACCATCAGGAGGATCCGGTCATGGATTTCCAGGCAGCTCTCGCGCTCGGCCTTCCGCTCGGCATCGGCATCGCCGCGATCGGCTCGGGTATCGGCCTCGGCCTGATCGGCCAGGGCGCGATGACCGCGATCGGGCGTCAGCCCGAAGCGACCGCGAAGATCCAGCTGGCGATGATCATCATCGCCGCGCTGGCCGAAGCGCTGACCATCTACGCGTTCGTCACGATGTTCCTCCTCAAGGGCGGCATCGCGGGCTGATCGCCGGCGCAAGCCGCAAGGAGTCGGGATGGATCTTGTCGACATCCGTCAGGTCCTCACCCAGATCCTGGGCTTCCTGCTCATGGTCTGGATCCTGCGCCGCTACGCGTGGGGCCCGGTGATCGGCATGCTCGAGGCGCGCCGCGAGAAGATCGCCGGGGAATTCAAGGAGGCCGACCGCCAGAAGGCCGAGGCGCTGGAGCTGAAGGCCCGTTACGACTCGGAGCTCAAGGGCATCGAGGCCCAGGCGCGCCAGCGGATCCAGGACGCCGTCGCCGAGGGGCAGCGGGTGGCGGCGGAGATCAGGGCGCAGGCACAGAAGGACGCCGCCATGAGGCTGGAGCGCGCCTCCGACGAGATCATGCGCGAGCGCGAGAAGGCCAAGGAGATACTCAAGGAACAGGTCATCTCCCTCTCGCTCCGTACGGCCGAGAAGATCCTCCGCCAGAAGCTGGACGAGCCGGCCCAGCGCAAGCTGGCGGGCGAGTTCATCGACGAGGTGGGGGCGTTGCGGTGAAGGACGTCACCGTCTCGGGCCGCTACGCGCGGGCGCTCTTCATCCTCACCGAGAAGCGCCGCGAGACCGCGGCCGCGCTCGAGGACCTCAAGGGCGTGCGAGATCTGTTGTCGCCGGGAAGTCCTGCGGCCTTGTTCCTCGCCTCACCGCAGGTGCGGCTGCCCGACAAGCGCAAGATGATGGGTGGGGCGCTCGAGGGGCGCGCGGCGCGCTCGGTGGCGGCGTTCACGGACCTGCTGCTCCGCAAGAAGCGCCTCACGCTGCTGCCCGACATCACCCGCAAGTACGAGGTCCTGGTCGAGCAGGCGCAGGGCATCCGCCGCGCGCACGTGGTGAGCGCGGTGGCGCTCCAGGAGGCGGAGCGGGCGCGGCTGCACGCCACGCTCGAGGCCTACACGAAGTCGAAGGTCCGGCTCACCGCCGAGGTGGACCCGGCGGTGCTGGGCGGCGCGCTGGTGCGCATCGGCGACCACGTGGTGGACCGGACCGTGCGCACGCTGCTCGACGCCATCGGCAACCAGCTGTACGAGGTGAGCGTCTGATGATCACCCGTCGTCCTGGACCCAACCGAATCGGGGCTCTCTCCCATGTCCTTTAAGCCGGAAGAAGTCAGCGCCATCCTGGCGCAGGAACTCGAACGCTACGAGGCCAAGCTCGAGACCAGGAGCGTCGGCACGGTGCTCTCCGTCGGCGACGGCATCTCGCGCGTGTGGGGGCTGGAAGACGCGATGGCCGGCGAGCTCATCCGCTTCCCCGGCGACGTCATGGGCATGGTGCTCAACCTGGAAGAGGACAACGTCGGCATCGTGCTGTTAGGCCCGGACAAGGACATCAAGGAGGGCGACCGCGTCGAGCGCACCGGCCGCATCGCCTCGGTCCCGGTGGGCAAGACCATGATCGGGCGGGTGGTGAACGCCCTCGGCCAGCCGGTGGACGGCAAGGGTCCGATCGGGTCCGACAAGTTCCGCAACATCGAGTTCAAGGCGCCGGGCGTGATCGAGCGCCAGCCGGTGAAGGAGCCGCTCCAGACCGGCATCAAGGCGATCGACTCGATGATCCCCATCGGCCGCGGCCAGCGCGAGCTGATCATCGGCGACCGCCAGACCGGCAAGACCACCCTCGCCCTCGACACGATCATCAACCAGAAGGGTACGGGGGTGATCTGCGTCTACGTGGCGATCGGTCAGAAGGAGTCCACGGTCGCCAACGTGGTCGCCACGCTCGAGAAGTACGGCGCGATGGAGTTCACGATCGTGGTGACCGCCTCCGCCTCGGAGCCGGCGCCCCTCCAGTACATCGCCCCCTACGCCGGCGCGGCGATGGGCGAGGAGTTCACCTATGCCGGCGGCCACGTGCTGTGCGTCTACGACGACCTCTCGAAGCACGCGACCGCCTACCGCCAGCTGGCGCTGCTGCTCCGCCGCCCGCCGGGACGCGAGGCCTACCCGGGCGACGTGTTCTACCTGCACTCGCGCCTGCTCGAGCGCGCCTGCAAGCTCTCGGACGAGAGAGGGGGCGGCTCGCTGACGGCGCTGCCGTTCATCGAGACCCAGGCGGGCGACGTCTCGGCCTACATCCCGACCAACGTCATCTCGATCACCGACGGGCAGATCTTCCTCGAGAGCGACCTCTTCTACGCCGGCGTGCGACCGGCGATCAACGTCGGCATCTCGGTGTCGCGCGTGGGTGGCAACGCCCAGATCAAGGCGATGCGCCAGGTCGCCGGCCGCCTGCGGCTCGATCTCGCTCAGTACCGCGCGCTGGCGGCGTTCGCCCAGTTCGGCTCGGACCTCGACAAGACGACCCAGGCGCAGCTCACCCGCGGCGATCGCATGGTGGAACTGCTCAAGCAGGGGCAGTTCGCGCCCATGCCGGTCGAGGACCAGGTGATCTCGATCTGGGCGGGTGCCAACGGCTACCTCGACGACGTGCCGATCGCGGCCGTGCGCCGGTTCGAGAGCGAGTGGCTGGCCTTCATCGCCAGGCAATACGCCGAGGTGATCCACAACATCCGCACCGCGCAGCAGATGTCCGACGAAGACCAGAAGCGCCTGCACGAGGCCTGCAAGGCCTTCAAGGCGCAGTTCAAGGTCTAGCAACCATGGCGTCGTTGAAGGACCTGCGGCGGCGCATCCGCGCCACCCGGAGCATGCAGCAGATCTTCAAGGCCATGGAGATGGTGGCCGCGGCGAAGCTGCGCCGCGCGCAGCTCCGCGCCCAGGCCGCCAGCCCCTACGCGCGGAAGATCACCGAGATGCTCGCCAGCCTGGCCGGCGCGGCTTCCGAGCTGGAGCACCCGCTGTTCAAGGTGCGGCCGGTGAAGACCACGGTGCTGGTGGTGGTGACCGCCGACCGCGGCTTCGCCGGGACCTACAACACCAACATCCTGCGCGTGGCCGAGCAGCGCGTGCGCCAGGCGCCGGCCGGCACGGTGCAGCTGGTGGTCGTCGGCCGCAAGGGCCGCGACTACTTCCGGCGCCGGGGCGTGCCGATCATCGCCGCGCACACCGAGCTGCCGGGTGAGGCGAGCCTCGAGTTCGCGCGGCGCCTCACCGCCGAGCTGTCCGAGCTGTTCACCGGCGGCAAGGTCGACCGCATCGAGGTGCTGTACACGCACTTCGTGAGCGCCCTCGCCCGCCGGGTGCAGGCCGAGTTGTTCCTGCCGGTCGGCGGTGACGCGCCGGCCGGCGGCGTGGACCGCGGCATCCTGTTCGAGCCCGATGCCGAGACCATCTTCTCCGAGCTGGTGCCGCGCTACGCCACCGCCAAGCTCTACGCGGCGATGGCCGACGCGCTCGCCTCGGAGCACTCGGCCCGGATGGTGGCGATGGGCTCCGCCCGCAAGAACGCCGGCGAGCTGGTGGACGGCCTGACCCTGACCCGCAACCGGCTCCGCCAGGCGGCGATCACGCGTGAGATCGCCGAGCTGGTGGGCGGCGCCGAAGCGTTGAAGTGACCGATCCCCGACCGGGCCACCCGCGGCCCGGCTGGCTCATGCAGAGGAGCGAACGATGAATGTCGGCAAGGTGGTGCAGGTGATCGGACCCACGGTGGACTTGGCGTTCGACGCGGAGAAGCTGCCGAAGATCTACAACGCCATCCTGATCGAGGACCAGGAACGCGGCATCCGCCTCACCGTGGAGGTGGCGCTCCACGTCGGCGACAACATCGTCCGCTGCATCGCCATGGACTCGACCGACGGCCTGGTGCGTGGCATGCCCGCCACCGATACCGGCGGGCCGATCACGGTGCCGGTCGGCGAAGAGTGCCTGGGCCGCATCTTCAACCTGGTCGGCGACACCATCGACGGCAAGGGGCCGGTGAAGACCACCCAGCGGTACCCGATCCACCGCCCGACGCCGCCGTTCGCGGAGCAGGAGACCGAGAAGCAGCTGTTCGAGACCGGCATCAAGGTCGTGGACCTCCTGGCACCCTACCAGCGCGGCGGCAAGGTGGGCCTGTTCGGCGGCGCCGGCGTGGGCAAGACGGTGATCATCCAGGAGCTGATCCGCAACATCGCCGCCCAGCACGGCGGCTTCTCGGTGTTCGCCGGCGTCGGCGAGCGCACTCGCGAGGGGAACGACCTCTATCGGGAGATGACCGCGTCGGGTGTCCTCGCCAAGACCGTGATGGTGTTCGGCCAGATGAACGAGCCGCCCGGCGCGCGCCTGCGGGTCGGTCTCACCGGTGTCACCATGGCCGAGTACTTCCGCGACGAGCAGGGCAAGGACGTGCTGCTGTTCATCGACAACATCTTCCGCTTCACGCAGGCGGGCTCCGAGGTGTCGGCGCTGCTCGGCCGCATGCCGAGCGCCGTCGGCTACCAGCCCACGCTCTCCACCGAGATGGGCGCGCTCCAGGAGCGCATCACCACCACCCGCAAGGGATCGATCACCTCGGTGCAGGCCATCTACGTGCCGGCCGACGACCTGACCGACCCGGCGCCGGCGACCGCGTTCTCCCACCTCGACGCGACCACCGTGCTCGAGCGCTCGATCGCCGAGCTCGGCATCTACCCGGCGGTGGATCCGCTGGCCTCGACCTCGCGCATCCTCGATCCGCAGATCGTCGGTGAGGAGCACTACCAGGCGGCGCGCGCCGTGCAGCGGATTCTCCAGCGCTACAAGGATCTCCAGGACATCATCGCCATCCTCGGCATGGACGAGCTCTCGGAGGACGACAGGATCACCGTGACGCGGGCACGCAAGATCCAGCGCTTCCTCTCGCAGCCGTTCTTCGTCGCCGAGGCCTTCACCGGCACGCCCGGCAAGTACGTGAAGCTCGCGGACACCATCAAGGGCTTCAAGATGATCGTCGACGGCCAGCTGGACGAGCTGCCCGAGCAGGCGTTCTACATGCGCGGCGGCATCGAGGAAGTGATCGAGGCGGGCGAGACGATGGCGGCGATGGTCTAGGCCCATGGCGACCACGTTCCACCTGAGCATCCTGACCCCCGAGCGGAGCGTGTTCGAGGGTGCGGTGGAGTACGTCCAGGTGCCGGGACTCGCGGGCTACCTGGGCGTGCTCGCGAACCACGCCGCCCTGGTCACCGGGCTGGCGGGCGGCCCGCTGACCGTGCGCAAGGCGGGCGGCGAAGAGGCCCGGTGGAGCGTGAGCGGCGGGTTCTTCGAGGTGTCGAGCAACCGCGCCACGGTGCTGGCGGATACGGTTGGGGCGGCGGGCGCGTAGCGGCGTGCGCTTCCCCGCGGCGTCGGCGATCCGGACTCCGGGAAGGCCATGGCCCGCCGATGGGGGCTGCCGCCCGGGCGCAGGCTCGGGCCCCCACGCATGAGAACGCCTATTCACCACCGCCGCCGATCTGATCCGAGCCCGCGGGCCGCGCTCGGGGGGCTGAGCCCGGCGGCCCGGGCATGCATGTGCCTGCTCCTTGCGGCGCTGGCGTCGTGCCTCGCGGCCGCCGCCGCGCGCGCGCAATGGTCGGTGGACGCCGCCGTCGAGCGTTTCGGCTGGCGCGAGGACACCTCGCCGATCGAGGTGCGCGAGACCGGGCCGCGGGTGGCGCTCGGCATCGGATTCGCCCAGCGGAGAGCGCGAGGCGCCCTGCTCGTTTTCCGGGCGAGCGTCTACGGAGGGGGCGTCAGCTACGACGGCTCACTGCAGCTCGATCCCACGCAAGCGGCGCACGGCGTCTCGGTCTACCTGGGGACGACCGAGGGGGTCGAGCTTCGCTACCGCTGGCCGGGCGCGGTCGACGCGGTCGCCGGGATGGATCTGAACCTGTGGCGCCGGCGGCTCAGCGTCACGCAAAGTGAGGACTACCGGATCGTGTCGGGACGACTGGGCGTCGAGCGGCTCGCGACACGATCGAGTCCGATCGTGGTCGGCGGAGGGCTGAGACGGCTGCTCGCGACCAGCGAGCACGCGACGATCTCGGAGGCCGGCGTGGTTTATCACCTGGAGCTGTCACCCGGTCTCGGCTGGAATCCTTACCTGCATCTCGGCTACCGCATCGCGCCCCGCGTCACCGCGCTCGCGTACTGGGACGGGATGCGCCTGGGCCGCTCGAACCAGATCGTGCTGCGCACAGGCCGCCAGTCGCAGACGATCGTGTTCCAGCCGGCGACGGATGTGGACGTCCTTGGGGTGCGGGTCGCGTACGGATACTGACGCCTGCGCGATCGCCGGACGCCTGACGGTTCGCGGAGCCTCTCTCCTCGAACGACAAGCCTGATCGCGGCCGGCGGTCGGTCGCGGCACTTCCGATTGCGGCGAGCCTCCGCGGGCGTTATCGATTTGCCTCCGAGGATGATCCGAGCGTCCCGACGATCCGCTCGACCAGCTCCAGGTCGCGGCGGGCGAGTACCAGGCCGTACTCGGGCTCGGCGCCCTCCCTCAGCGTGCGAACGAAGTCGCGCCACATCGCGCGCCGGCCGACCAGGTCGCGCACGCCGGGGAAAATCAGGCGCTTGCGGCGGCCCCACACCACGACCACGAGGCCGTTCGACTCGAACGCGATCGAGCCTTCGCGGCCGTAAATGCGGGAGCCGCGCAGGGCCCCCAGCGGCGACGGCACCTCCCACGAGTGGAACAGCGTGCCGACCGCGCCGCCCGCGTACGCGAAGACAGCGACGACGCCGCCCTCCACGCGTCCGGGAGCGGCGGCGAAGCCACGCACGTCGAGCACCTCGAGCCCCAGGTGGGCCATGAAGCTGACCCAGTGGATGCCGCCCTCGAACAGCGCCCCACCGCCCGCCATCTCCGGCTGCGTCCGCCAGCCCGCGGCCTGCTGACGCTTGAGCGCGTTGACGTGCAGGAACAGCACCTCGCCGATCACGCCCTCGGCCAGCAGCCGGCGCAGCGTGCGGGCGAGCGGCTTGTAATGATAGTTCTCGGCCACCAGCACCTGACGCCCGGCCGCGCGCGCGGCGGCCTCCACCGGCGCGAAGTCGGCAGAGCGGAGGAACGGGGGCTTCTCGACCACCACATGCTTGCCCGCCCGCAGCGCGGCGAGCGTCAGGTCCGCGTGCAGCGCGGGCGGCGTCGCGACCAGCACGGCATCGACCTCGGGGGCCGCGAGCGCCGCCTCGTACGAGCCGAACCCGCCACGGCCGCGAAGGCGCGACGCGAAGCGCCACGCCCGCTCGGCATCGCGGCTCGCGTACGAGCAGTCGACGCCCAGCCCGCGCAGGACCGGGCCGTTCAGCTCCGCGGCGAAGCCACAGCCGAGGATCGCGACGTGGAGTGGTCGCGGTGCGGTGTGCGGCAGGCTCTCTCCTCCGTGGGGGGCAGGCGGTCCATGGCGATGGCCTCGCCGACCCGCAGCGCGTTCGCCGCGATGGTCAGGCTCGGATTGACACCGCCCCCGGTGGGCATGAACGACGCGTCGACGACGAACAGGTTCTCGACCCCGCGGAACCGGCACCAGGGATCGAGCGGCGCGGACCTCGGGTCGCGCCCGAAGCGCACCGTCCCGGCGGCGTGCGAGAAGGTCTGGATGTGATAGGTGTAGAAGACCCGGCCGCCGGCCGCGTGCAGGAGGCTGCGCGTCCGGCGCAGGAGCGCCCGGCACGCGGCCTGGTCGCGCTCGGTGTGCCGGTGGCGGATGACGAGCTGCGGCAGCCCGAAGCGGTCCGAGTGCCGCCGGTCGATGGTGACGCGGTTCTCGGGCCGCGGCTGATCCTCGGCCATCGCCAGCAGGCCAGTGACGCGCGGGAAGGTGAGCGCGACCAGGCCGGCGACCGGCTTGAGCGGCAACGGCACGTTGCGGCGCACCAGCGCCGGCGGCGGCGCCTGGAGCTGCTGGATGGAGCCCAGCTTGCCGCGCACCTCGCGCGCTCCCGGATCGCCGAAGTAGTAGTCGTTGAACCCGAGCTGCTTGTGGAATCGGCGGCCGCGATCGGGAAGATCGTGCAGGTAGGCGAACGTCATGCCGTTGGCGTGGCGCACGAGGTGGCGGCCGATCATCTCGCCGGCGGGATTGAGCCCCGGCAGATCGGACGCCATCAGCAGGTGGGGAGAGGCGAGCGCGCCCGCGGCGAGCAGGATCCGCGGCGCCTCCCAGGTGGTGCGGCCGCCGCCGGAACGGTCCACGCATTCGATCCCGGTGACCCGCCGTCCGCGGATGACGAGCCGGACCGCGACCGTCTCCGGCCGGAGCACCAGACCCCGGGCGATGAGGTCCGGCAGCAGGCAGGTCGCCAGGTCGTTCTTGGCCGAGATCGCGCAGGCGAAGGTGTCGCACGAGGTGCAGCCGATGCAGGCGGCCCGCGTGCCCGCCTCGTGATTGATCGCCAGCGGCAGCCGGTACGGGTGCATCCCCATCCCGCGCCCGACCTGTTCGAGCAGGCGCGGCGTCTCGGTGAGCGGCGCCGCCGGGTACGGGTAGGGCGCGCTGCGCGGCGGCTCGGTCGGATCCTCCCCGACCTCGCCCGCGACCCCCAGCAGTCGCTCGGCGCGGGCGTAGTACGGCTCGAGGTCGGGGTAGCGGATCGGCCAGGCGGCGCCGGAGTCGCCGACGATCTCGGGGGCGGGCTCGAAGTCGGGCTCGCGCAGCCGGAGCGTGACGCCGCCGAAGAAGACCGACGGACCACCGACGCAGGCGTACCCGCCGATCGTTCGCGGCGGGCCGCCGTTCTCGACTCGGTAGGGGCTCTCGAGCGAGTAGTGCGGCGTCAGGTCGACCGAGCCGCGCGGCCCCCAGTTGTGCAGCCCGCGCGTGACCCACGCGCCACGCTCCAGCATCAGCACCCGCAGCCCGGCGTTCACCAGCTCGTGCGCGGCCATCGTCCCGCCGAAACCGCTGCCGACGATGATCGCGTCGAAGGTGCCCACGGCCGTTCCCCCTACAGCAGTTCCTTCAGCAGACGCGGCGCGAAGAACACGGCCGCGAACCGCAGCAGGCGCGGCGGCGTCGCCACCAGCAGGAAGCGGGCGAGCGGGATCTCCAGCACGCCCGCCATCACGCTCACCCCGTAGAACGGGGGAAAACCTGTGAAGGCGCTCGCCAGCACCACCGCGTCGGGCCCGGCCGGGTGCCGGCGCAGGGCGTTCTCGGCCCGCTCCAGCTTGTCCCGGAAACGGCCGGCGCGCGGCCGGAGTCCGTGCCGCCCGCCCACGTAGAGGATGACCTTGGCCACCATCTGCCCGAAGGTGGTGATCAGGATCACGGGCCAGGCCGCGGAGGGGGTGAGCGCCGCGACCGCGATCAGGTAGGTCTCGATGTGGACGAGCGGGATGAGGCCCGACAGCAGCGACACGACGAGCGTCGTCAGCCAGGTGCCCGCGGGGGTCGCGAAGGGGTTGACGGCGGCGGGATCCATGGGGCGGCCGCCGCGCCTAGGGGCTGACCCGGGTACCACCGCCCGCGTCCGAGACGCCCGCGGCCGGTGGGGGCGGGAGGCCGCCGCGCGGTTCGCGCAACGCGAACACGAGCGTGCCCACGACCAGCAACCAGATGCCCGCGTAAAGCGGCACGAAGCGCTGGCGGATGGCCAGGAAGTGCGGGTGGAGGATCGGCTTGCCCGCGAACTTCCCGCGCGGACGGGAGGGGAAGAAGAACGTCTTGTAGGTCTCGATGGTCGCGACCGTGTATCCCAGGCCGCCCAGCGCCATGAGGACGTAATCGTGCGTGAAGTTCGACAGCAGCAGCGCGTAGAGCGCGGAGAGGATCGGGCTGCGCACGAACTTGAGCCCCGAGAATCCCTCGATCGGGGCGTCCTTGAAGCCGCCGCCGCACGCCGAGTACCAGCCGCCGATGCTGCCGATCAGCAGGATCACCACCGGCCGCGGCCATGTGAATGCGTAATCCTGAAGGGCGTGGATCCACCCCAGGAGCCCCGCCGCCGCGGCCAGGTGGCCGGCGGCGATCGCCCAGCGTACCGGGCCCTGCGGGATGACCCTGCCGAAGACGTGGAACTGCATCGGGATCGTGAACTTCGACTGGTCGACGAAGCGCACGAAGGTCTTCCAGAACTCGGTCAGCCCGCGCTCGGTGCAGTAGGTCACGCCGAACAGCACCACCAGGCCCGAGGCGGTCAGCGGATCGAGCCCGGACACCCTGACGATGATCGGAGCCGCCAGGGCACTCAGGAGCACGCTGCGCAGGTAGCGCGGCACCGTGAACCCCTCGTGGATCGCGTCCTTGTACATCCCCCAGGTGGCCGTGTGCAGCCCGGACAGGATCCCCACCAGCAGCGCCACTCCCAACCGATCCACTCAGTCACCTCCCTGCGTCAGGTGTCCATGGAGGCCAGCACCGCCGTCGCTGCGCGCGACGGCCGGAAACTACCAGAGCGTCCGACGCCGTGCACGAGCGGGTCGCGGCGGCCTCGTCGTCCCGCGGGGCGGCCAGGACCCCGGGGACCCCCGCGGGGCAGCCAGCCCCATCTCGCAGGAGGCCGGGCTGCCTCCCGCCGACTCGACCCGGGCGCGGTCACACAGTCCGCCCGGGTGGAGTAGTGTCCCCGCGAACGGCGGCCTGAAAGGCACCGCACCGAGCGGATCACGGACCGGGGAGTCGAACGGATGAGAGGCTCGAGCAGACGCATCCTGGTGGCGGTACTCCTGGGGTCATCGCTCGCCGCGGGCACGGTGTCCGCGGCCACCGCCCCGGCGCCGCAGGCGGTCCCCGCCCTCGCCCGCGCGACCTTCGCCGGCGGGTGCTTCTGGTGCATGGAGACCGCGTTCGAGGGTCTGCCCGGCGTCACGGCGGTGATCTCGGGCTACACCGGCGGCTTCAAGCAGGACCCGGCCTACGAGGAGGTCTCGTCGGGCACCACGGGGCACGCGGAGTCGGTGCAGATCACCTACGACCCCCGGCGGATCTCGTTCGCGCAGCTGCTCGACGTCTTCTGGCACAACATCGATCCCACCCAGTCGAACGGCCAGTTCTGCGATCACGGGACCCAGTACCGTTCGGCGATCTTCTACCGGGATTCGACCGAGAAGCGGCTGGCGGAGGCGTCGAAGAAGACGCTCGAGACCACGCCGCAGCGCTTCAAGGCCGCGATCGTCACGCCGATCGTGGCGGCGCGCGAGTTCTGGCCGGCCGAGGAGTACCACCAGGACTTCTACCGCAAGGACCCCGTCCGCTATCAGAGCTACCGGCTCGGGTGCGGGCGCGACCGGCGGCTGGTCCAGCTGTGGGGGAAGCCCGGCCGCCACGGCGAGGCGCACTGACGCCCGGAGCGAGCCACGGAGCCGAGCCGCCGGCCCCGCGCGGCGATCACCGCGTGGCCCCCTCGTCCTTCGACCCGACCCTGTCCTCGAGGTAGACCACGCCGGCGATGCGCCCGGCGATCGCCGCGCGAGTCCGCGACCGCGCCACCACCCGGCGACAGGTAGGCGTGCATCATGATGACCTCGGGCCGGGCGCGAGGTGCTGCGAGTAGCGCAGCAGCATCGCGGCGTCCTCTTCGGGGAACCGGGTGAAGTCGAAGAAGCGGAGCGTGTACCCGACCCGGGACAGCACCAGACCGACGAGCGCCGCGGCGTCGAGCCGGTCGAGGCGCCGGGACCGGGCCGGCGGCGCGGTCACGCCACGCCGCGCCTACCCGACCCGCGCCGTGCCCGCGCGCGCGAGCCGCGTGAACGCGTCGGCGAGCCCGGTGTGGAGCGCGGCCACGTCGGCCGGTTTCCACACCGCGCGATCGGCCCGCACGAAGGTGGTCTTGTCCACCCGGTTGTCGAAGCGCGCGACCGGCAGATGATAGACGCTCCCGCGGGTCTTGATGCGCACCGTGTCGGGGCGGTCGGAGTGCTGGATCAGCCACTCCATGTCGTCGCAGCCGTAGTCGCCGAGCATGACCGCCATCGGCACGCCGTGATGGAGGATGGAGCCGGGATCGTTGGGGTCGGTGCGCTCGTGGTTCTTGCGTCGCGACTCCTCCGGCGTCACCCACACGTAGAGGATGGAGGCGCGCGCGAGGATGGCGTCACTGAACTTGCGCAGCGTGTAGGCATAGCCGAGCGGCGCCGGCAGCGGCGGCGAGGCGCCGTCCGGCCCGCCGCGCGCGGCCTCGATCACCACCGTCCGGCCCTCGAGGCTCTCCGGGATGCCGGCGTTCTTGTCGCGGAGCAACTCCGCCGCCTCGGCCTCCAGGGTGGTGTTCAGTGCCCGGCGCGCCGCCGAGGGGCGCGCGCCGAGCGCGGGGCTGGCCCCCGCCTTCTGCCGCGCCACGTCGAAGCGGTCCAGCAGCCACTCGGCCGCCGACGCCGGCGCCGGCCGGTAGCGGCGCTGGAGATCCTCGAAGTCCTCGTTCAGCAGCTCGACCAGCGTCCCCCAGTCGAGCGGCTCCTTCATCGGCAGCTCGTCCGAGTCGAAGAACACGCCGCTGGCACCGAGCCGGCGCAGCTCCTGACTCACGCGCCGCATCATGTGGACGTACGGGTAGTCGTCGAGCTGGACGGTGGGGCCGAGGTGGAAGTCGCCGCGGCACTGCTCGGGCGTGAGGCTCGCGAGATAACGGCGCACCTCGGACTTGCCGGAGGCGGGGAGCGCAAGCAGCAGGAGGACGTCGAGGGTCTCGGACATGGCGGGCTCGCTCGAATCGATGGGGGTGAGGGTGGCGCACGGCGGCGCACGGCGGCGCCCGCGCCGGAGGGCCCGGGAGATCGTCCCGGACCGCGCTCCGCAGGGGTCTCCGCTCGCGGCTCATCCAGGGCCTGCGGTGAAGCACGGACTATAGAGGAAGGGCTGGCGTGGCGACAACGCTCCGAAGGTGCCGGGAGGGCCGCTGGCCGGGTCACGAGCCCCGCCGCCGTGTTCCCGGCGGCGGCGGGTGATAATCTCGCCGCCCCGCCGGGCCCGTGGCGTGTCCGCCCCGGGCGGACCACGCCATGGAGGCCGAGTGCCCAAGCGCAAGGCGCACCGCCGCGCACCCGAGCAGCCGACCCCCCCCGCTGCCCCCGTCGGACCGGCGCCGGTCGCCCCGTCCCGCCGCGCCGGCGCCACGCTCGCGGCGCTGATGGCGGCGTACACCGCGGTCTACGGTTTTCTGGCTGTCATCAAGTACCGCTACTACCTCTATATCGACTTCGACCTGGCGATCTTCGTCCAGGCGACCGACCAGGCGCTGCGCGGCTCGCTCTTCAGCTCCATCCGCGGGATGAACTGGCTGGGCGATCATGTCTCGCTCATCCTGTTCGTCCTGGCGCCCCTCTACGCGCTGGTCCGCCACCCGCTGACGCTGCTCGTGCTCCAGTGCGTCACGCTGGCCCTCGGCGCATGGCCCGTCTTCGCCCTCGCCCGCCGCGAGCTGAAGCACGAGGGGGTGGCGCTCACCTGCGCCGCCCTCTACCTGCTCTACCCCGCGCTCGGCTACTCCAACCTGTTCGAATTCCATCCTGAGGTGCTCGCCACCACCACCCTGCTGGCGACCATCAGCTGCATGGCCGCCGGCCGGTTCGCGCTCACCCTGCTGTTCGCCACCCTGTCGCTGCTGTGCAAGGAGGACGTGGCGCTGGCCGTGGGGATGCTGGGGCTCACGGCGCTGCTCCCCGGGCGGCCGCGGCGCTTCGGCGCGGCGCTCGTGGGCCTGGCGCTCGCCTCGCTCATGCTCTCGTTCGGCGTGATCCTGCCCGCCCTGTCGAGCGCCGCGGCGGAGTACGGGAAGATGTACCGGGACTGGGGCGGGAGCCTCGGCGAGGTGGCGGTCAACCTGCTCACGCATCCGCTGCGCGCGATCTCGGCCTTCTTCGATACCCCCGGCGAGGTCGTCGACGGGATGATCAAGCGCCGCTACTGGCTGCAGATGCTGGGGCCACTCCTGTTCCTGCCGCTCCTGAGTCCGCTCACGCTCGTGGTCGCCCTGCCGGTGCTGGCCGAGCACTTCCTGTCGTTCCGCCCGCAGCAGCACGGGATCCTCTTCCAGTACACCGCGCTGGTCACGCCGGTGATGGTGGCGGCAGCGGTGCGGGGCCTCGCCAACCTCGTACGCGCGGTCGCCGGCGCGCCCATCACCGCGGAGGCGATGGCCCGGCCCGGCCGCGTGCGCTCGGTCGCCGTCAGGACCGCCGGCGCGGCACTCGCGGCGTCGCTGGTGTGCAACCTGCTCTACGGTCCGCTGCTCCGCCAGGGATGGATCCCGGTGCCGACCGCGACCGAATCGTTCTGGCCGACCGAATTCGACCGCACGAAACGCGGCTACCGGGACCACATGGTCTCCCGTGTCCCCTCCACCGGCGGCGTGGTGGCGGCGTTCGAGTTTCTCGCGCGTTTCGCCTCGCGCCGGGACGTCCACTCGATCCACCACCTCTACACCGGCTACTACACCTTCTCCTCCCAGCCCTATCCGACGCCGACCGGGGTGGTGGCGATGCTGGCGGACGTCGGTGACGAGCGGCTGGCGAACTACGTGAAGCCGGGCACCGCGCTGCGGCTGCGCGAGCTCGCCGACCGCAATCGCCTCCGTCCCGTGGACGCGGCCGGAGACCTGGTGTTGTTCCTCCGAGAGCCGGCGGACACGGTCGAGCTGGTGCACACGGACGCCGCTGCGGCCCCGGTCGCGCGCCGCGTCGTCTACGACCGCCAGCTCGCGTTCACGGGGTTCACGATGCCCGAGTCGACGGTGGCGCTCGGCGCCCTGCTGCCGCTCGAGACCTTCTGGCGGCGTGTGGCCCCGGCGGATCGCCAGTTCGTGATGCAGCTCGTGGTGCGGGATGCGGAGGGGAAGGCGGTGTTCTCGCTGGTGCGCCACCTCGGCTACCTGCTCTATCCCGCCGCCGCCTGGCCCCCCGACACCACCGTGCGCGAGTCCTACCGGATGATCATCCCGTCCGGACTCCGGCCGGGCGCCTACACGCTGGGGCTGAGGGTGGGCGGGTGGCGCGACGGCCGGCCCGTGCTCTCGCAACCCGACGACCCGGGCCTGGCGGAGAAGAACCTGCTTGTCGATCTGGGGCGGTTCACCATCGTGGAAGCGACGCGCCGGTGAGCCCGTCGGGTCTCCGCCCGTCCGGCCTCAGCGGGCTTCGCGGGTTCCCGAGCGCGCCGCGATCGCCTGGCGGTAGGCCGCTTCGGTGCGCTCCAGCGTGCGATCGAAGGTGAACGACTCGAGCACCTTCCGCCGCGCCGCCTCCGCCAGCCGCGCGGCCAGCCCCGGCTCGTCCAGCAGGCGCTCGATCGCGCGCGCCCACGCGCGCGTGTCGCCGTGCGGGACCAGCAGCCCGTCCACACCGTCGGTGGTCAGGTCGGGGATGCCGGCGAAGCGGCTGCCCACGAACGGGATGCCGAGCGCCATCGATTCGAGCTGGGCGATCGAGAGCCCTTCCTGGCGCGAGGGCAGCGCCGAGACGCTCAGGCACGCGTAGTAGGGCCGCGGGTCGGCGACGAACGGCACGAACGTCACCGCGTGCCGCGGCGTCGCCCCGGCGAGACGCTCCAGCGGCGGCTCGGGGCCGACCCCGATCAGGGCGATGTTGAGCGGACGGCCGATGTGCCGCACCGCCCGCAGCAGCACCTCCTGCGCCTTGCGCCGCGAGACCACGCCGACGATCGGCGCCCCGGGCAGGCGCCCGATGTGGGCGCGCGCCGCGGCGACCGCCGCCTCACCCGGGGGATCGCGCAGGAACTCGGGCGGCAGGCCGTTCGGCACCACCACGATCTTGGCACCCGGCGCGCCGCGCGCGATCAGCCGGGCCGCGACATCCCCGCTCACCGCGATCACCCGCTCCACCTGCCGGCACTGCCACCACAGCTTGAGCGGAAAGGTGCGCGTGCGCACGTGCCGCGTGAAGACCACCGCGGAGCGCAGGCCGGCGTGCGCGCGCGCCCACAGCACAGCCTTGCGGTCGAGCGAGGAGTGCGCGTTGACCACCTCGGCGCCGCACTCGGCGGCGATGCGGGCGATGGCCGTCCCGGTTGCGGCGTTGTCGTCGAAGGAGAGCGGCGCGGCGGCGACCCCGGCTGCGCGGACACTCTCCTCCAGCACCGAGCCCGCGGGGCAGCCCACCGTCACGCGATGGCCAGCCCCCGTCTGGGCGCGCGCCAGGTCGAGGATGACGCGGGTCTGGCCGGACGGGTGGCCCTCGCCGCAGAGGTGGAGGATCGACAGCCGGGCGTCGGCGCTCATCGCCTCGCTCCGTCCCGCGTGTGCCCAGCCAGCTCCCTCAGCAGCGTCGAGTGGCCGACGTGGCATCCCACGCAGCGGCTGGTGAACCCCGCCACGCCGGCGTTGAGGCCGGCCACGTGCGCGGGCCCGCGGGCGGTCATGAGCACGCGCCCCGCCGCATCCACCAGCTGCTCGAACATGGGGGTGTCGGCGGGCAGGCCGCCCTCGTCGACCTCGCCACGCGGGCCGACCGCGACCTCGCGCAGCATCACCGCCGTGTCGCCGCCCGCGCGCTCGGCACGGGCGAGCGTGGCGAAGAAGCGGATGCGCGCACCCGGCGTCCGCGGCACCGCCCCGTGGACGGGCGAGTCGGGCGGTCCGTCCGCGAACACATCGAGATCGTGGAAGCGGAACGTGCCGCGCCCACCGCCGATCCACTCCGCGCGCGTGGCCGGGAGATCGGGCGGGAGTCCCGGCACGGGCCGGCGTTGCGCGGCGGCACGCCGGGCGGCCTCCACCGGGTCTTCGAGTTCGTCTCCTTCAGGTGTTTCCTCCCGCGGCGGCCCGGGCTGCCGCACCACCGGCGCCGCGTCCAGCTCGAGCGTGCCGGGCAGGTCGAGCACGCGTGTCAGCCCCGAGCCGTCCGCGTTCACGAGGTAGAGGCCGAAGTCGCCGCGGGCACCGGGGCTGTACGAGAACAGCACGCGCCCGTCCGGCAGGCCCACGGGCGAGCAGGCCGAAGGCGGGGCCAGTCCCTGGGTACCGCTGTACACGTCACCGGCGCGGCCGGCGACGATCGCGCCCGCGAGCCGCCGCGCCGCGCCGAAGCGGCCCGGAAGCCGCTGGATGCCGGTCCCGCCCGGCTGCGGCGAGAGGCCCAGGTTCGCGGCGTAGACCGCGGCGATCGAGCCGTCGGCGAGGACGGCGGGCTGATAGCCCATGCTGCCGCGCCGCGTGCGCAGGTCGCCGGCGGCGAGGCGCGTGCGATGGTGCAACGGGGTCACCTCCATCGGCTGCCACAGGTTCACGCTGTCCGCGGGGATGGCCTCGGGCGCATCGGTGGCGAGCCCGATCGGCGTGTTGGCCGCGCGGTAGCGGTTGAACCACCACCGCGCGAACACGATCCGGCCGTGGCGCCAATCCATCGCCGGCTCCTCGGCGCCGTTGCGCTCGGCCGTGATGCGGATCGGATCGTCGTCCGCCGAGACGCCCGGCCCCGGGACGCTCGTCTCGAACAGGTTGGTCACCGGCACGTCGGCGTACTGGGCCCGCTGCGGATAGCGCGTGCTGGCGAAGCAGAGCGACGAATCGCCGATCCAGCAGGGATCCAGATCGTCGTAGCGCTCCAAGCGCGAGGCCGCCGGGCCGAGCGGCGAGAGGTCCACGGCGCGCCAGGGGAAGGTGACCTGCCGCAGGTCGCTCCCGTCCAGATCCACCACCCAGAGCCGCCACGCGCTGTCGGCGTGGGTGACGGCGGCGAAGGCGATCCGCCGCGCGTCGCGCGAGACCGACGGGTCGCTCACGTCGAAGAAGGCGCCGGGCGGGAGCAGCTCGCGCAGCCGGCCGTCGGGCTCGCGCACCCGCAGGCGCCCGCCGGTGACCACCGCGCGGTGGTGCGGGCCCAGGCCGGGGATCGCCAGGGGCGCGCCCGGCACCGGCATGCGGGAGACGAACACGATCGCCGGCAGCCGCGCGGTCGATCCGGGGGCACCGCGAGTCGCCGCGCCGGTGGCGAGCGCGAGCGTCGCGAGCGCGATGGCGCGCGCCGAGGCGTGACGGGTCGGATCCGGGGGCCGCACGGGGGGATGCTACACTCCGCCGCCCGTTGAAGTCAGGAGGGGACGTCCGGAGGAAGCGTCGGTGGACCGACCCTCGACGACGCCCGGAGGGAGGGGCCCGTGACCGAGATGCTGCTGGTCTTCACCGCCTTCGCCAACGCCGAGGACGCGGCCCGCGTGGTGCGAACACTGGTCGAGGAACGCCTGATCGCCTGCGGCAACCTGCTGCCCGGCGCCCGCTCGCTCTACCGGTGGCAGGGCCAGGTCGCGGACCAGTCCGAGGTGGTCGTGCTGATGAAGACGCGCAAGCAGGACTGGACCGCGCTCATCTCGCGCCTGCACGAGCTGCATCCCTACGACACGCCCGAGTGCATCGCCGTGCGCATCGCCGCAGGGGCGCCGAAGTACATGG
Source organism: Candidatus Eiseniibacteriota bacterium (assembly GCA_038068435.1). GTDB lineage: Bacteria > Eisenbacteria > RBG-16-71-46 > RBG-16-71-46 > RBG-16-71-46 > WS-11. The sequence continues at coordinate 5,958 of JBBTLZ010000038.1, read as the reverse complement.
CCTGGCTCGAAGCCGCGCTGGCGCCGGAGGAAGGATGATCGGCGCGCCGGGACCTGGTGCCATGACCGGCGCCGCCCGCCTCGTGCTGGGCATCGAGACCTCGTGCGACGACACCTCGGTCGCCGTGCTCGAGGACGCGCGCACCCTGCGCGCGCACCTGATCGCCGGGCAGGACCTGCACCGGCTCTACGGCGGCGTGGTGCCGGAGCTGGCGGCCCGCGCCCACCTGGAGCTGCTGCCGCGCCTGGTGGCGGCGGCACTCGCGGAAGCACGGGTCGCCGCGGTCGATCTCACCGCGGTCGCGGTGACGCGCGCGCCGGGGCTGGTCGGCTCGCTGGTGGTGGGGGTGGCCTTCGCGAAGGCCTACGCGCTGGCGCTCGGCATCCCGGTGGTCGGGGTCAACCACATCGAGGGCCACCTGCACGCCACCGCGCTCGAGCACGGCGAGGGCCCGTGGCCGGCGGTGGTACTGGTGGTCTCGGGCGGCCACACCGAGCTGGTCGAGGTGCGCGGCTTCGGTGCCTACCGCTGGCTCGGCAGCACGCGCGACGATGCGGCGGGCGAGGCATACGACAAGGTCGCGAAACTGCTCGGCCTGGGCTTCCCGGGCGGACCGGTCATCGACCGCCTCGCCGCCGACGGCGACCCGGCCGCCTTCGATCTGCCGCGGCCGATGCTCCAGCAGCCCGGACTCGATTTCTCGTTCTCGGGGCTCAAGACCGCGGTGGCGCTGGCCCTCGCGCCGCACGGCCCGCCGCCCTACCCGCCGGCGCGGGTCGCGGACGTCGCGGCCTCGTTCCAGGCGGCGGTGGTGGACACGCTGGTCGCCAAGTGCATGCGCGCCCTCTCCGAGACCGGCGCGGAGACACTCCTGCTCGGCGGCGGCGTCGCGTGCAACCGCGAGCTGCGCCGCCGGCTCGAGGCCGCGTGCGGACGACGCGGCGTGGCGTTGCGCATCCCATCACCACGGCTGTGCGCGGACAACGCGGCGATGGTGGCGCTGGTCGGTGCCTGGAGCCTCGCGCGGGGTACCCCCAGCGACCCGGAGCTCGACGCGGTCGCCTCGCTGGAGGCCTCGGGCCTGCCGGTCCCGCGCGACTGACTCCGCGGGAGACTCCCCGGCCGGGCCGTCTCCCTGCCCTAAGTCCTTGCCTCCCAAGCAGGACGCATCCTCCGGGCCTCGAGGTTCCGCTTCAGTCCGCCCGCCGGCCTGCCGATGCCATAGCGCAGTGAAGCGCCGGTCCGGCGAGGCCCCTTCGGACGAGGGTGTCCCGCGCCGTGCCGCCCTACCCAACCCAGGGATGAGGCAGCGTGTCGAAACCCCGGATCCTGGTCGCCGAAGACGAGCGCAACCTCCGTCAGGTGCTGACCCTCCAGCTCCAGAACGCGGGCTACGAGGTGATCGAGGCGGAGGACGGCCAGGTCGCGCTCGAGACGGCGCAGCGTGTCTTCCCCGACCTGGTGCTGCTGGACGTGATGATGCCGCAGATGGACGGCCACGAGGTGTGCCGCCGCCTGCGGGCTTCGTACGTGACGCGCCACATCCCGATCATCATGCTGACCGCCCGCGGCGATGAGGACGCCCGCATCACCGGCCTCGAGGGCGGCGCCAACGACTACGTCACCAAGCCGTGGGGCAGGCGCGAACTCGTGCTGCGCATCAAGAACGCGCTGGAGTGGAGCCGCCAGCAGCGCTCCGCCAGCCCGCTCACCGGGCTCCCGGGCAACCACTCCATCAACGAGGAGCTGCAGCGCCGGCTGTCGCGGGGCGCCCCGTTCGCGATGCTCCAGATCGACATCGACTTCTTCAAGTCGTTCAACGACCACTACGGCTACACGCGCGGCGACCAGGCGATCCAGACCCTGGCGCGGATCATCCTCGACGCCGCCCAGAAGCACAGTGCCGGCGACGACTTCGTCGGCCACATCGGTGGCGACGACTTCGTGCTGCTCACCGAGCCCGAGCGCGCCGAGGCGGTGGCCGAGGACATCATCGCCGGGTTCAACCGCGCGGTGCGGGAGCTCTACGACCCCGAAGACCGCGATCGGGGATCCATCGAGGTGCCCAACCGGCGGCACATCACCGAGCGGTTCCCGCTCATGAGCCTCACGATTGCGCTGGTCAGCACCGACCGCATGCCGGTGTCGCACCTGGCCGAGCTGATCGACGTGGCGCAGGAGCTCAAGACCCACGGCAAGGGCATCCCGGGCAGCGTGCTGGTCGGCGAGCGGCGGACGCGCAGCGACGGTGGCCCGGGCGGGGACGCCAAGCAGGTCGCCTGACGACCGCCCGACCGGGGCAGGAGGCAAGCGCATGACCGCGAGCAGCAGCCAGACCGCGCGACCCGGGCAGGGCGCGCCCGCGCTGGCGGGCGAGGGGCTGGCGATGCTGGCCCAGGCGGTGCTCGCGCTGCGGAGCACCGGCGACCTGGGCACCGCGTGCGCGATCGCCTGCGCCTGCGCGGTGAGCGCGCTCGAGGCCTCCGCGTCGCGGCTGCTGCGCGTGGACCCGCGCAGCGGCGCGCTGCGGTTGATCGAGGACTCCGGCGTGGAGACGCCCTACCTGCCCGAGCACGGCGGGCCCGTCGAGGCGGTGATGCGCAGCGAGACCGCCCTGTTCGACGACGGCGTCCTCGAACACGCCCCGCGCGAGACGCTGCTGTGGGTGGACACCCCGGCGGCGCTCGCCACCGTCCCGCTGGCGACCGGGAGCATGGTGTACGGGTTCGTGCTGGTCAGCTTCAGCCGGCCGCGGCCCTTCGGCGCCGCCGACCGGCTGTTCCTACAAACGCTGGGCGACGCGCTGGCGATGACCCTCGAGCGCTTCGAGCTGCGCAGGCTGCTCGCCGAGGAGCACCAGCGCCTCGCGGAGCTCGAGCGGCAGCTGAGCGCCGACGAGGAGGCGTCGTCCAATCTCATGTCGGTCGTCGCCCACGAGATCCGCACGCCGCTGACCGCCATCAAGGCCTACACCGAGACGCTGCTCGACTCGCTGGCCAACCCGCACACGCCGCGCGAGCGCTTCCTCGGCATCATCAACGACGAGTGCGACCGCCTGACGCGTCTGGTCACCGACATCCTCGACCTCTCGCGGCTCGAGGCGGGCCAGCGGCCGCTGCGCCTGAGCCGCTTCGACCTGGGGCGCATGGTCCAGGAGGTCGCGGATTCGCTCCATGCCGTCTCGCGCCCGCGCCAGATCGCGATCGAGGTCGCGGCCGATCCGACCCTGCTGGTCGAAGCGGATGCCGACCTGCTGCGCCGCCTGTTCCTCAACCTGCTCGGCAACGCCGTCAAGTTCTCGCCGGTGGGCGGGGTCGTGCGGGTGCGCGCCGCGGCACAGGGCGAGGAGTGGACGGGGTCGGTCGAGGACGAGGGCCCCGGCATCCCGTCCGAGGACCTGCCCCGCGTGTTCGAGCGCTTCTTCCGCGGCCGCCGGCCGGGCGAGCAGCAGGTGGAGGGCACGGGGCTGGGCCTGGCGATCGCGCGCGGCATCGTCGAGCTGCACGGCGGCCGCATCTGGGTCGAGTCGAAGGGGACCGGCGGCAGCCGCTTCTGCTTCGTCCTGCCGCTGCGCCAGATGGCGTCGCCGGCGGCGCGACGCATCGCGCGCCAGATCGCGCTCCGCTCCGATCTGCGCGCGCTGTTCGACCAGACCGCCGAGATGGTGGCCGCGGCGATGGACGCCGAGATCGTCTCGCTCATGGTGGTGGACCCGGATCGCGGCGACCTGTTCATCGTCGCCTCGCGTGGTCTCGAGGGCCAGAACCTGGCCGAGCGCCGCATCACGGTGCGCTCGGGTGTGGCGGGCTCGGTGGCGGCGTGGGGCAAGCCGGTGCTCGTGAACAACATCGAGACCGACCGGCGCTTCCTGCGCCTCAACCATCCGCAGTACAGCACCAAGTCGCTCCTGAGCGTCCCCCTGCGGGTCGAGGGCGAGGTGCTGGGGGTGCTCAACGTGAACAACAAGGTGTCGGGCGCCGCCTTCGACGAGCACGACCTGGCGCTCATGGTGGCGCTGGTCGAGCGGATCGGCAGCGCCGTCGAGCGCACCTACGCCTACCCGGACAGCGGCCGTGCCGTCGACGAGGCGCTGGAGGCGGTCCGCAGCCTCACGCGGCTGCGCCGCGACTACCTGCTCGGCACCCGCAGCGTGGTGCGGCTCGCGCGCGCCACCGCCCGCGAGCTGGGCATGAGCGGCGCGGACATCGACGTGATCGGCTACGTGGCCGCGATCCACGACCTCGGCATGACCCGCGTGCACGACCAGGTGCTGCGCGCAGCGCGGCCGCTGAAGGACGACGAGCGCCAACAGGTGTTCCAGCACCCCGAGGTGAGTGTCGAGATCATCCGCCCGCTGGAATACCTGGGCTCGGTGCGCGAGCTGATCCTCAGCCACCACGAGCGCTGGGACGGCTCCGGCTACCCGCGCGGGATCGCGGGCGAGGAGATCCCGCTCGGCAGCCGGGTGCTGGCGGCGGTGGACGCCTACGAGAGCATGACCGCCGGCCGGCCCTACCGGCCACCGCGCCGCCGCGAAGAGGCGCTCGCCCAGCTGCGGGATGGGGCGGGGAGCCAGTTCGACCCGCGCGTGGTCGAAGCGCTGCTGCGCGTGCTCGAGCGCGAGGGAGGCGATTCGTGAGCCACCGCAAGAGCACCGCGCCCTCGGCCGAGACCCTCAAGCTCAAGCGCGACCTCGACAACGCGCGGCGCGAGCTGGTCAATCTCAAGAAGGGCCTCGGCCTCGAGGCGCCGGCGGGCGAGCCGGGCGCGCTGCAGAAGCAGGTCGCGGAGCTGGAGGAGACCCGCGAGCGGTTGAGCCGCCTCTATTTCAACCAGCTCGAGGAGAATCGCAAACGCGCGCACAAGCTGCAACACATCCTCCGGGTCGTCAGCGACATCAACTCGGATCTGGACCCCGAGACCCTGCTCAGCCGCATCGCGGAGACCATCCAGCAGAGCCTCGGCTTCCGCATCGTCCTCATCCGCGTGCGCGAGCCCGGGACCGACCTGCTGCGCGCCCGCGCGTTCGCCGGGCTGGGCGAGGAGGCGCGCGCGAACCTCGAGGCCGAGGACGTGAGCCTCGATGACTTCCTCTCGTGGCTCAAGGACGAGTTCAAAGTGAGCCACTCGTATTTCATCAGCCACAAGGAGTCGTTCAACCAGATCCTGCCGCGCGGCTACGTCGCCGACCTCGGGCGCCGCGAGGAATGGGAGTGGCACGAGCACGACGTGCTGTTGGTCCCGCTCTACAACCGCCAGGGCGAGCTGACCGCGTACTTCTCGGTGGACGATCCGGTGGACCGGATGGTGCCCGCGCGCGAGACCATCGAGCTGCTCGAGATCTTCGGGAACCATGCGGTGGTGGCGATCGAGAACGCGCGGCTCTACCGCCAGCTCGAGGCGCACGCCCGCGAGCTCGAGGACGCCACCCAGCGCATGAAGGAAGTGAACGCGCTCAAGAGCAACTTCGTGGCCACCGTCTCGCACGAGCTGCGCACGCCGCTGACCGCCATCCGCGCGTATGTGGACACCCTGCTGGGCGCGCCGCCCGAAGGGCTGCCGCGCGACCAGCAGGTCCGCTTCCTGAAGATCATCAACGAGGAGAGCCAGCGTCTGGCCCGGCTCATCGAGTCGCTGCTCGACCTCAACCGCTTCGATTCCGGCCACCTGCGGCTGCGCCGCCAGCCGGTCGACATGGCGGAGATCGTCGCCGACACCGTGCGGCTGCTGGAGCCGGTGGGGCAGGCAAGCCAGGTCGCTCTCAAGCTCGTCAGCGAGGCGGCCGATACCCGGGTGGACGCCGACCGCGACCAGATGCGGCAGCTGGTGCTGCACCTGGGCAGCAACGCGGTCAAGTTCACGCCGCCCGGAGGCACGACGACCTTCCGGCTGGACGGGAACGTGCGGGAGATCACGCTGCGGGTGGAGGACACCGGCATCGGCATCCCCGAGCAGGCG
>JBBTLZ010000037.1:0-24669 GCA_038068435.1 Candidatus Eiseniibacteriota bacterium | reverse complement strand
GATAGGCGGCCTACAGGGTAGGCCCACGACCGTTGCCTACTGTCTGAACCGCAGAAGTCGCTCCTGAACGCGCCCCGTCAGGCTCGGGCCGCTTCCCGTCGACGCGGGCCCAGAGCCCGCCGTAGTTGGGGTCACGCGCCGCGATGGAATCGAACCCGCCGGGGGATGTCCCACTTCTGGAGAAGTAGGACATTCCGATCTCTCCATCGACTCCGTGTCAGGTCGCGCGGACAGGCTCTGGCGTAAACCCGCTCTCCGTCCGGGTCTGCACAGGGCTACCTCTGAGGCTCCCCACGCCTGTGCCGTCCCGCAACCGGCCGAGTCTTCGACCCGCTCGCCCGGGAATTTCGCGTCCCGTTGCGGGCTTGAGCTCGGCCGGCTGGGTAGCCGTTCAGCGGGACCTCCACGGGGGCACTCGGGGTCTGGGCGTGGAACTGCCTGCTCCATCTTGACACTCCCCACGCCCCCTCCCTAGATTCGCCCGAATCACCCCCCCGCGCCAGGGCCGGCGCGGCTCCCCACCTTCGACCGAGGGATCGCATGTCGCTCCAGGAACTCATGCGGCAGCGCCGCGAGAAGCTCGCCCAGTGGCGGGTACTCGGGGTCGACCCCTACGCCTACCGGTTCGAGCCCACCCACGACGCGGCCGGCCTGCTGGCGCGCGGGGAAGCGGTCACCGAGACCCCCGGCGAGACGGTGCGGGTCGCCGGGCGCATCCTGACCCTGCGCGGGCACGGGAAGGCCGGATTCGCCCACCTGCTCGACGGCAGCGGGCGCATCCAGGTCTACTTCCGCGCCGAGCATCTCGGCGAACAGTTCCAACGCTATGAGTTGCTGGACGTCGGCGACTGGATCGGCGTCACCGGCCCGCTGTTCCGCACCCGGACCGGCGAGATCACCGTGCGCGTGGAGGCCGTGGAGCTGCTCGCCAAGGCGCTCCGCCCGCTGCCCGAGAAGTGGCACGGGCTGAAGGACCCCGAGACGCGCTTCCGCCAGCGCTACGCGGACCTGTTCATGAACCTGGAGGTGCGCGAGATCTTCCGCCGTCGCGCGCGTCTCACCAGCGCGATGCGCGAGGTCCTCGACGCGCGCGGCTATCTCGAGGTCGAGACCCCGGTGCTGCAGCCGCTCTACGGCGGGGCGTTCGCCCGTCCGTTCGTGACCCGGCACCAGGCGCTCGACATGGACCTCTACCTGCGCATCTCCAACGAGCTCTACCTCAAGCGCCTGATCGTCGGCGGGCTCGAGCGCGTCTACGAGTTCTCGCGAGATTTCCGCAACGAGGGCATGGACCGCTGGCACAATCCCGAGTTCACCATGCTCGAGTTCTACCAGGCGTTCGCGGACGTGCACGACATGATGGATCTCACCGAGGCGCTGGTGGGCCACGCGGTCGAGCGCGCCTGCGGAACGCTCACCGTCGACTACCAGGGCGTGGTGCTCGATTTCGCCGCCCCGTGGCCGCGGCTCTCGATGCTCGATGCCGTGAGCGAGAAAGTGGGGGAGAAGGTGCATGACCTGGACCCCGCGCGACTCGTCCGCCTGGCGGGGGCCCGCGGCATCGAGGCGCGCCCCGGCACCGGGTCCGGGGGCCTGCTCGACGAGCTGTTCGCTGTACTGGTGCAGCCGGAACTGCAGCGGCCGTGCTTCGTGGTGGACTACCCGCGCGAGGTCTCGCCGCTCGCGCGCGCGAAGCGCGGGAACCCGGCCGTGGTCGAGCGCTTCGAGATGTTCGCGGCGGGCATGGAGATCGCGAACGCCTTCTCGGAGCAGAATGATCCGGAGGCGCAGGCGCGGGCGTTCGAGGAGCAGATGGTCCGGCGCGCGGCCGGCGACGAGCAGGCCCAGATGATGGACCAGGACTACGTTCGCGCCCTCGAGTACGGCATGCCGCCCACCGGCGGCGTCGGCATCGGCATGGACCGGCTCACCATGCTGGTCACCGGCTCGCGCTCGATCCGCGAGGTCATCCTGTTCCCGCAGCTGCGTCCCGAGGAGGGGCGGGCGGAGGTCGAGCACGAGGCCGGCGCGCCGGCCCCACCGGCCCGCAGGGGCGACCCGACACCGTGAACCTCCCGCTGTGGATCGCCGCCCGGTACCTGAGGACGCGGCGATTGAGCGGCTTCGTCACCGTCCTCACCGGCATCTCCGTGGGCGGCGTGGCGCTCGGCGTCACCGCGCTGCTCACCGTGCTGGCGGTGATGAACGGGTTCGAGAACGAGATCCAAACCCGCATCGCCGGCACCGACGCGCACGTCGTGCTGCTGGGCGAGAACACCGGCGGCATCCCGGCCCCCGACTCGCTCACCGCGCGCGCCGCGCGCCACCCGGGGGTGATGGGGGCAGCGCCCTTCGTCTACGCCAAGGCCATGGTGCTGCGGCGCGGCTACGCCGAGGGCCTGGTGGTGAAGGGCGTCGACCTGGCGGCGGAGCGGCACGTCACCACCATCGGTCGCAACATCGCTCCGCCGCTCGACGCGATCCCCGATGCGCCGCCGGGCGGGCTGCCGGGCATCGTACTGGGTTCCGAGCTCGCCGCGCGCGTGGCGGCGGCGGTCGGGGACACGGTGGTCCTCGCCTCGCTCGCGGGGGCGGAGCGCTCGGCGCTGGGGTATTCACCCAAGCTGCGGCCGTTCCGCGTCGTCGGGATCTTCACCTCGGGGCTCTACACCTACGACTCGAGCTTCGGCTTCACCGGCCTCGCCGCGGCACAGGACTTCTTCCAGCTGGGTGACGCCGTGACCGGGATCGCGATCAAGCTGGCGGACATGTTCGCAGCACCCCGCATCGCCGGGGAGCTGCTGCGCGCGCTCGGCACCCCGGGCCTGCGCGCCAACAACTGGATCGAGCTCAACCGCAACCTGTTCACCTGGATGAAGCTCGAGAAGACGGTGATGTTCATCATCCTCGCCCTGATCGTGCTGGTCGCCGCTTTCAGCATCGTCAGCACGCTCTTCATGGTGGTGATCGAGAAGCGGCGCGACATCGGCGTGCTCAAGTCGCTGGGCGCCTCGCGTCGGGTGGTGCTGCGCGTGTTCCTGTTCGAGGGGCTGCTGATCGGCGGGCTCGGGACCGGACTGGGCGCGGCGCTGGGCGGCCTGCTGATCGCGGTGCTGCGCCGCTACCCCTTCGTGCGGTTGCCCGGCGACGTCTACTTCATCGAGCGGCTGCCGGTGCGTCCCGAGGCGGGCGATTTCGCCGCCGTCATTCTGGCCGCCCTGAGCCTCTGCCTGGCGGCCGCACTCTACCCGGCCTGGCGGGCATCGCTGCTCGATCCCGTCGACGCGATCCGCCGCCAGACCTGATGAGCCGCGTGAGAGAAGCCGGACAAGTGTCCATGCAAAAGGCAGTTGAGGAGGAACCGCTCGCCCTGTCCGCCGCGGGGATCGTCAAGTCGTATCGCGGTCCGGGTGGGGTGCTGGAGGTCCTCAGGGGTGTCGACCTCGAAGTCAGGCGTGGCACAATTCTGGCTATCCTCGGGGTCTCGGGCGCGGGGAAGAGCACCCTTCTTAACATCCTGGGGACGCTCGACCGGCCGGACCGCGGAACGCTCGCGATCCGCGGTCGGCGTGTCGACGGGCTGGGCGAGGAGGAGTTGGCGGGTCTTCGCGCCCGCCGCATCGGTTTCGTGTTCCAGTTCCATCATCTGCTGCCCGAGTTCACGGCCGAGGAGAACGTGATGATGCCGCTGCTGATCGCCGGGGAGGGCGAGGCGCCCGCCCGCGCGCGGGCCCGCGAGGCGCTCGCCTCGGTGGGGCTCTCGGAGCGCTGGGAGCATCGTCCCTCCGAGCTGTCGGGGGGCGAGGCGCAGCGTGTCGCGGTGGCGCGTGCGCTGGCGCCGGAGCCGGAGCTGGTCCTGGCGGACGAACCCTCGGGCAATCTCGACCCCGGCGCCGCGCGACAACTTCAAGATTTGCTCGCCTCGCTCGCGCGCGACAAGCATCAGACGTTTGTCATCGTCACCCACAATGATAGGCTCGCGTCCCTCGCCGACCGCGTGCTGACGCTCGAATCCGGTCGCCTGGTGGCGACCCCCTGAGAGGTCACGACCGATGCTGTGCCAGATCTGCGGGAAGAACCCCGCGACCGTCCACTTCACCGAGATCCACGACAATACGATGTCGGAGATCCACGTGTGCGAGCGGTGCGCGGAGGAGAAGGGTCTCCAGGCCCCGCAGGCCAAGCAGAAGTTCGACATCGCCGACCTGATCGCGGAGATGGTGGACAGCCAGACGAGTACCGAGGAGGAGCGGGTCGGGCACGTGCAGTGCCCGCGCTGCGGCCTGCTCTACTCGGCGTTCAAGGAGACTGGGCGGCTGGGCTGCGCGGAATGCTACCAGGCGTTCCAGTTCCAGCTGCGGCCGCTCCTGCGGCGCATCCACGGCGACACGCGCCACAAGGGCAAGTCGCCGGCGCGCGACGGCGAGGGCGTCTCGCGCTCACGCCAGATGCAGCGGCTCTACGACGAGCTGCAGCGGGCGGTCGAGCGCGAGGAGTTCGAACGGGCGGCCGAGCTCCGCGACGAGATCAAGCAGATCGAGAAGGAAGACCAGGCCGCGCAGGCGGAGAAGCCGCGATGAGCGCCCCGCTGCACGACTTCGACGACCTGGTCGGGCGCCCCAGCCCGTGGCTGGACGGCAGCGGCCCCAAGGGGGACATCGTCGTCTCCACGCGCGTGCGCCTGGCGCGCAACCTGCGGCACGTGCCGTTCACCCACCGGGCGCGCGACGAGCAGCTGCAGGGGGTGCTCGCCAGCGTCACCAGCGCGCTGCAGCGAGCACCCTCGTTCCAGGACGGGCTGCTGCTGCGCATGACGGAGATGTCCACCGTCGACCGGCAGGTGCTGGTGGAGCGCCACCTGGTGAGCCACGAGCTGGGCGACGGCGCGCGGCCCCGGGGCATCTACATCGCCCCGGAGGAGCGGCTCTCGCTGATGATCAACGAGGAGGACCACCTGCGGCTGCAGGCCATGGCCTCCGGCATCCAGCCGGCCGAGGCCTGGGCCGCGGCGGATCGCGCCGACGACGAGCTGGGGCAGTCGCTGGATTTCGCCTTCTCGGACGAGATCGGTTACCTCACCTCCTGCCCGACCAACACCGGCACCGGGCTGCGGGCGTCCGTCCTCATCCACCTGCCGGCGCTGGTGCTGCTGCAGGAGATCCAGAAGGTCCTCAAGAGCATCATGCAGGTGGGCCTCAACGTGCGGGGCCTCTACGGCGAGCACAGCGACGTGATGGGGAACCTGTTCCAGGTCTCGAACCAGACCACGCTGGGGCACAGCGAGCGCGACTCGATCGAGAGCCTCGAGCGGGTGACCCGGCAGGTGATCGAGACCGAGGAGCGCGCCCGCGAGCGCCTGGTCCGTGACGCGCGCATCCAGACCGAGGACAAGGTGTGGCGCGCCTACGGCATGCTGCGCTACTGTCGCTCGATCTCCTCGCAGGAGGTCATCAACCTGTGCTCGGCGGTGCGCCTCGGGGTGTCGCTGGGTCTCCCGGGCCTGTGCCCGTTGCACGTCGTCAACGAGCTGCTGGTGCTCACGCAGCCCGCGCATCTCCAGCGCGCCCACGGGGGCGAGCTGACGCTGGCAGAACGGAACGTCTACCGCGCCCAACTCGTTCGCGAGCGGCTGGCCCTGGCCGCGCGCGAGGGGGGACCCGCGGCGAGTCCATGACCGGGCAGGCAGGGCGGCCTGCCCGGGGGAGCCCGCGCGAGCGCGCGACGGCCCGGGCACCCGCGCCATCCCGTTTCGGGTAGGATGGCGGCGCCGCGGGGGAACATCGAGCCGAAGCAGCGGGCGGTCCGCGACCGTCCGCCGGATGGAGCCATCGACCATGCACGACAAATTCACCGAACGGGTCCGCAAGGTCATCTACCTGGCGCGCGAAGAGGCCGCCCGGCTGCAGCACGACTACATCGGCACCGAGCATCTGCTGCTCGGCGTCATCCGGGAGGGCGAGGGCATCGCCGCCACGGTGCTCAACAACCTGGGGCTGGATCTCGACCGCATCCGCCAGGAGGTGGAGAACATGGTGAGCTCCTCGGGCGGCACCATGACCATCGGCGAGATCCCGTTCACGCCGCGGGCCAAGCGCGTCCTGGAGCTGGCGGTCGAGGAGGCGCGCTCGCTGGGCCACAACTACGTGGGCACCGAGCACCTGCTGCTGGGCCTGATCCGCGAGGGCGAAGGGGTGGCCGCCAAGGTGCTGCTCGAGCTGGGGGTGGACCGCAAGCGAGTGCGCGAGGAGACGCTCAAGCTCCTGGGCGGCACCCCGTCCTCCCCGGGCGGCACCGAGCGCGAGGAGCGTCCCGAGACCCCGGCGCTCAACCAGTTCGGCCGCGACCTCACCCAGCTCGCCCGCGAGGGCAAGCTCGACCCGGTGATCGGGCGCGAAAAGGAGATCGAGCGCGTCATCCAGGTGCTCTCGCGGCGCAAGAAGAACAACCCGGTGTTGATCGGTGAGCCGGGCGTGGGCAAGACCGCGATCGCCGAGGGCCTCGGCCAGCGCATCGTCTCCGGCCAGGTGCCCGAGAGCCTCAAGAACAAGCGCATCGTCACGCTCGACCTGGCGGCGGTGGTGGCGGGCACCAAGTACCGCGGCCAGTTCGAGGAGCGGCTCAAGACGGTCATGAACGAGATCCGGGAGTCCAAGGACACCGTGATCTTCATCGACGAGCTCCATACCATCGTCGGCGCGGGCGGGGCGGAGGGCGCGATCGATGCCTCCAACATGCTCAAGCCGGCGCTGGCGCGCGGCGAGCTGCAGTGCATCGGCGCGACCACGCTCGACGAGTACCGCAAGTACATCGAGAAGGATGGTGCCCTCGAGCGCCGCTTCCAGCCCATCATGGTGGACCAGCCGAGCGTGAAGGACACCATCGCCATCCTCATGGGTCTGCGCGACAAGTACGAGGCCCATCACGGCGTGAAGATCACCGATGAGGCGGTGGTGCAGGCGGTGAAGCTCGCCGACCGTTACATGAACGACCGGTTCTTCCCCGACAAGGCCATCGATGTGATCGACGAGGCCTGCGCGCGCGCCCGCCTGTCGGTGAGCACCGTGCCCGCCGAGATCCACGAGCTGGAGAAGAAGCTCGAGGAGGTCATCAAGGAGAAGGAGTCGGCGATCCGCGGGCAGGAATACGAGAAGGCCGCACGGCTGCGCGACAAGGAGAAGGAGCACCGGGCGCGGCGCAACGAGCTGAAGAAGTCGTGGGCCGAGTCCAAGCGCGAGAAGGACGTACAGGTGGACGAGGACCTCATCGCCTCGGTGCTCTCGGTGATGACCGGCATCCCGATGGTCAAGCTGGCCGAAGAGGAGACCCAGAAGCTCCTGCGGATGGAGGAGGAGCTGGCCAGGCGCGTGGTGGGTCAGGGCGAGGCGGTCGGGGCGGTATCGCGGGCGGTGCGGCGCAACCGCGTCGGCCTGCGCGACCCGAAGCGGCCGGTCGGCTCGTTCATCTTCCTGGGCCCGACGGGCGTGGGGAAGACCGAGCTGGCGCGGGCGCTGGCGGCGTTCCTGTTCGACGACGACGCCGCGCTCATCCGCATCGACATGTCCGAGTACATGGAGAAGTTCTCGGTGTCGCGCCTGGTGGGAGCGCCCCCGGGGTATGTGGGGTATGAGGAGGGCGGACAGCTCACCGAAAAGGTGCGCCGGAGGCCCTATTCGGTGGTGCTGCTGGACGAGATTGAAAAAGCCCACCCGGACGTGTTCAATATCCTGCTTCAGGTGCTGGACGACGGGCTCCTCACCGACAGCGCGCGGCGCCGGGTGGACTTCAAGAACACGGTCATCATCATGACCTCGAACCTGGGCGGGCGTCAGATCCTGTCGGGGGGCAAGCACCTGGGATTCAAGCAGGCGGAGGGCGGGAAGGCCCAGTTCGCCGAGATCAAGAGCACCATCCAGGACGAGCTCAAGCGGACGTTCAATCCGGAGTTCCTGAACCGGATCGACGACGTCATCGTGTTCCACGCGCTCTCGAGGGACGACATGAGGGCGATCGTCGGAATCCTCATGGGCCAGGTCAAGGAGCGACTGCGTGCACAAGAGATCCACCTCGACATCACCGCGGAGGCCGAAGAGCTGCTCATCGATCGCGGTTTCGATCCCTCGCTCGGTGCGCGGCCGCTCAAGCGCGCCATCCAGCGCCTGCTCGAGGACCCGCTCTCGGAGTTCATCCTGCGCGGCGAGCTCCCCGCCGGCGCGGTCATCCGCGTGGCCCGCAAGGAGGATCAGCTCGACTTCACCCCGGCCACACAGGGCGAGCCCGCCCCGGCCCCCGCGGTTCCCCGCGGCTAGCGCCTCGCTGGTCCTCGGCCTGCTGCTGGTCGCCAGCACGGCGGTGGCCCAGGGACCCGCGTCCCCGGGCCTGCCGCCGGCCGCCGGCGACACGACCGCCGCCCCGCCGTACCCCGCCGTCCAGCTGGTGGGGAGGATCTCGGTGGTCGGTAACAGCGCCACCGACAGCGCCCGCATCGTCCGTTCCTTCGAGGTGCCTCCCGGCATGCGCTTCTCGACGGACGCGGTCAAGCGCGGCATCACCAAGCTCGTCGCCCTCGGTCTGTTCGAGGATATCTGGGTCGAGCGGAGCGACCGCGACGCCTACGTGGACCTGGTGATCCACGTGGTGGAGCGGCCGCGCATCACCAGGATCGAGTTCACCGGCAACCGAAAAAAGGAGGACGAGGAGCTCGAGAAGAAGCTGGTGGTGCGGACCGGCGAGCCCCATTCCCCGGTCGCGGTGCAGGCGCAGATCGATTCCCTCCTCAAGGTCTACCGGGAGGACGGGTACTCGCAGGCGACCATCGAGGCGGCGACGGACACCACCGGCGGCGGACTCACGCTCCGCTTCGTGGTCCACGAGGGTGAGAAGGTCAAGATCACCCGCATCGTCTTCGCCGGCTCGAGTGCCTTCCCCGAGAAGAAGCTGCGCAAGGCCATCAAGACGAAGAAGAAGAAGTTGATTGGGGGTGGCGGCGTCAACGAGGAGCGGCTCGAGGAGGATCACGAGCGACTCGCTGCCTACTACCGCGACCATGGCTACCGGGACGCGCGCGTGATCGGGCACGAGCTGAAGCCGGGCGACACGCCGCGGCATCTGACGCTCGTCTTCACGGTCGAGGAGGGCCCGCGCTACCGGGTCGGCCATGTCACCTGGAGCGGCAACACCGAGATGCCGGCCGCCACGGTCGAGAGGTACTGGCAGCCGAAGCCGGGAGATCTGTACAACCACGCCCGGATCGAGAAGGCCCAGGGCCAGGCCTACGCCGACTACGCGGAACAGGGATACCTCTACCTGGGCATCGAGCCGCAGGAGACGGTGCGCGATTCGATCGTCGACATCGCCTTCCAGGTGACCGAGGGGCGACCGTCGCACGTGCGGATGGTCGGGATCGTCGGCAACAAGGCGACCCGCGAGAAGGTGATCCGCCGCGAGCTCGACGTGCACGAGGGCGACCGCTTCAAACGCTCGGCGCTCGTACGCAGTCAGGGCGACCTGATGCGGCTCGGCTTCTTCGAGGAGGTGGTACCGGACTTCGCCTCGGCCGAGAGCACCGACGTCGACATCATCTTCAGGGTGAAGGAGAAGACGGTCGGCACGGCCTCCGCCGGCGCGGGCTACACGGGACAGGGCGGACTGACCGGGTTCGTCGAGATCGGGCACAGCAACGTGCTCGGCAACGGGCAGAGCCTGCAGCTCCGTCTCGAGCGCGGGGCGAGGCGCAGCGACTATTCGCTCAGCTTCACCGAGCCGTGGTTCCGCGATACGCCGACCCTGCTCGGTTTCTCGGTGTTCACCTTCCGGCGCCAGCTCGACCTCTACCGCGAGGCACGACGGGGCGGCTCCGTGCGCATCGGGCGCCCGCTGCGGTGGCCGGACTACTCGCGCGGCTCGCTCTCCTACAGCCTCGAGGACGTGACGATCGAGCAGCTCGCCGAAACGCTGTCGGTGACCGACTCGCTGACGCTCAGCGGCATCCCGCTCGGCAAGGGGGTGCGGACCAGCAGCCTCACCGCCACCTTCCTGCGCAACAGCGCCGACCATCCCCTGTACCCGACGCGCGGGACGCGTCTCTCGCTCACCTCGGAGTTCGCGGGCGGCGCCTTCGGCGGTGCGGTCAATTTCAACAAGCACCGCATTGAGCAGCGCGTCTACTTCCCGTCGCTGCTCAAGCGTCTGACGACCATGGTGCGGGCCCGCATCGGGGTGCTCGGGACCTATACCGGCCAGACCACGCCGGTGCCGCCCTACGAGCGATTCCGTCTCGGCGGCGGCACGACCCCGGATCCGCTGCGCGGCTACGACGACTACATGGTGGTGCCGGATAAGTTCATCCGCGACGTCGCGATTGGCTACCAGCCCGACACCACGATTAGCGCGGGCGATACGACGATCACCCAGGTGGCAACGGGTTTCCGCAAGCTCCGCTATCCGGGCGGTCGCTACCTGTTGCTGTGCTCGGTCGAGCAGCAGTTTCCCATTGTCCACCCGCTGCACGCTGTGGTCTTCTTCGACGCGGGTAACACATGGGACCAGGCGCGCGAGATCCGCCCGTTCGACCTCAGGATGGGTGCGGGCGTCGGATTCCGCATGGAGATCCCGCTGCTCGGTGTCATCGGCTTCGATTACGGCTACGGGTTCAACCGCGACGATCGGCCGCGCGCGGTCGGGCACTTCATCATCGGCCAGACGTCCTTCTAGCGAGGTGGCATGAGTCGCCCCGGATGGCGGCCGCCGCGGTCGGCCCGGTTCCTGGTCGGGCTCGCGCTGGCGCTGTTCGTGGCCGGCGGCGCCGCCGCCGCGGACCTCAAGATCGGCTACATCGACTCGGCGCGCATCTTCCAGGAGTTCAAGGACGCCCAGGAGGCGCAGGCAAGATTCGACCGCCAGGTGCAGGGCTGGCGGGACGAGGCCGGCGAGAAGGAGAAGCTGGTCAAGCAGCTGCGCGACGAGATGCGCGACCTGTCCCCGATCCTGTCGTCGCTCAGGCGGCAGGAGAAGGAGGAGGGGCTGCAGAAGGCGATCGCCGAGCACGAGCGGTTCGTCCAGAGCATCTGGGGTCCGCAGGGGCGGGCCGCGCAGGAGAACGAGCGCACCACGCGCGAGGTGGTGGAGCAGATCCGGGCCGTGGTGGAGAAGATCGCGGGCGAGAAGGCGCTGGACCTGGTCCTCGACTCGGCCGGCGGCTTCCTCATCTATGCGGACAAGTCACTCGATCTGACCGCGGAGGTGGTCCGCCAGCTGAACGAGCGCTCGACCTCCGGGGGCGCGCGGTAAGGGGGTGGCGACCATGGTGACCCGCACTTTGTCGGACCTCGCCGCCGAGCTGGGTGGCGAAGTGGTCGGCGACGGATCGACCGTCCTCCGCGGCGTCGCCGGGATCCGCGAGGCCATGCCCGGCGACCTCACCTTCCTGGCGAACAGCCGCTACGACGCCCATCTGAACGAGACCCGGGCGTCGGCGGTGATCTGCTCGCGCGAGAAGCGCGAGGCGGCGCTCCCGCTCCTGGTGGTGGAGAATCCGTACCTGGCGTTCCAGCGCGCGGTGCGCATCTTCCGGCCGGACCACTACCGGCCGGCCCCGGGTATCCATCCGACCGCGGTGGTGGCCGCCGACGTGGTCCTCGGCCAGGAGGTGGCGATCGGCCCCCACTGCGTGGTGGAATCCGGCGCCCGGGTCGGCGACCGCGTGGTCCTCATGAGCGGGTGCTACGTCGGCCATGGCGCGGCGGTCGGGGACGAGAGCTACCTGTACCCGCGCGTGGTGGTGCGCGAGGAGTGCGTCGTGGGCGCCCGCTGCATCCTGCACCCGGGCGTGGTCGTCGGCAGCGACGGATTCGGATTCGCCCTGGACGACGGCCGGTACCACAAGGTGCCGCAGGTCGGCAACGTCGTGGTCGGCGACGACGTCGAGATCGGCGCCAACACCACCATCGACCGGGCGACCACCCACAGCACCCGCATCGGCGACGGTTCCAAGATCGACAACTTGGTGCAGATCGGCCACAACGTGGTGGTCGGGAGGCACTGCATCATCGTCGCGCAGGTCGGGGTGTCGGGCAGCACCGAGCTCGAGGACTACGTGACGCTGGGGGGACAGGCGGGGCTGGTGGGACACATCAAGATCGGCAAGGGCGCGATGGTGGGGGCGCAGAGCGGCGTGACGAAGTCCGTGCCGGCCGAGGCGGTGGTGACCGGTTATCCGGCCACGCAGCACACGCTCTGGAAGCGCCTGCAGGCGCTCATCCACCGGTTGCCGGACCTCTTCCAGCGGACCCGGGACCTCGAGGATCGGGTCTCCGGCCTCGAGCGCCAGCGCGAGCGCGAGGGCGAGGGCGTGCGGTGAAGCGGCGCATGCAGCGCACCATCGCCAAGCCGGCCAGCTTCGATGGCGTCGGGCTCCACACCGGGGAGCGCGGTCGCGTCATCTTCCGGCCTGCGTCAGCGGATACCGGCGTGCGGTTCGTACGCGCCGACCTGCCCGGCCGGCCCGAGGTGCTGGTGCGGCCGGAGAACGCGCACTTCGAGCCCGCGGCCGGGAGGCGCACCATCCTGCAGCAGGGCCGTGTGCAGATCCACACGATGGAGCACATCCTGGCCGCGCTCGCCGGGCTCGGGATCGACAACCTCGAGATCGAGCTGACCACCATGGAGGCCCCGGGACCGGCCGACGGGAGCGCGGCGCCGGTCGTGCGGCTGCTGCGCGAGGCCGGCATCGTCGAGCAGGAGAAGCCCAAGCGTCACATCAAGGTCACCAAGCCGGTGAGCTGGGCGGAGAACGGCATCGAGCTGATCGCGTTGCCGTACGACGGCCTGCGGATCTCCTTCACCATCGACTACGACCACCCGCTGGTCGGTCGGCAGACGCTCTCGCTCGACATCGACGAGGGGAGCTTCATGGATCAGATCGCCCCGGCCCGCACCTTCGTGCTGGAACGCGACATCGAACCGCTGCGGCGTGCGGGCTGGATCAAGGGCGGGTGCCTGGAGAGCGCGGTGGTGGTGGGCGAGGACAGGATCCTCAACGACGAGCCGCTGCGCTTCCCAGACGAGTTCGTCCGCCACAAGGTGCTCGACCTGCTCGGGGACCTGTTCCTGCTCGGCCGCCCACTGCTCGGGCACGTGATCGCGCTGCGCTCCGGCCATCAGAGCCACGTGGCGTTCGTGAAGCGGCTCAAGGAGACGCTCCCGCTGCCGGGCCGCCGGCCGGGGGCGCCCGCGGACGAATGGGACACGACCGCGATCATGGACATCATGCCGCACCGGTATCCCTTCCTGCTCGTCGACCGCATCACCCATATCGAGGAGGGCCAGTCGATCGAGGGGATCAAGAATGTCACCATCAATGAACCGTTCTTCCAGGGACACTTCCCCGGCCACCCCATCATGCCGGCCGTGCTCATCATCGAGGCGATGGCGCAGGTGGGCGGGCTGCTGCTGCTCAACTCGGTCGACGACCCGAACGACAAACTCATCTACTTCATGGGCATCGACGGGGCGCGCTTCCGCCGTCCGGTGACGCCCGGTGACCAGCTGCGCTTCAAGATCACCCTGCTCAAGCTGAAGGGCGCCATCTCGAAGATGCGCGGCGAGGCGTTCGTGGAAGACCAGCTGGTGGCCGAGGCCGAGCTGCTCGCCACCGTTGTGGACAAGCGGCCGTCATGAGCACCGCCATCCATCCGGCGGCCTTCGTGGAGGACGGCGCCCAGCTCGGGACCGGCGTCAGCATCGGTCCCGGCGCGGTGGTCGGCGCCCGGGTGCGCGTCGGCGACGGCACCACGATCGGCAGCCACGCCCTGGTCACCGGCTGGACCACCCTCGGCAAGGGCTGCCGGCTCCACCACGGGGCGGTGGCGGGGAGCCCGCCGCAGGACCTCAAGTACGACGGGGAGCCTTCGTATCTCGAGATCGGCGACCACACCGAGCTGCGCGAGTACGTGACGGCGAACCTGGCGACCGAGCCGGGCGCGACCACCCGCGTCGGCAGCCATTGCCTGCTGATGGCCTACGCGCACGTGGCGCACAACTGCCAGATCGGCGACCACGCCATCGTCGCCAACGCCGTGCAGTTCGCGGGCTACGTCACGGTCGAGGACTGGGCGATCGTCGGCGGCGGCACGCTGGTGCATCAGTTCGTGCGCATCGGCCGGCACAGCATCGTCGGCGGCGGCTCGCGCATCGTCCAGGACGTGGCGCCGTTCATGATGGCGGCGGGGCCGAACCCACGCTGCACCGGCCTCAACCGGGTGGGCCTCGAGCGCCGCGGATTCTCGGCGGAGACGCGCGAGGCGCTCGAGCGGTGCTACCGGATGCTCTTCCGCGACGGCGTGACGGTGGCCGAGGCGGTCGCCCGCATGCGCGAGCGGTTCCCCGCCCTCCACGAGGTCGAGACGCTGGCGCGCTTCGCCGAGACCTCGGCGCGCGGGCTCACCCGCTAGCGGGCGCGCCATGGACCGGGTGCGCGTCGGGGTATGGGGTGCGGGGGTGTGGGGCGAGAGGCACGCCCGCGTCTACCAGGCCCTCCCGGAGGCGGAGCTGGTCGGCATCCACGACCGGCATCCGGGCCGCGGCGCGGAGGTGGCGGCGCGATACGGGGGACGCGCGTTCGACCGCCCGGAGGATCTGCTCGCCGAGTGCGATGCGATCTCGATCGCGGTGCCGACCGTCGACCATCGTGCCGCCGCCGAGCAGGCGCTCACCGCCGGCTGCCACGTGCTGGTCGAAAAGCCGATGGCGGCGACGGTCGCCGAGGCCGACGCCATGCTGCAGACGGCACAGCGGGCGAAGCGATCGCTCCAGGTGGGCCAGGTCGAGCGATTCAACCCGGCGCTGCTCGCGGCCCGCCCGCTGGTGCGCCGGCCCAAGTTCATCGAGGCGCACCGGCTGGCCGCGTTCCAGCCGCGCTCGCTCGACATCGACGTGGTGCTCGACCTGATGATTCACGACATCGATGCGGTGTTGCACCTGACCGGCCGGCTCCCCAGTGCCGTCTCGGCGGTCGGGGTCGCGGTCCTCTCGAGCACGGTGGACATCGCCAACGCCCGTCTCGAGTTCGAGGACGGGTGCGTGGCCAACCTCACCGCCAGCCGGGTGTCGCAGGAACGCCTGCGCCGCATCCGCTTCTTCCAGGCCGATGCCTACGTGTCCATCGACCTGTTCGCGAAGTCCGGCGAGGTGCTCCGCCTCGATCCCGCGAGCGTGCCGCCGATTCGCCGGGGTGCCCTGGCGGTGGAGGCGGGCGAGCCGCTGATGCTCGAGCTGGCGGCGTTCCTGCGCTCGCTGGGCGGACGGGGGGAGGGCGCGGCCGGCGGGTGCGCCGGCCGCGAGG
This sequence comes from Candidatus Eiseniibacteriota bacterium, assembly GCA_038068435.1. GTDB lineage: Bacteria > Eisenbacteria > RBG-16-71-46 > RBG-16-71-46 > RBG-16-71-46 > WS-11. The sequence continues at coordinate 9,332 of JBBTLZ010000037.1, read as the reverse complement.
CGCTGCGCGTCGCCGAGGAGGTGCGCTTGGCCATGGGCCGGCGGGCGATGCAGTGGGCGGCCGGATAGAGCGCCGATTCCTGCTGGTGGCGGGCGAAGCGTCCGGGGATCTCCACGCCGCCCGGCTGGTGCAGGCGCTTCACGCCCTCGGACCTTGCCGCGTGCGCGGTGTGGCCGGGCCGGCGCTGCGGGCGGCCGGCGTGGAGCCGCTGGTGGCGATGGAGGAACTCGCCGTGCTCGGCTTCGCGGAGATCCCGGCGCGCCTGCCCGCGCTCCTGAAGACCCGCGCCCGGCTCCTCCGGGCGCTGGAGGAGTACGCGCCGGACGCGGTGGTGCTGGTCGACTACCCGGGGTTCAACCTGCGGCTCGGGCCCCAGCTCAAGCGGCGCGGGGCGCGCATCTTCTACTACATCGCCCCTCAGATCTGGGCCTGGCACCCGGAACGCGCGGCGGCCATGGCCGGCTGGGTGGATCGCCTCGCGGTCGTGTTCCCGTTCGAGGAGCCGTTGTTCCGCGCCGCCGGCGTCCCGGCGAGCTTCGTCGGCCACCCGCTGATGGACGACCTGTCGCCGGAGGTGGACGAAGCGGCCTTCCGTGCCGAGATCGGGGCGGCCCCGGGGCAGCGCGTGCTGGGCCTGCTGCCGGGGAGCCGTCCGCAGGAGCTCGACCGGCACCTCGCGGTGTTGCTGGCGGCGGCGCGCAGGCTCGCGCAGGGACGCCCCGACCTGGTCGCGGTGCTGCCGCTGGCGCCGGGGCTCGACCCGGGGCGGCTCGCGGGTCGCGAGCTCGCCGGCGTTCGCGTCGTGCGGGGGCGTGTGCGTGCCACCCAGGCCTTCGCCACCGCCTGCGCGGTCGCCTCGGGCACGGCCACGCTCGAGACCGCGCTGTTCGGCACGCCGCTCGTCGTCCTGTACCGCACCGGGAGGCTCAACTACGCGATCGCCCGACGGGTCGTGCGGCTGCCGCGCATCGGCCTCCCCAACATCGTCGCCGAGCGTGAGGTGGCCCCGGAGCTGATCCAGGATGCGCTGACCCCGGAGCGGCTCGCGGCGACACTCGCCCCCTGGCTGGACGATCCGGAGGCGAACGCCGCGCAGCGCCGCGGGCTGGCGGTGGTGCGCGAGCGCCTCGGCGGGCCGGGCGCTTCGCGACGCGCAGCCGCGCTGCTGTGGTCGCTCGCGGCATGAAGGCGATGCGCTACCCGTGGTGGATGCCGCTCGCCGCGGCGGCGGCGGCACGGCTGGTGCTGGTGCTGGGGGCCACGTGGCGCGTGGTGCGCGTGCGGCTGCACGAACGGGACACGCTGCTGGACCGCGGGGAGCGGTGTATCTTCGCGTTCTGGCACGCGCGCCTGCTGCCGCTGGTCTTCACGCACCGGCGGCGCTCCATCGCGGTGCTCATCGGCCGGCACCGCGATGGGGAGCTGATCGCGCGCATCATCACCCGGCTGGGGTTCCTGACCGGGCGGGGCTCCAGCACCCGGGGGGGCGAGGAGGGAATCCGCGAGATGCTCCGACACGCCGAGGACCGGCGCCTGCTGGCCCTCACCCCCGACGGCCCGCGCGGGCCGGCCGAGCGCGTCAAGCCCGGCCTGGTCTACCTCGCGAGCCGGACCGGATGCCCGGTCATCCCGGTCGCGACCGCGGCGAGGCACGCCTGGACGCTCGATTCGTGGGACCGTTTCCGCATCCCGCAGCCGTTCGCGCGGGTCGTGGTCGCTTACGGCGCGCCGATCGCGGTGCCGGCGCGGCTGCGCGACGACGAGGTCGAGGTGTGGCGGGTGCGGATCGAGGCGGGGATCCGTGAGCTCACGGCCGAGGTCGAGCGCAACGCAGCCGCAGGGGGGGCCGCGCCGTGAGCCTGGCGTGGGCCGCCTACCGGGTGGTGGCGCCGGTGCTGGGGGCGGCGGCACCGGCCGCGCGGCTCTTCGCCTCCCCGCGCGAGCGGCCGCTGTGGGAGGAGCGGCTCGGCCGCCTCACCGCCGCGGAACCGGTCGACGCGTGGATCCACGCCGCCTCCCTGGGCGAGGCGCTGGCGGTGGGGCCGCTGGTGCGCGGGCTGCAGGGGCTGCAACCCGGCGCGCGCTTCCAGCTCACCGCGAGCACCGCCGCCGGGCGCGCGCGACTCGCGGAGCTGGGCCTACGTCACTCGCTGGCACCCCTGGACGCACCGCAGACGGTGGCGCGGTTCCTCGCGTGCGTGCGGCCGCGCCGGCTGTTCCTGATCGAGACCGAGCTGTGGCCGCACTGGCTGCTCTCCGCGCGCGCCGCAGGCATTCCGGTGGCGGTCGTCAGCGCCCGCATCTCGACGCGCTCACTCGCCCGCTACGCGCGGCTGGGAGGCGGCTTCCGCGGGCTGGTCGCCGGGCTTGGCGGGGTCCTGTGCCAGAGCTGCGCCGACGAGGCCCGCTGGCTCTCGCTCGGGGCGCCGGCCGGGCGCACGACCGTGGTGGGGAATCTCAAGGACGATGCGCTCCCCGAGCCGGCCGCGGACCGCGGGCGCGCGCGCGCCGCACTCGGCCTCGATCCGCAGCGGCCGCTGCTGGTGCTGGGCAGCCTGCGCCTGGGCGAGGTGCGGTTCCTGGCGCGGGCGTGGGGTGGGCTGCCGGCGCCGGTGCGCGCGGGGTGGCAGGTGGTGGCGGTGCCGCGTCATCCGCGCGCGGCGGCCGAGCTGCGCACCGAGGCGGCGCGTACCGGACAGGCGCTGGTGGCGGACGCCGCGCCCGCCGATGGCGCGTGGCGCTGGGACGAGCGCCTCGGCGTGCTCGCCGGCTACTACGCGGCGGCCGACGTCGCCGTGGTGGGCGGCACCTTCGCGCCCCATGGCGGGCACAACCCCCTCGAGCCGGCGGCCTGCGGGGCGGCGGTCATCGTCGGCCCGCATCACTGGGCGCAGGCGGACGCGGTCGAGGCCCTGGTCGCCGCGGGCGGGGCGCGGGTGGCGGCGGACGCACCCGGGCTGGCGGCGGTACTCGCCACCTGGCTCGGTGACGGCGAGGCGCGCGCGGCGGCGGGAGCGGTGGCGCTGGCGACGGTGCGGGAACGGCGGGGGGCGGCCCGGCGGGCGGCGGCGCGGCTGGCGGCGTGGGACCTGTGGCCGGCGGCGTGATCGCCCGGCTGGCCGGGGCGGGCGCGGCGCTCTACGAGGCCGCCTGGGAGACGCGCCGGGCCGTCTACGCGCGCGGGTGGCTGCGGCCCCGGCGCGTCCCGGCGCGCGTGGTCAGCATCGGCAACCTCACCGTCGGCGGGACCGGCAAGACCACGCTCACCCTCCATCTGGCGCGGCGGGCGATCGAGCGCGGCATGCGCTGCGCGGTGGTGTGCCGGGACTACCGTGCCGACCGGTCGGGCATGAGCGACGAGGCCACCCTCTATCGCCAGGCGCTCGACGGGGAGCGTGAAGGGCGCGTCTTCGTGGGTGCGCGCAAGCGCGAGCGGGCGGCGGCGGCGGCGGCGGCGGGATTCGAGACGGTGCTGGTGGACGACGGCTTCTCGACCTGGTCGCTGGAGCGCGACCTCGACGTGGTGCTGCTCGACGCCCGCGATCCGTGGGGGGGCGGGGCGCTGCTGCCGGCCGGCCGGCTGCGCGAGCCGCGGCGCGCCCTGCAGCGCGCCGCGGTGGTGGTGGTCTCGCGGCTCGGCCCCGGGGAGGATCCCGAGCCCTGCCTGCGCGAGGTGGCCGGCTACGCGCCCGCCGCACTGCTCGCCGCCGGACGTCACCGGGTCCGCGACGTGGCGCCGCTCCACGCGGGCGATCCGCTCCCCGCGAGCCGGCGCGTGCGCGTCGTCACCGGCACCGGGAACCCGCAGGCGGTGGCCGCCACCGCCCGCGAGGCGGGGCTCGAGGTGATCTCGCTCTCGGCCTATCGCGACCATCACTGGTTCAGCGAGGGCGAGGCGCGCCGGGAGCTGGACGCGGCGCGGCGCGAAGACGCGGCCCTGCTCCTGACCGCAAAGGACGCGGTGCGCTGGCGCCGGCAATCGCACGCGACCCCGGTGGTGGTACTGCGGGTGATCTGGGAATGGGTGCGCGGCGGCGATGCGGTCGAGCGGCTGGTGCTGGGGGAGGGGCCGTGAGCGCATCCTGCGACGTGCTGGTGCTGGGCAGCGGGCTCGCGGGGCTCTCGCTGGCGCTCGCCGCGGCGCGCTTCGCCGACGTGCTGGTCCTCACCAAGAAGGAGGACAGCGAGTCCAACACGAACTACGCGCAGGGCGGGATCGCGGCGGTGTTCGACCCCGCCGACTCGTTCCGCGATCACGAGCGCGACACCCTGCGCTGCGGAGCGGGGCTCTGCGACCGCGCCGTGGTCCGGCAGGTGGTGCGCGAGGGACCCGAACGGGTGCGCGAGCTGGAGGCGCTGGGCGTGGGCTTCAGCCGCGCCGGCCGCGGCTACGCGCTGGGTCGCGAGGGCGGCCACTCGCGGCGGCGCATCGTGCACGCCGCCGACTTCACCGGCCGCGCGGTGGAGCAGGTGCTGCTCGACCGGGTGCGGAGTCATCCGCGCGTCCGGGTGCTCGAGAACCGGCTCGCGGTCGACCTCATCCTGGATTCGCGCCTGCGCCACCGACGGTCGCCCGCCGGCGGGCGCGACGCCTGCTGGGGCGCCTACGCGCTCGACCGGGTGACCGGTCGCATCGCGCCGGTGACGGCGCGCTGCACGGTGGTCGCCACCGGCGGCTGCGGCAAGGTCTACCTCTATACCAGCAACCCCGACGTCGCGACCGGCGACGGCGTGGCGATGGCCTACCGCGCCGGGGTGCCGGTCGGGAATCTGGAGTTCGTGCAGTTCCATCCCACCTGCCTCTATCATCCCCGGGCCAAGTCGTTCCTCCTCAGTGAGGCGCTGCGCGGCGAGGGGGCGGTGCTGCGCACGCTCGACGGCACGCGGTTCATGCCGCGCTACCACCGCGACGCCGAGCTGGCCCCGCGCGACGTGGTGGCGCGGGCGATCGACCGCGAGATGAAGCGGCGGGGCGATCCCCACGTCACGCTCGACATCAGCCACCAGCGTCCGGCCCAGGTGCGCGAGCGCTTCCCGAACATCTGCGCCGAGCTCGAGCGCTTCGGCTTCGACCTGACGCGCGAGCCGATCCCGGTCGTGCCGGCCGCCCACTACATGTGTGGCGGGGTGATGGCGACCCTGGGCGGGCGCACCGCGGTCGCCGGGCTGCTGGCGATCGGCGAGGTGGCGTGCACCGGACTCCACGGCGCCAACCGGCTGGCGAGCAACTCCCTGCTCGAAGCACTGGTGGGGGCGCACCACGCCACCGCCGAGGTCGAGCGGCGGTTGCGCGAGGCGCCGCGCGCGCCGCGGCCCCAGCCCTGGAGCGAGCGCGGCACGCGGCCGGCCCTCGAGAGCGTGCTGTTCGATCACAACTGGGACGCGGTCCGCCGTACGATGTGGGATCTGGTGGGGATCGTGCGGTCCGACGAGCGACTGGCGGTGGCGGCCGCGCGGCTGGCGCTGATGGGCGAGGAGATCGACCAGGATTTCCGCCGCCTGCGCGTGACTCCCGACCTGATCGAGCTGCGCAACATCGCGCTCGTGGCCCGGCTGATCGTGCGGTCGGCCCGGCGCCGGCGGGAGAGCCGCGGGCTCCACTACAACCTGGACCATCCCCGTCCGGTGGGGCGCTACGCCGGCCGGCCCACCGTGCTGCGGCGACGGGCGGGAACGTGAGCGCGGAGCCACCGGCCCGCCCCCCGGCTCGCTTGAGCGCCCTCCCCCTCCCGCGTTATCGTCCGCGCCGGACCCCGGAGGAGGGGGTCGACGCATGAGCCCGACCGATCTGCCGTTCTGGGACGCCGTGGACCGCATCCGCGCCGTGGACGCCCGGTACCGCCGCGAGGCCTACGGCTTCGTCATGGCGGCCCTCGGCCGGACGGTGCGATCCCTGCCCCGCGAGCGCCTGGCCGACCCGGAGCGTCGCCACCTGAGCGGCCTGGAGCTCTTGCGCGGCGTGGTGGCGCTGGCGCGCCGCGAGTTCGGCCTGCTGGCGCCCACGGTCTTCCGCGAGTGGGGACTCGTGGCGGCGGCGGATCTCGGGACGCTGGTGTTCCAGCTGGTGGGCGCGGGCCAGCTGAGCGCGCGACCGGAGGACCGCATCGAGGACTTCGCCGGTGGCCCCGACCTGATGCGCGCCCTGAGCGAGGGTCTCGACCTCGACGTGCCCACGCCGCGCGAGCGGCGTCCGCCGCTGGCGCCCGGCGGCGGCGGCTCCGGGACCATCGTGTGATCGGGACCCGGGGCAGGGACACCCGCGGCCGGCCGGCGCCTCGCGGTCGGGGCTGATCGCGTGCGCACCTACCTTCGACTGCTCGGCTACCTGCGGCCCTACCGGCTTCGCTTCGCGATGGCGGTGGGCTGCATGGTGATCTACGCGCTCATGTCGGCGATGGCGCTCGGCATGATCTCGCCGCTCATGCAGGTGCTGTTCGAGCGCGTCGGTCAGGAACAGGTGCGGTCCCTGGCGCTGCCCGGCCCCGCGGCCCCGTCGCCCACGCGGGAGCTCGCGCGCGAGCCTCTGCGCGTCGACAACCTGGCGCGCTGGCCGGAGCGGGTACTGGCGCGGACCCAGCGCTCGCTGCTGATGGCCCGTCCACTCGTGGCGCTGGAACGGATCTGCCTCTTCATCCTGATCGTCCTGCTGCTCAAGAACCTCGCCGACTACCTCCAGGCGTTCCTGATGGTATGGGTCGAGCAGGCGGCGATCCGCGACCTGCGCGCCGCCCTGCTGGCGCAGCTCCAGGGGCTCTCGCTCTCCTTCTATCACGCGCGGCGCACCGGCAGCCTGATGGCACGGGTCACCAACGACGTGGAATATCTGCGCGAGGCGCTGGCCAGCGGGATCAGCCGCCTGGTCAAGGGGTCGCTGACGCTGGCCGGCTGCCTGGCGTGGGCCTTCTACGCGTCGTGGCGGCTGGCGCTGGTGTCCCTCGTCATCCTGCCCCCGGTGTTGCTCGCCCTGACCGCGCTGGGACGGAAGCTGCGCAGGCGTTCGAACGTCGCCCAGGAGCGGATGGGCGACATGGCCGCAATCTTACAGGAGAACCTCGCCGGCGCCCGAGTGGTGAAGGCGTTCGGCATGGAGGACTTCGAGCAGCGCAAGTTCGAGCGCGCGAACCACGCCTTCTTCCGCGCGTTCGTGCGCATGCGCCGCGTGGCGACCGCCGCCGGGCCGGTCGGGGAGTTCGGCATGGTCGTGGCTGCGGTCGCGATGCTGTGGCTCGGTGGCGTCGAGATATTCACCCACCACACGCTCGCGCCGCATCAGTTCGTGCTGTTCGTCACGGCCCTGGTCAGCATGACCTCGCCCATCCGCAGCCTGTCCGAGGTGAACGCCAACATCCAGCAGGGACTGGCGGCGGCCCGGCGGCTCTTCGCGTTGCTCGACACCGTGCCGGAAATCGTGGATCGCCCGGCGGCCCGGCCGCTCGCCCCGTTCCGCGACCGCATCCGCTTCGAGCAGGTCGCGTTCGCCTACGCGGGGGGCGGGCCGGTGCTGCAGAACGTCTCGCTCGAGATCCGGCGCGGCGAGGTGGTGGCGCTGGTGGGCTCGAGCGGCGCCGGCAAGAGCACCACCATGGACCTGCTGCCGCGCTTCTACGACCCGACCGGGGGCCGGGTCACCGTGGACGGCACGGACCTGCGTGACACGACCGTCGCCTCCCTGCGCGCCCAGCTGGGCATCGTCACGCAGGAGACCATCGTGTTCCACGACACGGTGCGCAACAACATCGCTTACGGGCTCGCCGAGACCGGCGACCGGGCGGTCCAGGCCGCGGCCGAAGCGGCCAACGCCCATACCTTCATCCGCGCGCTCCCGCAGGGCTACGAGACGGTCATCGGCGATCGCGGCGTGAAGCTCTCGGGCGGCGAGCGCCAGCGGATCGCCATCGCCCGCGCGCTCCTCAAGAACCCGCCGATCCTGCTGCTCGACGAGGCGACCTCGGCGCTCGACACCGAGAGCGAGCGGCTGGTGCAGCAGGCGCTGGAGCGGTTGATGCGCGACCGGACCGTGCTGGTCATCGCCCACCGGCTCTCGACCGTGCAGCACGCCGACCGCATCGTCGTGCTGGAGAAGGGCCGCGTGGTGACGAGCGGCACCCACCGCGAGCTGCTCGACCAGGACGGGCTCTACCGCCGCCTCTACGACCTGCAGTTCGTGGCCTGACGCATGGGGCGCCGCGTCCAGCCCGTGCCGGTGCCGCCCGGCGGGTTCCAGCGGATCGCGATCCTGCGGCTCTCGTCGCTCGGCGACGTGATCCTGACCCAGCCGGCCGTGCAGGCGCTGGCCCGCGCGTTCCCGCAGGCGCGCCTCACCTACTGGGTGAAGGAGGAGTTCGCAGACCTGGTGCGATTCGACCCGGCGATCGCCCACGTGCGCGTGCTCGAGCGCGACGCCCGGCGGATCGAGGACCTGGTGTCGATGAGCGCGGAGCTCGAGGACGCCGACCTGCTCGTGGACCTCCACGGAAACCTGCGCACGCGCGTCCTCACCTTCCGGCAGAAGGCACGGGTGCTCCGTTCCCCGTCGTACCGGATCGCCCGCTCGCTGCGGGTGCACGCGCGCTGGGCGCGACGCCCGGCGCCCCCCACGGTGCTGGCGCGCCATGCGATGGCGCTGGCGCCGCTGGGGATCCTGCCGACGGACGTGCCCCGGGTGCACGCCGGCGACGGGGCGGAGGCCTGGGCGAAGGATTGGCTCGCCCTGTGGGATCCCGCCGAGGCGCCGGTGGCGATGATCCCGGGTGCCGCGCACGCCACCAAGCGCTGGCCCGAGTCTCACTGGCTGGAGCTGCACGAGCGCCTGCGCGCGGCCGGGCATCGGCTCCTGTACTTCGGCCTCGAGGCCGACCGCGAGCGCGTGCGCACGCTGGCGGCGAAGGTGGCGCTCGACCGTGACTGCCGCTGGTGCATGGAACGCCTGCCGCGCGTGGCCGCCCTGCTCTCGCGTTGCTCCTGCGCGGTCGCGGGCGATACCGGCCTCATGCACCTGGCGGCGGCGCGGGGAGTGCGGGTGGTGGCGATGTTCGGGAGCACCGCGCCCGAGCTGGGCTTCGCGCCGGTGGGCGAAGGGCACGCGGTGCTGTGCCGCCACGAGGCGTGCCAGCCCTGCACGCTGCACGGCCGCGAGGCGTGCCCGAAGCGGCACTTCCGCTGCATGGTGGAGCTGAGGCCGGAGCAGGTGGCGGCGGAGGTGCGGCGTGTGGCGGGTGGAGCGTGATGACCGGCCGTGTCGCCGCGCGCGCGCCGGGCGCCGGGCGGCGGGCGGCGGGCGCGTCGTGGCGCGCGGTTGAACCTCGCGCGCACCGGGCCCTATACTGCCGCGC
>JBBTLZ010000036.1:0-5324 GCA_038068435.1 Candidatus Eiseniibacteriota bacterium | reverse complement strand
CCGAGCGCCGAGAGCACCGCCGTCTCCCCCGGGCCGATCGCCTGCGCCGCGAGGAAGCGCTGCAGCACGAACAGGCAGGTGGGCGACGACATGTTGCCGTGGTCGCGCAGCACCGCGCGCGCGTGGCCGAGCGCGCCCTCCCGCAGACCCAGCGCCTCCTGGTAGGCGGCCAGCACCTTCATGCCGCCCGGGTGCGCGACCACGTGGTCGAGTGTTTCGAGCGTCAAGGCGTGGCGGCCGAGGAATGCCTCGAGCCCCGGACGCACGCGCTCGCGCACGATGGTGGGGATGTCGCGGGCGAAGATGACGTGGAGCCCGGCGCCGTCCACCTCCCAGCCCATCACATCGAGCGTGTCGGGCCAGAAGGTGCTGGAGGAGGCGACGAGGTCGAGCGGGCGGTGGCCGTTGCGGGCCGCCGGCCGGTCATCGGCGGCCACCAGCGCCGCCGCGGCGCCGTCGCCGAACAGGGAGGCGGCGACCAGGTTGCGCTTGGAGAGGTCGTTGCGCTGGAAGGTGAGGCTGCACAGCTCGAGGGCGATCAGCAGCACGCGAGCACCAGGGTCGGCCAGCGCGAACTCGCGCGCCCGCGCGAGCCCCGCCGCGCCGCCCGCGCATCCCAGGCCCCAGATGGGCGTGCGGCGGAGGTCGCCGCGCAGGCCGAGCACGTTGACCAGCCGCGCATCCACGGTCGGCGCGGCGATGCCGGTCGAGGAGACGAACACCAGGTGGTCGATGTCCGCCGGTCCGAGGCCGGCCTGCGCCATCACCTGCTCCGCGACCTCGCGGCCGAGCCGCACCGCATGCTCGACGTAGAGCGCGTTCTTCTCGGCGAAGCTGTGATCGGTCGCGAACCAGTCGAGCGGGGCGCACAGGTTCCGGCAGCGGATCCCCGCGTGGTCGAACACCGCCAGCAGGCGGTCGTCGTCCTCGCGCAGCACCTCGCGGAACAGGTTGCGCGCGAATGCCTTCACCTGCTGCTGCGCGACCGTGTGCGGCGGGACGGCGGTGGCGAGCGCCACCAGGCGCGGCGTCATGGCAGGACGACGAGCGTCCCGGTCATCCCCTTGTTCGCGTGATGGTCCACGAGGCAGAAGAACGCGTAGCTGCCCGGGGTCTTCGGCGTGAAGCTCAGGTGGCCGGTGCCCAGCCAGGCGCCCTCGCTCATCGCCAGCGACGAGTCGGCGATGGTGAAGTTGTGGGGGATGAGCTTCGCGCGGTTCTTGAGAATCAGCTCGACCGGATGCCCGGCGCGCACCACGATCCGGTTGGGCTCGAAATAGAAGCTGTGCATGTTCACGACCACGCGCTGGACGCCCCTGGCGTCGGGTTCGAGCTCGGCGCTCACCACCGGCCGCTTGAGGCCCGAGGTGCAGCCGGTGAGGAGCAGCAGAAGCAGCACGGTCCAGGAGTGGCGAAGACGCGGCATGATCCCTCTCGTGCGGCGGCCCGAGTGGCGGAGGCGGGGAGCGGGTGATCCGGTGCCCGTGGGGGACGGGGGCGGATGACGCCTCCTTACGATGCCGGTGCTCTGGGCCGGGTGCCGCCCGAATCGCGGCCCGCGAGGGTTCGGGGCCCGGTGCCGCCCGCGACGGTCATCCCCGCGCTCCCGCTTGCGGTATCTCGCGCAGGAGCTCGCGGGCCGCCGCGCGGCTGAGCGACGGGTGCGGGAGGCGGATCACCTCGCAGGTGCGCCGTCCGGTCGGGCCGACCACCGTGATGCGGTCGCCGGGCCTCACGCCGTGGCTCGGCTTCACCAGCTCGCCGTTCAGCAGCGCCGTGCCGTCCTGGATGGCGAGGCTCGCCTGCGAGCGGCTCTTGAACAGCCGCAGCTCGGACAGCGCGAGGTCGAATCGCATCGGGTCGGGTTCCGGGGACGCTGGAACGTGCCCGGACGGGGCTCAGGACTTGTTGATCTGGATGTGTGCCTTCGCGCGCAGGCCCTTGACCCACTCCTCGAGCTTCTCGCGGAACTGCATCTCACTCACCACCCCCGTCAGCTCGTCCTTGATCTCCTCCAGCGCGTACTCGCGCTCCGCCTTGCGCTCGGTGACCCGGAAGACGTTGAAGCCCGCCTGGTTGATCAACACCTCGCTCACGCCGCCGACCTGCACGGTATCGAGCCCGGCGCGGATGTTGGGCTGGAGGGTGGAGAGGGGCAGGAAGCCGATGTCGCCGTCCTCGCTGCGCGGGCCGGCATAGCGGCTGTACTGCTTCGCGAGCGCCCCGAAGTCTTTCCCGGCGACCGCCTGCGCGCGCACGCTCACCGCCAGCTGGCGCGAGCGCTCCACGTCGTCGTCGGTGAGCGGTACCCGCACCAGCACGTGGCGCACGTGCGCCTCGATCAGCGGCTTCCCGTCGCGGTCGAGGCTGTCACGGCCGGCGCGGGTCTTCAGGGTGTCGCGGTCGAGCACCTCGAGGACGTGCCAGCCGTAGACCGTGCGTACCGGGTCCCCGACGGTGTTCAGCCTGCGCGAGAACACCGCCTTCTCGAAGGCGGGGTCCATGCTGCCGCGCACCAGGTAGCCCAGGTCGCCGCCCGAGCGCCCGGAGGTCTCGTCGTCCGAGACCTCGGCGGCCACCTTGGCGAACTTCTCGCCGCCGCCGATGCGCTTGCGGATGGACTCGGCGCGGGCCTTCGCCTGCGCTTCGGCGGCGGAGTCCGGCGTGGCCGGGATCTGGATCACCGACAGCCGCATCTCGGCGGGCGCCTTGGGGAACTTGTCCTTGTGCGCCTTGAAGTAGCTCTCCGCCTCCACCGGTGTGGGCTGGCGGCGGGGGATCTGCTTCGACACCAGTCGCGACACCAGCGCTTGCCGGCGAGCCTCGTCGCGGAACTTCTCGAGGAGCTTCTCCTCGGTCATGTTCTCCTTGCGCAGCTGCTGCTGGAATGCGGCCGGGGTGTCGAACCGTCCCCTGGTCTCCTTCAGCCCTTCCTGCGCCTGCCGGTTGACCTCCGCCTCGGAGATGGTGAGGCCGAGCCGCTGCGCCTCCGCCACGAGTAGCTTCTCGTCGATGAGCTGATTCAGGATCTGGATCCGCAGCGTGTCGACCGTGGAGGAGTCCACCTCGGTCTGGGCGCGCATCAGGAACAGATAGAGCTGCTCCTCGACGTCGCTCTGTAGCACCACCTGGTTATTGACCACGGCGGCGATGCCGTCGAGGCGCTGGGATGCGGCGGGCGGCGGGGAGGACGGCTTCGCGGGCGGCGGGGGCGCGGCGGGCGATTGCGCGGCCGCCGGTGGGGCGCCCGCCAGCGTGAGGACGAGGGCGACGGTGCTCAGGAGCTTCAAGGAGAGACCTCCACTAAGCCGGGACGCGGCGCCGCTGGGATCCTCAGCTCGCGCCGCGCGGACGGTACAGGGTCGTGACCCGCGAGGGACCGCAGTCCCGAAGCAGCGGCCGAGTATAGGCCAGCACGGTGTTTCTTCGACATAGCAATTTGGCTGCCGCACAGAGTCCTGACAGGGGGGCGCGGAGGGGAGGCGGCTTTCCCCGCGCACATGGCGAGGGCCCGTGGACGGTCGGCGTGGCGTCCCGGCCGCGCTCGTCGTCCGGTTGCCGCGCCGGTCGGGTGGCGTGGGAAGCCCACGCGCGCGCGCCGCTAACCTGAAGGGTACGGACCGCGCCACCGGGGGCGCGGCGTCCGGTTGAGCCGGTCCCGGCCGTGTGGGAGAGTCGCGTCGTGATACAAGATTTCCGCGTCCGCCGCGTGCTGGCGGTGGTGGGGGTGGTGGTCGCCCTCGCCTTCGCGGCGCCCCGCCTCCTCACCCACACGCCCTACCCGCGCCTCGGCGTCTCACTCACCCTCGACGCCGCGCGCGGGCTGCCCCGGGTGGACCGCGTGATCGGCCCGCCCGCGCAGGGCCTGCTCAGGCCCGGTGACGTGCTCATCGCCGTGAACGGCGAGCGCATGAAGCCGCCGCGGCTGCGTCCCTCCGCACCGCGCGCCCCGCTGCCGCGCGACGCGTTCACGCTCGACTTCGAGCGCGCCGGCCTGCCCATGCGGGTCATCATGCCCCCGGTGCACCTCTCGCCGTGGCAGCGCCTGCGCGTGCTGCTGGTGCCGCTCACGGCGGTGGTGGCAGCACCTCTGGTCGCGTTCGTGCTGGTCTGGCGCCGGGCCGACCTCGGCACCGCCTGGGTGTTCCTGCTGTTCGCGAATCTCCAGGCCGTCTCGGTGGTGCACGAGATCTACCGCAACCCCGAGATCGTGCCGGCCGGCCTGTTCAAGCAGTACGTCGCTTTCTATGGCTGGCTGGTGTGCTGGGCGCCGGCCACGTTCATGCACTTCATGGCGGTGTTCCCGCGCCCCCGCTGGCGCGCCGGCCAGGTGTGGCGCAGCGCGTGGGCATGGCTGGTCGTCGCGGGCTACGTCGCGCCGCTCTATTTCGTGTGGCAGCTGGTCGCGGCGGGCAAGCTCAACAGCCAGCAGTTCGGCGTGTTCCAGACCGTGGCGATGGCGATCGGCGTGATCGCGATCGTCGAGCGTTACGGCCGCGCCGGCCGCGGCGACTGGCAGCCCTCGCGCAGCCAGCGGGTGCTGGCGCTGCTGGTGGCGCTGTTCCTGCTGCTCGGTGCCGCGACCGGATGGGCGCTCGAGAACGAGGCCTTCTCCGCGCTGCTCCAGTTCCCGTTCTATCGGCTGCTGCTCACGGTGGTGAGCTTCGGCCTGCTGTTCACGCCGTTCGTCATGGCGTTTCTGATCGCGCGCGACCCGGTGTTCGACCCGCGGCGCCTGCTCGAGCGCGGGCTCCCCTACGCGCTGCTGTCGGGCGTGGTGGCGGCGCTCTACATCGCCATCGTGCTCATGGGGCAGCGCATGTTCGCGGCGATGACCGGCGAGCAGGCGCTGGTGATCAACGTGGTGGCGGCGCTGGTGGTGGCGTTCGTGTTCGCGCCGCTGCGCGAGCGGCTGCAGCGCGGGCTCGACCGGCTGTTCCGCCGCGACCCGATGGCGCTGCGGGCGGCGCTCGATCAGGCCGGCCGCGAGCTGCTGCAGGCGCTGGACCGCGACGACGCGCGGGCGTCGGTCGAGGCGGCGCTGACGCGCGGGCTCGGGCGGCAGGTGGCGCTCGAGTGGCGCGAGGCGGGGCCGCCACGGCTTGCGGCGGGCGAGTAGCTGTCCGAGCACGCGCGCGGCGCGGTCGACAACCTGCTCATGCAGGCCGGCCTCCGGCTCGAGAACCTGGCGCTGCAGGAGCAGCGCGGCGCCGCCGAGCTGCGCGCGGTCGAGCTGCGCGAGGCGGCCACGCGCGCCGAGCTGCGGGCACTGCACGCGCAGGTGCAGCCGCACTTCCTGTTCAACGCCCTGAACGCGCTCTCGT
>JBBTLZ010000035.1:20229-35734 GCA_038068435.1 Candidatus Eiseniibacteriota bacterium | reverse complement strand
GAAGACTACCGCGGAGCGACTGTTCCCGGCAATGCAACTCCTGTGTCGTGCACCCTCCGGCATTTCGCCGCTTCACTCCGCCCGCGCGTCATGCTAGGTTGCCGCGCGGCCTTTTGACCGAAGACGATTCCTCTTTCCCTCCGACCACCCCCGAGGGGAGTCCATGGCGGTTCGAAAGCTCAACCCGGCCTTGCTGTTGCGTCTCGCGGCGGGGTTGCTGATCCTCGGCGCCTTCGCGCTCGGCGGGTGCGCGCTCCGGGACTACCCGCAGAGCACCCTGCACCCCCAATCCGACTACGCCCGCGGCATCCAGCACCTGCTCGAGACACTCGTGTTCTGGGTGGTTGTCATCTTCGTGCTGGTCGAGGCGGCCCTCATCGTGACGGTGGTGCGCTTCCGCAGCCGACCGGGGGCTTTGGATCCCAAGCCGGTCCATGGCAACACGATGCTCGAAGTGGCCTGGACCATCGCCCCGGCGCTGATCCTCGCATTCGTCGCCGTACCCACGGTGCTCACGATCTTCAAGACGCAGGCGAAGCCACCCGCGGGCGCGCTCGAGGTCAAGGTGGTCGGACACCAGTGGTGGTGGGAGTTCCAGTACCCCGAGTACGGCATCACCACCGCCAGCGAGATGCACGTGCCCGTGGGGCGCGCGGTTGCGGTGTCGCTGGAGACCGCCGATGTCATCCACAGCTTCTGGTTCCCGGCCGTGGGCGGCAAGCGTGACCTGGTCCCGACCCGCGTCAACCACATGTGGTTCACCCCCGACAGCGTCGGCGAGTTCCCCGGGCAGTGCGCGGAACTGTGCGGTGTCTCGCACGCCAACATGCGCATGAAGCTGTTGGTGCAGACCCCGGAGGACTTTCAGGCGTGGGCGGCGGCGCAGCAGGCGCCGCCGGTCGAGCCGGACAGCGGCTCGCTCGCCGGCCGGGGCAAGCAGGTGTACCTCGAGGTGGGCTGCGTGGCCTGCCACACGATCCGGGGCGTCTCGCCCGGTATCCTCGGCCCGGACCTGACGCACATCGGGACGCGCAGCACCATCGCCGGCTCGATCTACCCGAATGACGCCGAGAACATGGCGAAGTGGTTGGCGAACCCGCAGCAGCGCAAGCCAGGGACGACGATGCTCAATCTCGGCCTGAACCCCGATCAGATCGCCGCCGTGGTGGCGTATCTGCAGAGCCTGAAGTAGCGCGGGCGAGAGCGAAGACAAGGAGAGCCATGGCCACCACCACCGCACCAATCACCGCGGCCGCGCCCGCCGCGCCCGCGACGGGGTTCTGGGGCTGGATCACGACCGTCGACCACAAGCGCATCGGCGCGCTCTACGGAGTGACCGCGTTCATCTTCTTCCTGATCGGCGGTCTTGAGGCGATCGTGATGCGCATCCAGCTCGCCCGGCCGGAGAACACCTTCGTCAGTCCCGACGTGTTCAATCAGCTGTTCACGATGCACGGAACGACCATGATCTTCCTCGCGGTCATGCCGCTCTCGGCGAGCTTCTTCAATTACCTCGTCCCGCTGATGATCGGCGCGCGCGACGTGGCCTTCCCGAGGCTCAACGCGTTCAGCTACTGGGTGTTCCTGTTCGGTGCGATCTTCCTCAACCTGAGCTTCTTCCTCGGCGGCGCCCCGGATGTCGGCTGGTTCGGCTACTCGAATCTGACGTCGTCGCAGTTCTCGCCCGGGCACGGCGTCGACTTCTGGGCGATCGGGCTCCAGATCCTCGGCATCGCCTCGCTCGCCGCCGGCTTCAACTTCATCATCACCATCGTCAACATGCGGGCGCCCGGGATGAAGCTCATGCGCATGCCCCTGTTCGTGTGGATGACGCTGGTGACCTCGTTCCTGATGATCTTCGCCTTCCCGATCATCACCGTCGCGCTGGTGTTCCTGCTCTTCGACCGGCTGATCGGCACCAACTTCTACGCGCCGGCGATGGGCGCCGACCCGGTGCTGTGGCAGCCCCTGTTCTGGCTGTTCGGCCACCCCGAGGTCTACATCCTGATCCTGCCGGCGATGGGGATCGTCTCGGAGGTGCTGCCGACCTTCTCGCGCAAGCCCCTGTTCGGCTACCCGGTCGTCGTGTACTCGGGCATCTTCATCGGCTTCATGGGTTGGGGGGTGTGGAGCCACCACATGTTCGCGGTGGGACTCGGGCCCATCGCCGACTCGTTCTTCGCGCTCACCACCATGCTCATCGCGATCCCGACCGGTGTGAAGATCTTCAACTGGATCGCGACCATGTGGGGCGGTCGGCTCGAGCTCAAGACCGCGATGCTGTTTGCGATCGGGTTCATCTCGATGTTCATCATGGGAGGGCTGTCCGGGTTCATGCACGCGTCGCCGCCCGCCGACCTGCAGCAGACCGACACCTACTTCGTGGTCGCCCACATCCACTACGTGCTGTTCGGCGGCTCGATGCTGGGGATCTTCGCGGGTCTCTACTACTGGTTCCCCAAGATGACTGGCCGGCTCATGAACGAAGGCCTGGGCAAGCTGCACTTCTGGCTGACGATCCTCTCCATGAACGTGTCGTTCTTCCCGATGCACTTCGTCGGGCTGCTGGGGATGCCCCGCCGCGTCTACACCTACGCGCCGAACATGGGCTTCGACACGATGAACCTGATTTCCACCATCGGCGTGTTCGGGATCGCCGTGTCGCTACTGGTCTTCATCTGGAACTTCCTCTCCAGCGCCCGCCGGGGCGCGCCCGCGGGGTCGAACCCGTGGGGCGGCGCCACGCTCGAGTGGGCGACCCCCTCGCCGCCGCCGGTCCACAACTTCGGCACGGTGCCCACGGTCCACGGTCTCGATCCGCTGTGGGCGAAGGACGGTGCGGAGGTCACGCGCGCCGTGAACCAGATCCGCGGACCCATCCACATGCCGCCGAACTCGATCTGGCCGGCCGTTTCCGCCCTCGGGATGACGCTGCTGCTGGGCGGGATGATTTTCGGGTGGTGGGTCGGCATCCCCGGACTCGCGATCATGCTGGTGGGGATCTATTCGTGGGCGTTCGAGCCATGTCACTAGACCGCGTCACCCAGCCGGAAGGAGCCTGACTTGGCCGTCGCCGACCTCGCGGCTCACGCCGCCCCGCACGGGGAGCACCGCACCAGCACCGGCCTCAACAGCCGCAAGATGCTGTTCTGGGCGTTCCTGGGCTCGGAGTGCATGTTCTTCGGGTCGCTGATCGCGACCTACCTCGTCTACCGGGGCCGCGACCAGGTGGGCCCGCACCCGCGCGAGATCTTCGCGATCCCCTTCACCTCCCTCAGCGCCTTCGTGCTGCTGATGAGCAGCTTGACGATGGTGCTCGCGCTGGCCGCCATCCAGCGGGGGAACCAGCGCGGCGGCGCCATCTGGCTCGCCGCCACGGCGCTGCTCGGCATGACCTTCGTCGGCGGCCAGTGCTACGAGTTCACCGAGTTCTTCTACAAGGGCCTGACGCTCCAGACCAACCTGTTCGGCTGCACCTTCTTCGTACTGACCGGCTTCCACGGGACGCACGTGACGGTCGGCGTCATCTGGCTCTGGACGCTGTTCACGCTCGCGGTGCGCGGCAAGATCCCGAAGGAGAAGGCGCTGGACGTCGAGATCGCCGGCCTCTACTGGCACTTCGTCGACGTCGTGTGGATCGCGATCTTCACCCTGGTGTACCTGATCCAGTAGCGGAGGCGACATGGCAGAGCAGGGACACCCTTCCGGACCTCAGGAGCACTCGCACCCCGGCGCCAAGGAGTACCTGGCGATCGCGGTCGTGCTCACGGTGATCACCGCGGTCGAGGTGGCGATCTTCTACATCCCGCAGATGAGGCCGGTGCTCGTCCCCAGCCTGCTCACCCTGTCCGCGCTCAAGTTCTCGCTGGTGGCGATGTTCTACATGCACCTGAAGTTCGACCACCGGCTGTTCTCGTGGCTGTTCGTGGTGCCCATGGCGATCGCGGCCGCCGTCATCCTCGCCCTCATGAAGCTGTTCGGAGTCTTCTAAGAGCCGTCATTGATCCTCCACCTCCCCGATTCACTGCTGGTCAGGCCCGCCCTCGACCGTTTCGGGCGGCTGATCCCGCCGTTCGACTGGCACCGCTGGGAAAACCACGTCAGCACCATCATCGGCCTCGCCATCCTGGCGGCGCTCTACCTCTGGGCGATCGGGCCGATGCGCCGTCGCTCGGGGCTGACCGAGCGCGCCACCGGCTGGCAGGTGACCTCGTTCTTCTCCGGGCTCCTGGTCACCTTCCTGGCGCTCAACGGACCCGTCCACGACCTGAGCGACTACTACCTCTTCAGCGTGCACATGGTGCAGCACCTGATCCTCACCCAGCTGATGCCGCCGCTGCTGCTGCTCGGCCTGCCCGCGTTCGCGCTGCGGCCGCTGGTCCGGCCGCGCTGGGCGCAGGCCACGGCGCGGGTGCTGACGCGTCCGGCCGTGGCGTTCAGCCTCTACACGCTGTCGTTCACGGGCTGGCACCTGCAGCCGGCCTACGACCTGATGATGCGCAACCACAACGTGCACATCGCCACCCACCTGCAGTTCATGGTGACGGCCGTGATCCTGTGGTGGCCGGTGCTGGGCCCGCTGCGCGAGCTGCCGCGCATGTCGTACGGCGGGCAGATGCTCTACCTGTTCCTGATCGGCATCCCGATGATGGCGGTGGCGGCCCTCATCACCCTGGCCGAGGTGGTGCTCTACCCCTGGTACAGCGGCTCCCCGCGTGTCTGGGGCCTCACGCCGCTCGACGACCAGCGGCTGGGCGGCATCATCATGTGGGTGCCCGGCGGTCTCTTCTACTGGGTGGTGATGACCTTCGTCTTCTTCGCGTGGGTGAGGGGCGAGCGGCGCGCGGACGCCGCCGAGGCTGCAGCGCGGGATGGTGCGGCCGGCGCGGGTCCGGCGGGCGGCACAGGTTGATCCACCGCCCGCCGCGCTCGGGCTGCGCGGCGGTGCCCTCCCGGTGGGTGGCACGGGCGGGAAATGGTCTCGCCCCGGCAGGAGGTCCTGCCGGGGCGACGTGGTAGCGGGGGCTGGATTTGAACCAGCGACCTTCGGGTTATGAGCCCGACGAGCTACCAGGCTGCTCCACCCCGCATCAACGGGTGCACACTAGCGGCGCCCGACGCTCCGTGTCAAGCGATGGGGGACGCCGCGCGACCGCGCGGGGTCATCTTGCGAGGGTCATCTCGCGGGTCATCTCGCGGGTTGCGCCGGGCGGGTGCGGTGGCTATGCTGCGCGGCCTCGACCGGGCCAGGTGACCTGTTTCCAACGTATTCGACCCATCCGCGGGGAGGTCTCACGTCCATGCGCATCCGGCTCGCTGTCGTGCCGGCGGTCCTGCTCCTCGCCCTTGCCTGGCGCGTTCCGGTCGCCACGGCAGCGGCGGAGGTCCATCGCTTCAACGTCGTCCTTTCGGCCGTGCCCACCCAGCTCCGGGCAGCCGATTTCAACTCGCTCATCGACAACACCAACCGCACCGAGCTGGAGTCCCGCGGCCTCGCGCCGCTCGATAGGATCAAGTTCTCGTGGCTGTTCGATGCCGAGCTGCGCTACTTCGTGCGCCAGAACCTCGCCGTGAGTGCGGGCGTGGGCCAGATCAGGAAGAGCACCTCGCAGGAGTACCTGCCGGGCATCCGTCAGAGCATCACCGTGAGCGCCCACATCACCTCGGTCCCGCTCCACGCGGGCGCCGCCTACTACCTCAAACCCTACAACCAGGGCGACTTCCAGGCGCGCGCATACGTGGGCGGCGGGTTCATGAGCGTGGTCTACAACCGGGCGAGCATCCAGGCGGACGCGTCCGGGGTTTCGCCCGATCCGACCTTCAAGATCACAGGCACCAACGATGGTCCCGGCTACTACGGCGAGGTGGGCGTACATCTCTTCTTCGCCAGCCGGTACTCGGTGCTGCTGAGCGGGCTCTACCGCAGCAATCAGGTCCGGAATCTGGTGAACGAGGAGACCGGCCAACCGTTCCCCAACCCGCAGGGCCAGCCGCTCACGCTCGACGTGGGGGGCGCCGGCTTCCGCATGGCGGTGGGGATCGGTTTCTAGACGGTTTCAGCGCGCGAGACTGTCCGACCGACCGCCCTCGATGCGGTAGATGATCTCGCCGGGCCGGGCGAATCCCTCGTGGCGCAGCGCCCGCTCGACGTCCCGGAGCCGTGTCTTCGGGTCGCGCGCATCCTGGTCCCGCCGCGCGATCTCGCGCCGCGCTTCCTCCAGCTCCCGCTGCGCGCGGGTGTTCTCCGCACCCATGCGCCAGATGCGGTAGAGGCTGTGCTCGCTGAGGAACCCCACCCAGGCGAGCCACAGGGCCGCCGCGATCCACAGCCAGCGCGGCGGGCGGGGCAGGGCGCCCTGAGGGGCGCCGTATCGTGAGAGGCGGTAGCGCTGGATGCGACGTCCGATGTCGCGCATGACTTCCCTGTCCCCCGGCCGGTGCACGGCCCGACGCTCGGATCCTCGCCGGCCGTCCCGGCCGCATCCCGCGGCGCCCGTCGACTAGCGGATGGCCGGGAACGCCGCGCGCCCCGGATAGCGCGCGGCGTCCCCCAGCTCCTCCTCGATGCGCAGCAGCTGGTTGTACTTCGCGACCCGATCGGTCCGGCAGAGCGACCCGGTCTTGATCTGCCCGGCGTTGGTCGCCACCGCCAGGTCGGCGATGGTCGTGTCCTCGGTCTCTCCCGAACGGTGGGAGATGACCGCGGTGTAGCCCGCGCGGTGGGCGGTGTCGATGGCCGCCAGCGTCTCGGTCAGGGTGCCGATCTGGTTCAGCTTGATGAGGATGGAATTGCACACGCCTTCGCGGATGCCGCGCTCCAGGCGCGCCACGTTGGTCACGAACAGGTCGTCTCCCACCAGCTGCACGCGGTCACCGAGCCGCGCCGAGAGGGCCTTCCAGCCATCCCAGTCGTCCTCGGCCAGCCCGTCCTCGATGCTGACGATCGGATAGCGCGAGCACAGGTCGGCGTAGTAGTCCACCATGCCGGCCGCGGGCAGCCGCCGTCCGCCCTCGCCCGCCAGCAGGTAGGCGCCGCCATCGTAGAACTCGCTCGCCGCCGGGTCGAGCGCCAGCGCGACCTGCTCGCCCGGTCGGTAGCCGGCCTTGCCAATCGCTTCGACCAGCACCTTGAGTGCTTCCTCGTTGGACTTGAGGTCGGGGGCGAACCCGCCCTCATCGCCCACCGCCGTGGCGAGCCCCTGCTTCTTGAGCACCTTCGCGAGACCGTGGAACACCTCGCTCCCCCAGCGGAGCGCTTCCCGGAACGAGGGCGCGCCGAGCGGCACGATCATGAACTCCTGCAGGTCCACGTTGTTGTCCGCGTGCTTGCCGCCGTTCAGCACGTTCATGAGCGGCACCGGGAGCGTGCGGGCGCCGCTACCCCCGAGGTGGCGATAGAGCGGGAGCCCGAGCGCGTTGGCGGCCGCCCGCGCGGCAGCCAGCGAGACGCCGAGGGTGGCGTTGGCCCCCAGTCGGCTCTTGTTGGGCGTGCCGTCGAGCTCGATGAGCAGGGCATCCACGCGCTTCTGGTCGCGGGCGTCCACGCCCTTGAGGCGCGTCGCGATCGTCTCGTTCACGTGGCGCACGGCCTTCTGCTCGCCCTTGCCGCCGTACCGGGCGAGGTCGCCGTCGCGCAGCTCGACGGCCTCGTGCTCGCCGGTCGATGCCCCGGAGGGGACCGCGGCCCGGCCCAGTGTGCCGCCCGCGAGCCGGCAATCCACCTCGAGCGTCGGGTTGCCCCGTGAATCGAGGATCTCTCGCGCGCGCAGGCTCTCGATCTCGGTCATGGGCCCGAAACCTTAAGGTGGCGTTCCGGGGCGAGTCAAGGCGTCCCGACCGTGCATAAGGCATCGCGGCCGCTGCCTTGACCCGTCCCGCGGCCCCTGCGTAAGGTGCCGCGTCATGAAACCCGCCGGCGCCGCCGCGCGTAAGCGGATCTGAAGGCCGCGACCCCGTGAGCGGGGAGGAGGCTGGCCTCGTCCGGCGGTGTCTCGCGGGCGACGAGAAGGCGTACCGGGAGCTGGTCGAGCGGTACCAGGCGCAGGTCTACTCGCTGGCCCTGCGGATGGTGCGGCGGGCCGCAGACGCGGAGGACCTGACCCAGGAGACTTTCGTCCGGATGTTCCGGGCGCTCTCCCGGTACGATCCCACCCGCTCGTTCGCCGCCTGGCTGTTCACGATCGCGTCGCGTCTGTGCATCGACCACATCCGCCGGCGCAAGGTCAGCCCCATCTCGCTGACCCGGCGCGAGCGGGATTCGGAGGAGGAGTACCAGATCGAGGTGGAGGACCCGGGGCTCAAGCCCGACGAGGTCGCCACCCACGCCGAGGAGGAGCGGCGCGCCGCGGACCTGATCGCCTCGCTGCCGCCGCACTACCGGATCGTGGTAATCCTCCGCCACCAGCAGGACCTGTCGTACCAGGAGATCGCCGAAGCGTTGCACCTGCCGCTGGGCACCGTGAAGGCCCGGATCCACCGGGCGCGCGCGCTGCTCAAGGCCCGGATCGAAGGCGAGACGCCATGAACCGCTGTCCCGAGAGCGAACGCATCGAGCCCTGGCTGGACGGCGAGCTGAGTGGCGAGGCCGCCCGTGCCTTCGAGCGCCACCTGGTCGGCTGTACCCGCTGCGCGGCCGAGCGGAAGGGGTACGACTCGCTCTACGCCTCGCTGCGCGTAACCGGCGTGTCCGATCCGGGGCCGGCGCTGACCGAGCGCATCCTCGACCGCGTGGTGCCCTCCCGCGTCCGCCGCCGCCAGGTCACGCTGGTGGGCTGGTGCTACACCGCGGTGTCGGCCGTCACCACCTTCGCCTTCATCTCGTGGATCGTGCGGCCTGAGTCCCACGTCTGGCTGGGGCGGCTGGTGTCCGCCGCCTACGGCCGTCTGATCGACACCGGCCTGTTCGCCCTCGACGCCATCACCGCGACCACGCTGAGCGTGCAGCGCGGCTGGGGCGTGGTGGAACTCCTCGGCGGGTGGGTGGTGCCGGTCGCGCGCGCCTTCGGCCTGCTGGCGACCGATCCGATGGTGGCGGCCGCACTGTGGGCCGCGGCGGCCACCTGCGCGCTCCTGCTGTGGTGGATGCGGCCGCGTCCGGCCCGCGTGGTGAGACGGAACCGTCATGTCGGCATCCTGGCGTTCTGAGCCGGCCGGGCGCGCCCGGAGCGTGGCGCTAGGCGCGCTGGTGGCACTGGTGGCACTGGCCGGTCTCGCCGCCGCGCCGTCGGCCGTGGCCGCGCGCGTGCGCGTATCCGCCGTGGCCGACAGCGGCGGCAGCGTCCGCCGCATCAGCATCAGCGACCGGGGCATCGTCGTCGAGCGCGGCGGGTCGCGGGACACCACGCTCGAGTGGTCCGGGGGCGCCTCCGACCGTTCGGCGCGCGACCGCGTCCGGCAGCGCATCCGCGACCGCATCCGCGACCGGGTCCGCGCCGGCGGCGGCGTGCTCGAGGTCGACGCCGGGGGCGCCGGGATCGTGCGCCTCTGGTCCGACGCCCACGTGCCGGCCGGGAAGCTCGTGGACGGGGACGTGGTGGCGGTGTTCGGTTCGGTGACGGTCGAGGGCGAGGTCTCCGGCGACGTGGTGGCGGTGTTCGGTTCGGTCCACCTGAAGAGCGGCGCCAGGGTCGAGGGCGACGTGGTCAGCATCGGCGGGGGGCTCGACCAGGCCGAGGGCGTGACCATCAACGGCGAGAGTGTCCAGCTCGGGTTCTCCCCGATCACCTGGGGACTCCCCGGGTTCTCGGTCCTGATGTTCGCCGTCGCCGCCGGCTGGCTGGTCTCGATGTTCATGGGCTGGATCTTCGCGCTCCTGTTCCCGACCGGCATGCTGCGCGTCGCGACGGTCGTGGAGCGCCGGCCCGCCGCGTCGTTCTTCCTCGGCGTGCTTTCGCTGCCGGGGTTCTTCGTGGCCCTGGTGCTGCTCTGTATCACCGTGATCGGGATCCCGCTCGGGATCCTGCTGCCGATGGTCTACGTGTTGATGGGCTATGCGGGCCAGCTCGCCGCCACCTGCGTGCTGGGCGCGCGCCTGACCCGCCGTTCGCTCGCGAACGGGCTCATGACGCCGCTGCTCGTCGGCACGCTGTTCGTCGCCATCCTGCTCGCCGCCGGCACGGCGCTGATGGCCGGCAACGGCGTCGCGCGTCCGGCGTCGCTGTTCCTGTCGCTCTCGGGGGTGCTGCTCCTGCTCGGGTTGGGCACCCTGGGCACCGGGGCCTTCCTGCTCTCGCGCTTCGGCACGCGGCCGCGCGAGGTCGTCTGGCGCGGTCATGCGTCCGTGACCCCGGGGGGTGCGTCGGGCTCGATCCCACCACCCGTGACGCCCTAGCGACGGGCGCGGGGCACCCGCCCCGGCCGGCCGCCGCGTCCACCTGGACATCGCGCCCTCCGCGCCGCGGGGAGGGGAAAGCTTGTGGGTCCTCTCCCAGGGATCGGTCCGGCGTGGGGGAACTCACCCATCCTGACCGTCGCCGGATGATCCCGGCCGCCCGGAACGGCTCCGGTCCGGCTTCGTCCCAGCCGATGAAACCGCTGGCGCGCAATGGGTTCCGGAACGGGCCAGGGAACCCGGCGCGGGTGCGGGCGGAGCGCACCAGTGGCACGCTTGTGGCGTTTCGGTGGTGGCGATGGAGCCCGTCGCCTTCCTCCGCCGCACCGCCCTCGGACTACTGGGCACAGTACTCGGTGCCGCCCTCCTCGTCGTCGCCGCGCACGGCTCGGAGCTGCCGGCCGCGAGCGACGCCTCCGGCCTCACCCTCCACGGCCCCGACGAGACGCTCCGCGACTACTGCGTCGCGCAAGACGGCCGTCTCTGGCTGGTGCTCCCCGACGGCGCGCGCTACGAGCTCGTGACCTCGACCGCGGACGAGGCCATCGCCAACGCCGGCGACGGGAGCTTCCACCCGTTCGAGGAGACCCAGGTGCGTGCCGCGCTCGCTGCGGTGCGCTACCCGATCGGCAGCGTTTCCGCGGACGTGTTCCTGCTCCCGTACCCGCGCCGCGACGGACTGGAGTCGGCGGCCGGGCCCCGGCTCATCCTGCTGTCGCCCGGTGTGCGGCCGCTCACCCCCGAGCACCAGCATGCCGAGTTCATCCACGAGCTGGGCCACGTGGTCCAGTACGCGCGCATGCCGGACGCCGACACGGACGCCTGGACGCACTACCGCGAGATCCGCGGGATCACCGACGTCTCGGTCTACAACGCGACCGCCCCGCACGCGGACCGTCCGCACGAGATCTTCGCCGAGGACTTCCGGGCGCTGTTCGGCGGCTCGCTCGCCAACTACTCCGGCACCATCGAGAACCCGAACCTGGCGGCGCCGGCGACCGTCGCGGGACTCTCGGACTTCATGCGCGACCTCGCAGGCGTGGCGGGCCCCTGGGTGAGCCGCGCGCTCGCCTGCTACCCCAACCCCTCGATCGACGTCGTGAGCTTCGCGCGGGCCGGCGGCGCCGCCGTCCCGCTCGAGGTGTACGACCTTGCTGGCCGGCGCGTCGCCACGCTGCAGCCGGTCGCCGCGGTCGGCGTCACCACCTGGCGCTGGGACGGGCGCGACCTCAGCGGCGCCCCGGTGGGCGCGGGCGTGTTCTTCGCCCGGGTGCGGGACGGCAACGGGGCGCTGCGGGTGACGCGGGTCCGCTGACCCCCCGGCGTCACCTCGCCGGGAACAGGTCCTTGAGCCGGAAGTCGTCCGAGGCCGTGCGGGCGCGCTGGTCCCCGAACCCCGCCACGTTCCGGACCGCGTCGAACAGCGCGCGCGGGATCTCAGCGATCACGCCGAAGCCCGCGCGGCGCTTGTCCTCCACCTCGCCGGAGAGCCAGCCTTCCACCTCGGCCAGGTCCTCGACCGTCAGCGGCCGCAGCGTGGCCGAGAGCGCCACGTAATAGCGCCCCTTCGCGGACAGCTGTCCCACGCGCCCGACCGCCAGCACCCACGGGCGGGAGAGCACCGTGGCCGCCGAATCGATGGAGTCGACGACGATCGGAGCGACCCCGAGGCGCTCGAGCAGGTAGCTGTCGGTCCACACGTCGTAGCGGATACGGACCGAGGCGTCGACGCTGGATTCGAGCCGGTCGAACCAGCCGCTGCGCCGGCGCCACAGCTCGGCGTGCACCTGGAGCGTGGCGGGCATCCCGCGGGTGAGGCTCTCGGCCACCCGCGGCGCGAACACCTCGGTGAGCCGCGCGTCCACGATCAGGAGGCCGCCCCGCTCGCGCGGTGTCCCGGCCGCCAGCTCCAACGCGGACGCCGCCCCGGCGGCCGCGAGCGCGCCGGCCACGACCAGGGCGACCAGGCAGGGCCCGGCGAGGCCCGGCCTGTGGGCGGTGAGCGTCGTCGGTACGGTGGCCTCAGGGGTGGGGAGCGTCGTCGGCACGGTGGCCTCAGAAGGGACGGTGCAGTCTCACGCTGAGGACCAGGTCGGAATCGGAGGCTTGCAAGTCCTTCGCCAGGTAGACGCGCAGGTTGTCCTCGCCGGTGGCGAGGCCGAAGCCACCGTCGACCGCGACGTGCTGGCGGCGCAGGTCCCAGCGGTGCCGCGCGTCGAACCAGGCCTGCCCGGCGTCCACGAAGGCGATCGCGTGCAATCCGCCCTCGAACCCGCCGGTGCGCAGACGCCAGAGTCCGACCGTGTACTCGGCCTGCGCGAGCGCCATCTGGTCCCCCCGGAACTGGCCGAACGCGTGGGCGCGCAGGACGTCCACGCCGCCGAGGGGGAACTCCTTCTGGACCGGGAGTGTGCCGCTGGCCGTGTGGCCGCCCGCGACCCGGAGCATCAGCGTGGTCGCCGGAGAGAGCCGGATCACGCTGCGCAGGTCGCCCAGGACGCGCGTGTAGGTGAAATCACCGCCCAGTCCGCGCCCCGCCCGCTCCGCCTCGAACCAGTGGTGGACGCCGGCATGGGTATGACGCCTGGCATGCGCGGCGCGCTCGAGGCGGATCACCGCGCTGTGGGTCTCGCCCTCGTCCACCGCGGGGTTGTCGCGCAGCGGGCGCGAGCGATGGAACCAGGATCGGGTGCCCGGATCGAGCGGGAGCGAGCGGTACTGGTCGCGCCGCAGGTGGACGCTCAGGGTCGAGAAGTCGGGCACGTACCAGGAGAGGTAGGCCCCGAGGCCGTCGCGCTCGAAGTAGTCGCGGTAGTCGTAGCGCCACAGCAGCATCGCCAGTGTGTTCTCGAGATCGTCCACCTGCTGGAGCTCGTTGTGGTCGGTGCGGCGCACCAGCGAAGCTCCGAGCGCGATGCGGCCCGGTCGCACGAGGGGCTGCTCGAGCTGGAATCCGTAGAGCACGCGCTCGCGCCCGAAGGCGTATGCGACGCGGACCCCGAGCCGCGGCGCCATCGGCTCGGGCACCTGGATCTGGTGGCGGACCCCGAGACGCAGCCGGTCCACGCGGTTGTAGTCGAGCAGCAGGTGGGCGCTGTGGAAGCGGCCGCCGCGCGCGCGCCACAGCTCGCGATCGGTGAGCAGCCCCTCGCCGAACGGAGCGCGCATCCACGCGTCGGCTTCGGAGGCGTGATGGGGCTCGGCCTCCGGGAGGAACGCGCCGCTGTCCGCCGGGGCGGGGGCGAACTCGAGCGTGTCGGGCGCCGCCGCGGGGGACGCCGGAGGCGCCGACGCCGAGGCGGCGGAACATGCGAACGGCGGCGCCAGCAGGGCCGCCAGCAGGAAGACGACGATCGGAAGCGATCTCACGGCATCTCCGGGGTCAGAGCGACCGGGGGGCGCAGCTCAGGAAAGGCAAGGCTCATTCCAGCCTCCGGGGCGCGGGCCCCCGCGCCCGCCGCCGGTTGCGGGCACCGCTCCGCCGCAGCGCTCGGCGCGCTGTGGAGCGCTCGCCACGGACTGTGGCGGAGCCACGCCGCGACTCAGCGGCGCGCGATCCCGTACTTGCGCATCTTGCGGTGCAGGTTCGTGCGGTCGATCCCCAGCCCGGCTGCGGCCTGGGTCACGTTCCAGTTGGCCTGTTCGAGCGCGCGCCGGATGGCGTCGACCTCGCGCCGCTCGATCTCGCCGCGCAGCCCCGAGGACTCCTCAGCGGCCGGCCCGGCCTCGAGCCACGCCGCCAGGTCCTCGGCGCGAACCGCGGGGCCCTCGACCAGGATGGCCGCCCGTTCCATGAGATTTCTCAGCTCTCGTACGTTGCCCGGCCAGCGGTATTCCTCGAGGACCGCCAGCGCCTCGGGCGTCAGCCGCTTGCCGGGTCTTCCCTCGGCCGCGCACGCCTGGGCGAGGAAGTGGTTCGCGATCAGCGGGACATCGGCGCGCCGCTCGCGCAACGGCGGCACATGCAGCGGCACGCCGTTCAGGCGGTAGAACAGGTCACGCCGGAACTCGCCGCTCTCCATCGCCTCGCCGAGGTCCTTGTTGGTGGCCGAGACGATGCGCACGTCGACCTTGATGGTGTCGGTGGCACCAATCCGGTCCACCTCGCCGGT
Source organism: Candidatus Eiseniibacteriota bacterium (assembly GCA_038068435.1). Taxonomy (GTDB): domain Bacteria; phylum Eisenbacteria; class RBG-16-71-46; order RBG-16-71-46; family RBG-16-71-46; genus WS-11. The sequence goes on along the minus strand of JBBTLZ010000035.1, from coordinate 21,292 downwards.
CTCGAGGGCCCGCAGCAACTTGGCCTGTGACTCGGCCGAGAGGTCGCCGATCTCGTCCAGGAACAGCGTCCCCTTGTCGGCGCGCTCGAGCCGGCCGGCCTTGCGCTGCATGGCGCCGGTGAAGGCGCCCTTCTCGTACCCGAACAGCTCGCTCTCCACCAGGTCCTTCGGGATTGCCGCGCAGTTGAGCTTCACGAACGGCTTGTCCGCGCGCTTCGAGAGCCGGTGGATGGCCTCGGCGACCAGGTCCTTGCCGGCGCCGTTCTCGCCGGTGATGAGCACCTTCGCCTGCGAGGGGGCGAGCCGGCGGATGTCGGCGAGGAGGGTGGCGATCGCCGGGCTCTGGCCGAGGATGCCGAGGTCGTCGCCGGCGGCGGGTGGGCTGCTCCGCCGCAGCTCGGTGAGCTGTGCGGCCTGCGCCAGCACGCGCAACAGGTGCTCGGGGTCGACCGGCTTCTCGATGAAGTCGAACGCGCCGCGCTTGAGCGTCTGCACCGCGGTGGCGATGGTGCCCTCGCCCGAGACCATGATGACGCCGGTGCTGGGCGCCATCTCGCGGATGGTGACGAGGACGTCGAGCCCGCTCATGCCCGGCATGTTGATGTCGAGCAGCACCGCGTCGAACGACCGGCTCTCGAGGGCCTCGAGCGCCTGCGCGCCGTCGGGGGCCTCCACCACCGCGTGGCCCTCGTCCTCCAGCACGCCGCGCAGCGTGCTGCGGATGCGGGCGTCGTCGTCGACCAGCAGCACGTCCAGCCGTTGTCGTGCGCTCACGCGGTCCCGGCCGGGCGGCCGTCTCCCTCGAGCAGCGGCAGGCTCAGGCACGCGCGCGCGCCACCGCCGTCACGGTCGGTCAGCGTCACGCGGCCGCCGTGCCGCACGGCGATGTCGCGCACCAGCGAGAGCCCGAGACCGCTGCCGCGGGCCTTGGTGCTGATGTAGGGCTCGAACAACCGTTCCCGCACCTCGGGCGCGAGGCCGGGGCCCCGGTCGAGGATCTCGACCATGGCCTGGCCGCCGTCGGCGGCGGCGCGCACCTCGACGGTCGCGCCGTCCGGGCTCG
>JBBTLZ010000035.1:0-20219 GCA_038068435.1 Candidatus Eiseniibacteriota bacterium | reverse complement strand
GTTGTGCACGGCCCGCGACAATAGCAGGCGGTCGGCCGAAACGGGGAGCGGTGTGGTGGTGGGGGCGATGGCCACCGCGACCCGCTCGGGCTCGTGCAGCCGTGCGGCGTCCCGGACCACCTGCGCCAGATCGAGCCGCTCGAAGCGCGGCTCCGGCAGGCGCGCGTACTGCGAGAACTGCTCGGCGAGACGGGTCAGGTCGCCCAGGGCCTGGTCCATCGCGGCGAGGCTGTCCGAGACCGCGGTGCGGTGCTCGTCCGGCACCTGGTGGGCGCGCCGGCGCAGCCGGTGCAGCGAGAGCGACATGGGGGTGAGGATGTTCTTGAACTCGTGGGCGAGCCGCCGCGCCACCTCGCGCCAGGCCGCCTCGCGCTCGGCTTCGGCGAGGGCGGTGCGCGCCGCCAGGAGCCGCGCGGTCATGGCGTTGAACCGCTCGCCGAGCGTGCGCAGCTCCCGCGCTCCGGTGGCGGCCACGCGGGTCTCGAGCTCGCCTGCCGCGACCCGCTCGAGCGCTCCCTCGAGCTGCCGCAGCGGCCGCGTCATCGCCCGCGCCAGCGCGGTCGCCACCACCAGCGCCACGCCGGTCAGTGCCAGCACCAGCGCCGCCACCAGCAGCAGCCAGTAGGTGCGCGAGACATCGCGCAGCACGCCGAACCGGTGGTGGAAGGCCACCCCCTTCCGGACCCGCTCGACCCGCGCGAAGAAGTCGGGCGGCACCCGCATGCCAGCGGTCAGGGCCCATTCGCCCGCGCCGCCCTCGGTCTCCATGCGCGCGGCCGCGGCGAGCGCCCCGCGGGCGGAGTGGATCGGCCGCCCCGCGGCGAGGGCCTCGTCCAGGTCGCCCGCGAGGTCGAGGGGCCGGGGAGCCAGCACGTCCTCGGGCAGCACCTCCTCCTCCAGCCGCCAGCGCCCGCGATCGCGCCGGTAGAGCTGCACGAAGTCGAGACCGGCGGCCCGCAATCCGGCGCGCACGGCGCTGCGGCGTGCGGTGGTGAGCGGCTCGCCCGGCAACGCGAGGGCCCAATCCGAGGTCTGCGCGCGGGCGGTGGCCTCGAGGCGCGTCATGGCGGTCTTGCTCACTTCGAGCGCCGATTCCAGCGACTGGTCGACCCCCGGCGTGTTCCACAGCTCCAGCGAGCGCCCCAGCCGGTCGAGCGTGAATGCCGTCAAGAGCGCGGTGGGGACCAGCGCCAGAGCGACGAACGCCACGAACAGGCGGGCGCGGAGGGTCACGGCAGGGACACCCGGGCCGGGATCACGCCGCCGGGGACAGTCCCCCGAGCTGGCCGCAGGCCGCCCATATCTCGCCTCCCTGCGTGTGGCGCACCGTCACCGCCGGCGCGATCGGCCACAGCCATCGCGCGAAACCATCGACCGACTCCGGGCTCGGACGATTCCACTCCAGTCCCGGCACCGGGTTGTAGGGGATGAGGTTGACCTTGCTCGGGAGGTCGCGGGCGATGGCGCCGAGGCGCACCGCATCCTCCTCGCCGTCGTTGACCCCGGCGAGCAGCGTGTACTCGAGGGTCACGCGCCTGCCGGTGCGGCGACCGTACTCGCGCGCCGACGGGAGCAGTTCCGCGAGCGGCCAGCGGCGGTTGAGCGGCACCAGCCGGTCGCGCAGCGCGTCCGTGGTGGCGTGGAGCGAGATGGCGAGACCGAGCGGCAGGCCCTCCTCGGCCAGCCGGCGGATCTGCGGGACCACGCCGCTGGTCGAGACCGTGATCCGGCGCGCACCCAGGTGGATGCCGCGCGGATCGTGGAGGATGCGGATCGCCTCCATCATCGGCTCGTAGTTGGCGAGTGGTTCGCCCATGCCCATGAACACCAGGTTGAACCTCTCGTCCTGCCAGCGGTGGAAGTCGCCCATCGCGACCACCTGCGCCACGATCTCGCCCGCCGTGAGGTTGCGCTGGAGTCCCATCAGCCCGGTGGCGCAGAAGGTGCATTTGAGGGCGCAGCCGACCTGGCTCGAGACGCAGTAGGTGAGGCGCTTCTCGGTGCGCATGGAGACGCTCTCCACCCGCGCCCCGTCGGCGAGGGCGATCACGAATTTGTGGGTGAGACCGTCGCGCGTGCCGTGGACCGAGGCCACGCGCGGGAGTTCGAGGTCGCACAGCGACTCGAACCGCTCGCGCAGGCCGGCGGGCAGGTTGGTCATGCCGGCGGGGCTCCGGTGGTGCTTCCGGTAGACCCATGTGAAGATCTGATCGGCCCGGTAGGAAGGCAGGCCCTGCCCGGCCAACCGGCCGGCGAGGGCGGTCCTCGTCAGGCCGTAGAAATCCTGGGAAGGCTGGGACTGGGTGGCTGCTGGGATAGGGTCCATCGTGCGGGCCGCCAGAGAGGGGCGGAACGCGCGCACGCTAACAGAGGACGAGACTTGCGGTCAACGTTCGGAGCTGATATGCATGTCCATGCAATGGACTCGGTAGGGCCTTCACCCCAGCTCTTGATGGCCTGCCTCGGCGATGCCTCGCGGTTTCGGCTCGTCCAGGCCCTGATCGGCGGCGCGCGCTGTGTGACCGATCTGGCGGTGGACGTCGGCCTCTCACAGTCCTGCACCACCCGGCACCTCCAGACGCTCGAGCGGCGCCGGGTGGTGTGCGGAGCCCGCGACGGCAAGCGGGTAATGTACCGTCTCTGCCACGAGCAGCCCGCCCTCGGACCCCTGCTGGCGTGGGCGCTGAGTCCGGAGGGCGGTGGCGTGGGTGCCCCGGTGGAGAGTCCGGAGGGGGGCGCGGATATTCACCGTGAATGGGGGGCGGTCGCACCGGAGTATGTGCCGACGGATCGGCCAGCACCCGGCGCCGCCCCGTCCGGAGCCCTGCGTCCCGTCAGGCCCGATTCGAAGCACACCGGGGCGGCGGCGGCTCCCTGGCCAGCTCGTCGACCGGTAGCCCGCTCGCCGGAGACCGTACCTCCTAGCGGGCAAGCAGACGTCGCCCAGGGCCCACCGTCTTCGGGTCCATCGTCCGAAGGTGCGGGCACGTCCGGGGCCGGGGGAGAGGTCGGTGGGGCGGCCCCTGAGCCAGCCCCGGCTGAGCGGCCCTATCCGCGACGGTCGCGCCGCTCCGAGCTCGAGGACTACCTGCTATGAAAGTGCCTCACGGATATATGCGTGTAGGTGCAATTGATATCGGCAGCAACTCCATCCGTCTGTTGGTCGCCGACATAGCGGCCGGCAGCGAGCCTGGAGAGTTGGTCACGGTCGCCCGTGCGGGGGAGTCGTGTCGACTCGGCCGGGGACTCGAGAAGACCGGTGCGGTCGACGGGGAAGTGGCCGAACGGGCCGCCACCGTGGCGGGCGAGTTCGCGCGCCGTGCCCGGTCACTGGGGGCGGCTCACACCGTCGTCGGCGCCACCGCGGCGCTGCGCCGGGCGGAGAACGGCGCGGCGGTCGCCGCCGCGATCGGGGAGCGCACCGGCCTGCGAGTGCGGATCCTGTCCGGTCAGGATGAGGCGCGTCTGGTCTACCAGGCCGTCGTGCTGGGCCTCCGCGCGGTGGCGCGTCGGAGCCCCTGCGTCGTGTTCGACCTCGGGGGAGGGAGCACGGAGGTCGTCAGCGGCCTCGGCCCGGAGGCGGGCCGCTGGGTGAGTCTCCCGTTCGGCGCAGTCAGTCTCACGGAGAAGTTCATCCGCTCGAATCCGGTGGGGGACGACGAGGTGGCGGCCCTGGTCGACGAGATTCGAGGCCATCTTATGCATGAGTGTGCATTCATGCCAGAGGTGACGCCGATGTTCGCGGGAGTCGGGGGCACGGTCACCGTCCTTGCCTGTCTGGACAGGGATCTCTCCGTCTACGAGCCGGCGCTGATCCAGGGTTGGGTCATCGAGTCCGGGCGCCTGGAGGAGCTGATCCACCGCGTGGCCACCTCCACCGAGGAGGGGCGGAGTGGATGGCCTGTCCTCGGGCGCGGACGCTCGGACATCGTGGTCGCCGGAGCGCTGGTGGTCAGGCTCCTCGCCGAGCGCTTCCGCTCGCGCGGGCTCGTGTGCTCGACCCAGGGTCTGCGCTACGGCCTCGCGCGATTGGCGGCGGCCGAGGCCGGGCGACGCTCGAGCCAGGACACGGCCGAGGTCCCAGAAGCGGAAGCCCCCTGATGCCGCGACCGGCTTGCCGGCGGGACGCCCAGACCTGTCGCCACGCCGTGCGGGCGAGTACTGGGGCCGGTCCCCTGGGAGCCCATGGTGCGCTCCGCCCCGGAACCCAGGCTTCTTCGCTCGACAGCCCCGGCCCCGCCGCGCGTTGCCCCCGTCCCGAGTCGCCGATACACTTCGTGATTGACGCGTCCCTGACCGCGGCGGATACTTTTGCCGGCGCTGATGCAGGTCCCCTCTCACGAACAAAGCCCTATCTGGTTCGAACGCAGGCCCTGATGGGGCTGGGAGCTTTTTTATCGCCAGTGGTGGAGGGAGCGTGCAGAGCATGAATCGCCGTTGCATCAAGCTCCTGATCACACTGGTCCTGTTCACGGTGGCGCTGGCCGCCGTCTGGACCTCGTCTCAAGCCGGCGCGCGTGGGCTCTCGGGCCCTGGCGCGTCGAGTGTTTTGAGCGCGACGAGACCGGGCGCGACCCCTGCCGCCGGGGACCCCGACATCGGTCAGGGCATCGCGCCCCCGCCTCCGTCGCTGAAGCAGATGCGTCAGCTTCCGGGGAGCGGGACCGCGAAAGGGCAGACCTTGAGCGAATGGGTCCGATGGACCGGTAGGATCTGGGCGACGCTGTACCTGAGAGCCACGCGCTAGCTCGTCGCAGACGAGCTTCGCGGCTCTCGTCTCCGTCGCGGATGGGTGTCCCGGGAACGAACCGCCGGGGCACCGAGCCGGGTGTCAGCTATCGAGGGTTCGAAAAGTGCATCGAGCGATCCCCCCCGATTCGGCTCATGCTCCCCTCCCCTTGCGGGAGGGCGTGCAGCAGCGTGAGGCGGTCGGCGACCTTCACTTTGCGGCTGACAACTTCGCGGGCGCCGTCGAGGAATACACGGCGGCCCTGGCGACGCTGGTCGGTGAATCACCGGCCGAGCGGTGCCGCCTTCACCTCCGCCTGGCGGTCGCGCACTACCAGCGCGGCGACTTCAGCGCATCGCTGCGCAGCCTCTCCGACGCCCGGGCGGCGGCGAGTCTCCTGCGCGACCCGCGCCTGAACGCCCACGTGGCCGCCGAGATGGCCCACGCCCTGACCGCGATCGGCCAGTACCGCCGCGCCCGCCGCTACGCGCTCTACGCGTACCGGACGCTGCGCAACACGGATGACCACCGCACCGTGGCGCAGGCCGGCGTCTCGATCGGCCTCTGCTGCGCGCGACTCGGTGCCTCCGCCGAGGCGATCGAGTGGTTGCAGAACGCCGCCGCCACCTTCCGTCGTATCGACGACGACGACGGCCTCGTGACCGCGCTCAACAACCTCGGGCTGGTCTACAAGAACCTGCGCGAGTGGCGCGAGGCGACCCGCTTCCTGGAGCAGGCGCTCAGGATCGACGAACGCGCGGGCCTCTATGCCCGCATGGGCGCGCACAACCAGAATCTGGGGCTCATCCGCTACTACCTGGGCCAGTGGGACCTCGCCGAGGAGAACTTCCGGCGCACGCTCCAGATCTTCCGCGACACCGGGCATCCGCAGGGCGAGTCCGTCGCCTTGCTCGCGCTCGGGCGCCTCGCACGCCGACGCCGCCAGTTCGACCGCGCCAACGAGCATTTCCACCGTGCGCTGGAACTCGCGACACGGGTCGGCGCCCAGCGCGAGATCGCGCTGGCGCGCGAGTTCATGGCCGAGGTCGAGCTGGATCGTGGACACGCCACCGATGCGCTGGCCCTGCTCGAGCCCACGCTCGAGGATGCGCGGATCGCGGCCCCCCAGGGCGACCTGGTCATGGAGCTCGAGAACCGTGTGGGCCTCACGCTCCTCCATCTCGGCCGCGTCGAAGACGCCCAGGGCCACCTGCTGTGCGGCATCGCGCTGTCCGAGCGTCTCGGCGACCGCCTCGAGCAGGCGGTGGGCGAGCGCGCGCTGGCGCGGCTCGAGGCGATGCGAGGCAACAGCGCGGGCCTCGACCTGAAGATCCGCGCCGCCGCCCAGTGCTTCGAGGAGCTCAACGAGAACTACGAGCTGGCGAGCACGCTGGCGACCTGGGGCGAGCTGCTGCTGCTCCTGCCGTCGGGCCAGCGGATGCGCGTGCCGCTCGAGCCGGTGGCCGATGCCGCCCGGCGCGCCGCGGTGCTGTTCCGGGAGCTGGGCGTGCTGCCGCTCGCGGCCGACGCGATGCTCGTGCTCGCCCGGCTCGAAGCCGAGCGCGAGCACTTCGACCATGCCGTCTCGCTCCTCGAGCAGGCCGAACAGTGGCTGCGCGAAGCGAGCGACCCGGAGGCGGAGGGGCGCGCCGGGACGCTGCGCCGCGAGCTCGAGCAGCAGTACGTGGCCGTGTCGCTCTCGACCTGCAACGAGTTCCGCGCCCTCGAGGAGGCCAACCGGCTCTTCCGCGACACGTCCGACATGGACGGGCTGCTCGCGGAGACGGTGAAGCTGGCGGTCGAGCACTCAGGCAGCGACCGCGGGTTCGTGGCGTTCAGCACCAGCGGTGGCCGCCTCGAGGTGGTGGCGCAGCACGGGCTGGGCCGCGACCGCGCGCGTCGAATTCTTCAGACCATCGAGAGCATGGTCGGCCACCGCGTGGCCGAGACCGGCCCGCTGTTCTCGAGCCGCGTGGCCGCCGACCCCCGATTCAGCGGCGCGCTGCATGACGCGCTGGAAGGCGTGGGCTCGCTGGTGTGCGTGCCGCTCAACTTCCCCTCGCAGGCGGTCGGCCTCGTGTACGTGGACCGGTTCAGCGACAGCCTCCTGGGCGCCTTCAAGCAGCGCGAGCTGAACCTGCTCGCGGTGCTGGCCAACAGCGCCGCGGTGGCGATCGTCGAGGCGCAGCGCTCGCTGCTCCTGCAGGAGAACCAGGTGCTGCGGCAGCAGCTCAAGCCGACGCCGGGTATGGATCGCGTGATCAGCCACTCGCGCGAGATGTCGGAGATCCTCACCCTGCTCTCCAAGGTGGGCGACAGCTCGGCGACCGTGCTGTTCATGGGGGAGACCGGCACCGGCAAGGGGCTGCTCGCGCAGGTCGTGCACGAGATGTCGAACCGCCGCGACCACCCGTTCGTGCAGGTGAATTGCGCGGCGCTGCCCGAGCAGCTGCTCGAGAGCGAGCTGTTCGGCTACGTGCACGGCGCCTTCACCGGCGCCATGCGCGACAAGACCGGGCTGTTCGAGGAGGCCGACGGCGGCTCCATCTTCCTGGACGAGATCGAGAAGGTGCCCGAGTCGGTGCAGGCGAAGCTCCTGCACGTGCTCGACCGCGGCGAGATCCGGCCGGTCGGCGCCACGCGCAACCGCAGCGTGAACGCGCGCGTCATCTGCGCGACCGGCTGCGATCTGCGCGAGCGCATCAAGGACGGACGATTCCTCGAAGACCTCTTCTATCGCCTCAACGACATCACCGTGCGCGTGCCGACACTGCGCGAGCGGCGGGAGGATATCCCGGTCCTGGCGCAGCATTTCCTGAGCGTCTTCTCGCGCCAGATGGAGAAGCCGCTCAAGGGATTCGCCCCCGAGGTGCTGCGCGTCTTCCTCGACTACGAGTGGCGCGGCAACGTCCGCGAGCTGGAGAAGGCGGTGAAGCGCATGGTGGTGCTCGCCGACGAAGGCGACACGCTCGGTCTCGCGTTGCTGCCGGCCGAGCTCCGCGAGGGGGCGGCCTCCGAGCCGGAACGGGTCGCGGGCCGGGTGTTGCGTTCGAACGTGGCACTGCTCGAGCGCCGGATGATCGCCGAGGCGCTCGAGCGCGTGCGATGGAACAAGGCGCGTGCGGCGCGCGAACTCGGCCTCAGCTACCCGACGCTCCTCGCCAAGATCCGCACGCTGAAGATCGAGCGCCGCCGCGGCGCCTGAGCCCTGCCCGGGGCTCCCAAAGTCGTCATAATCTTGTCACGCCGGTCGTAAAGAACGTTTATAGAGAACCCCGCTCCGGTCCATCACTTACGAGGCCGCGCGCGGGGTTCGTATTTTTGTTTCGGTCAGGCGCCCTGGAGCGTCGTCTCCCATCGACCACCCGCCGCCAGCGTGGAGTGCTTCAATGCGATGGCGTTCAACGCATTCGGATGAATCTTCATCCCGGGCGGGTCGGTGGCACATCGGCTGCATTGACGTCTGACCGGAGGGGGGGACCTCCAGCAGAGCAACACGAAGCAAGTCGCAGCACGCAGTATCTGGGCTAGCCGGTAACGTTTAGACACAGGACGAGGGTACGAGCCCCGGTCATCTTTTGACAACGCACCTGCCTGAACGACCGGCTAGCCTGGAGATAACCAGGCAAGCCTTCCCTGCGACGTGGACCCGGTGCGGTGATCAGCCGGCGGCGTCTCCAAAGATAGACCCGGTCCAACTCAGCACCGCCGAGGCATCCGCTCCGGGGCTTCGCAGGGATTCAGGACACCGGTCAATCGCGGCTCAGCCAAGCACTGGGGGATGTTCCGGCTTTGGCCGCGAGTCACTTGGCCGGTGTCCTCGTTTCTTCCCCGGTGTTGCGTGGTCCCCACACCTGCGTCCCGCGCGCACACTCGTGACCCGCCCAAGCGCCGGCCCCGGATCCCGCCCCGAGCGTCGAATCCGTTCGCGCGCAACCGGATGGCCGCTCGCTTCCGCGTCCTCACGACCGCCGTCCATGTGGCATGTCGCTTGCCCTCCGGGTTCTGTGATCCGGCAGCACGCCATCGGACATTCACAGGAGGCCATCCCATGCGCGGTACCTGGCTTCTGCTGATCGCCGCGGTCGCGGGGCTGAGCGGCTGCCGCAACGGGACCACCGCCCCGCGCGACCTGACCCCTCCCGCGGCACCTCGCGGGTTCTACAGCGTCACCGGTGACCGCACGGTCTACCTGAGCTGGCTCGCGAACACCGAGCGCGACGTGGCCGGCTACCGCATCTATCAGGCCCCGTGCGCGAGCGGGTCGGGCTGTCCCTACACGCGCGTCGGCAGCCTCAGCGGCACCAGCTTCACGGTCTCCGGGCTGGCCAACGGGGTCACGGCCTACTACGCCGTCGCCGCCTACGATTTCGCCGGCAACGAGGGCGACCTCAGCTACGAGACCGTGTTCGATACGCCCCGGCCCGAGGGCTTCGGGGCCCGGCTCGCCGACTACCTGACCAGCCCGGCGTTGGCCGGATGGGATCTCTCGGCAGAGCGGGTGCGTCGCTGGGACGATGCGGCGACCGACATGTTCTATGGATACAACGGCTCGGTCTTCCAGATGTTCGTTCCGGACTATCAGACCGACATCCAAGATGCCGGATACGCCGGCAGTCTGGATGCCGTAGACTTCGCCCCCAACGGCGGCTGGTCGCCGACCGGCTCGGTGGAGCTGATCCCGGGGCACTGCTACGTCGTGTGGACCCGGGACAACCACTACGCCAAGTTCCGGGTGAGTCGGTTCATCACCCCGGGCAGCGGCCCCCCGACGGTGGAGTTCGATTGGGCCTACCAGGTGGCGACCGGCAACCCCGAGCTGCGGGCGCGCCCCGCGCGCGAGGAAGGCGGGGAACGCCGGCCCATCCGTTGGATCCGATGAGGTGGGATGATGCGCTGGACGAAGTGGGCAGGCATCACCGCGGGGCTGCTGGCCCTCACCGGCTGCGGGTACGGGTACCGGATGGTGGCCATCCAGGCCCGCTACAGCACCGCCTCGCGTCCCGATGCGTCCTACTTCTGCTACGACTGCCACGGATACCGCTACTTCGATCCGTACTACGACTACTGCATGAGCTACGGCTTCCAGTACCGGTGGTCGAGACACCCGCGGGTCATCACCATCTATCGCGACCGCTACGTGCGGATCAAGGAGAGCCATCCGGACTACGGTCGTTACCGCTACCGCGAAGGGTACCGCGCCGCGCCCCGTTATCGTCAGCCCCGCGACTACGAGGCCTGGCGCAGCGGCGTGAAGGAGAAGCCCCGTTCGAGCGAGCGTCCCGGCCGGAAGCAGAAGGACCGGGAGAAGGAGCGAGACGAGCCGGGTAGTAAGAAGGAACGGAAGGGCGACGAGCGCAAGGGCCCCCGCGACTCCGGGTCGCGTCCCACCTTGCCGGGAGGCATGTCATGAACGCGCGATGGTTGACAGGTGTGGCCGCTCTGGGTGTGCTCGCGCTGGCGCCGACGGTGGCGGGGGCGCGCGGGCTGGGGGTCGAGGTGTGGACCGACCGCGGCGACGACGCCGTCTACCAGCCCGGTGAGGCCATGGAGATCAGGGCGCGGGCTTCGGACGACGCGTACCTGCTGGTCTACGAGATCGACGCCGAAGGCTACGTGCGTCTTCTCTATCCGTACCGCGGGAGCAGCGGCTTCGTGGAGGGGCGGCGCACCTACCCGGTGCCGCCGGAGCGCTCGAACGTCGACCTCGTCGTGCAGGGCCCGGTGGGGCAGGGCTACGTGGTCGCCATCGCCGCGCGCGACCGGTTCCGCGAGCTGCCCTGGTATCTCCGTCCCTACGACCTGCAGGCGGAGCAGGTGGGCTATGAGGGGATGCGCGACGACGAAGAAGGGATCACCGCCGAGGGCCGCATCGTCGGCGACCCGTTCGTGGCGATGGAGCGGATCCGCCGTCGCGTGCTGGGCGATGCGCAGGACGCCGACGCCTTCGGCACCAGCTATGCGACCTACTACGTGCACAATGAGGTCCGCCATCCCCGCTACCTCTGCTACGACTGCCATCGCCCGGGCCGCTGGGCGTGGTGGCCCGGATTCGATCCCTATTACGCCAGCTGCAGCGTCTTCGACTTCCGGATCAACTGGGGCTGGGGCTGGGGGCCGGGTTACTGGTTCGGGTCCGTGCCCTACTACTACTACGTGGTGCGCTACGACTGCCCCCCGCGCTATCGGCCCTACTATCAGGACCACGCCCGCTTCTCATCGTGGGACGGATGGCGGCGCTGGAACTCGATGTGGGGGAATCGCCTGGTCCGCTACAAGTCCGACCCGCCATCGGGATACGTCCCGCCGTCGAAGTTCCGCGACCGTGGCGCAGGGAGGGACGGCAGGCCGGGCCCTCCTGGATTCATCACCACCGACGCGCGCAGGGGTCGTGATGGACTGCGTCCCTCGATGATCATCGGCCGCAACTACCAGAGCCGGCCGCGGGAGACCGAGCCGCGCGCGGGGGCGACGGTGGGACGCCGCCTGGGCACCGGCACGGGCCGGCCGACGGTGGAGCGCATGCCGTCGCGCGAGGTGATCGGCGACCGGGAGGGGGGACGTGGGCCGGGGCGCGGCGCCGCGTTCCGTGAGCGCGGCGGGCGTCCGCTGCCGCGCGTCGAAGAGGCGCCGCGCTACGACCGGCCGCGCGACGAGAAGCCCCGCGAGCAGCCGCGCGAGGACTACTCGCCGCGCTACGAGAGACCGCGTGACGAGCGCCCGGCCGACCAGCCGCGCGATCAGCGACGGAGTGACCCGGGGCGGTCGTCCGACGCGCCGCGCGGCGGCCAGCGGACGAAAGGTTGAGCGGGGCTCGGGCTGACCGCGAGGGTGCGACCTGCTAGACTCGCCGCCCTCATGTCCGCGCGACGGGGCCGGGACTGCCGGCCCCGTCGTCCGTCACGGGGGATTTCCATGACCTTCCGCTGTCCCGCCGTCACCGCGCTGATGCTCGCCGCGCTCGCCGCGCTCGCCGCGGCGCCGGCGCGTGCCGCCCCCTCGGGTTTCGCCTTCCTCGAGGTCCCGGCCGGAGCCCGGGCCTCGGGCGTCGGCGGCGCCTTCGTCGCGATGGGCGAGGGGGTCGAGGCGGCCTTCTGGAACCCGGCCGGACTGGCGGCCGTCGAGCGCATCGAGATCACCGGCTCGCACTACGAGTTCTTCCAGCACCTGCGCCACGACCAGTTCGCCGTCGCCGGGCGGTGGCTGGGGGGCGGACTGGCGGGCTCGGTTCGCGCGCTCTACTCCGAGCCGATCGAGGCGCGCGACGAACTGGGCAACGTGACGGGCACCTTCGGGGGCGACGACCTCGAGTTCGGGCTCGCCTACGGCCGGGTACTCGCCGCGGGCGTGAGGGCCGGTGTGTCCGCCCAGCGGGTGCGCGAACGGCTCGCGGACCTTTCGACCGGCACCTACGCCTTCGGGGCGGGCGCGAGCTGGGAGCCGGCCGGGCTGCCCGCGCTACGCCTCGGGCTGGCGCTGGACCATCTCGGTCCCGATGCGAACTACACGTTCGAGGACGGCCCCGGGCAGCCGCTGCGGCTTCCGGCGGCGCTCCAGGCGGGTGCCTCGTACCGCCGGGGGCTCGGCGGGGCGATGAGCCTGGGCGCCGGCCTCGAGACCCGGCTGACGCGGGGCCGGCCGATGGTGGCCGCGATCGGCGGGGAGCTCACGCATCCGACCGGCGCCGCGCTCCGGCTCGGTGTACGCATCAACGACGACACCTCGAGCTTCAGCATGGGCGCGGGCTACGCGCTGGCTACCCTGCGGCTCGACTACGCGTTCGTGCCCTATCGGCTGGATCTCGGCGATACGCAACGCGTCTCGTTCACGGCGCGATTCTGAGCGCCGGCCGGGGCGGGGAGCGCGCGGGCCGGATGACGGTTCAGCGCGGGGGCCAGGTCTCGAGGGTGAACGCCCCGTCCCGCAGGACCACGTAGGTGAAGCTCTCCATCCAGTCGCCCAGCATGAAGAACGCGCGGCCGCCCTCGCGGCGCTCCCAGGCGTGATGGAAATGCCCGATCATCACCGTGTCGAAACCCTCCCGGAAGCGGGGAGCCGCGATCTCGCGCCACAGGCGGTCACCCTCGAGCGGCCGGCCGGCCCGCGAATGACGCGACCAGCGCGAGACCCGGTGCGCGAGCGGGAGGCCGAGGTCCGGATGGAGCAGGCGGTACAGCGCCACGCTCACGCGGTTGCGCAGCACCTTCTTGAGCATGCGGTAGCCGAGGTCGCCGCCCACCAGGCCGTCGCCGTGGTGGAGCCAGATGCGATGCCCCTGCAGCTCCAGCGCCAGCGCGCCGCTGTGGGTGCGCACGCCCAGCTCGTTCTTGAGGAATGGGCCCAGCCAGAAATCGTGGTTGCCGTTGAGGTAGGTGATCGCCACGCCGGACTCGCGCAGCTGGCGCAGTGCCGCGAGCGTCGCGAAGTGGCGGCGCGGGATGGCGGTCCGGTATTCGAACCAGAAGTCGAACAGGTCGCCGACGATGTAGAGGGCGGCGGCGCGACCCTGCAGGGAGGTCAGAAAATCGTGAAGACGCCCTTCGCGGGCCGCCTCGCGCTCCCTCGGATCGGCGCCGAGATGGGCGTCGGAGAGGAAGTAGGCGGCTGCCGGTTCGGGCATGCGCGGCAGGATAGCAACCGCCCGGAATACCCCACAAGGCACCGTTGCCGCCGCCGCGCGGCCGGGCGTGCGCGGCGGCCCGCGCGAGGGACCGGCGCCGCGCGCGTCCGCCCCGCGCCCGGGAGGCGCGCGGGGGCGCTCGTCCCCCCACGGGCAACCCCGGGTATACTTCGCGCGTCCCATGCAGGGCGTGCGTGGAGTGCGGCGGTGTCGTCGACATTTGACCGCGTTGTGACAGGCCTGCGGCGCTCCCCGGTAACCTGAACAGGATGCGAGCTGCCGCGCCGCCCGTGCGCGGGTCAGCCGCGTTCGCCAATGGCAGGGAGGAAACGATGATCCGCAACCCCATGGGTACGATCCCTCCGCGGCGGTACTACCTGGGCGCCGCCGCGCTGGTGCTGGCCGGGCTCGTGATCGGCCTCGGCCTGAGCGCCGGCCTCGGTCTCCAGCGGGCCTCGAACGCCCAGAAGTCCGCGCTCGCGGCGGTCTCGTCCTCGTCGTCGGTGTCCGAGAGCCCGTTCGTCCCGGTCGTGGAGAAGTGCCTGCCGGCCGTGGTGTTCATCGACGTGCGCAAGAAGGTGACGGCGGGGACCGATTCGAACGACCCGCAGATGGAGCTGTTTCGCCGCTTCTTCCATGACCAGCAGCGCCGCCCGCAGAACGTCCCCAGCTCCGGTTCCGGGTTCATCGTCGACGCCCAGGGCCACATCCTCACCAACAACCACGTGGTGAGCAACGCCGACGACATCAACGTCACGCTCAACGACAAACGCACCTTCAAGGCCAAGGTGGTCGGCACCGACCCCGAGAGCGACGTGGCGGTGATCCAGATCGAAGGCGACCACCTGCCCTATCTCCAGCTCGGCGACTCTGACAAGATCCGCGTCGGCGACTGGGCGATCGCGATCGGCAATCCCCTCGGCATGCTGCGGGGCTCGGTCACGGTCGGCATCATCAGCGCGCAGGGGCGCGCCAACCTGAACATCTTCGGGAGCAGCAGCCTCCAGTTCCAGGACTTCATCCAGACCGACGCCTCGATCAACTTCGGGAACTCGGGCGGCCCGCTGTGCAACATCCGCGGCGAGGTCATCGGCATCAACACCGCGATCAATCCGAGCGGTCAGGGCATCGGCTTCGCCATCCCGATCAACCTGGCGAAGCACGTGGCCGACCAGCTGCTCGCCCACGGCAAGGTGCAGCGCGCCTGGCTGGGCGTCTCGCTCGGCGAGCTGACGCCCGAGATCGCCGAAGGACTCGGGATCAGCGGCCAGCAGGGCGTGCTGATCGCGCAGGTGCACAAGGGCTTCCCGGCCGAGAAGGCGGGGCTTCGACGCAACGACGTCATCGTCGAGTACGAGGGCGAGTCGGTCTCCGAGATGACAAAGTTCCGGATCCGCGTGGCCGATACTCCTCCCGGCAAGCGCGCGTCGCTGGTGGTGCTGCGTGAGGGCAGGCGGGTGCCGATCACCGTCACCCTGGGCGAGCGCACCCCTGAGGCGGTGGCGGCGGTGTCGCAACGACCCGCGGCGCCGGTGGCCGAGGTCCTCGCGGGCCTGGCGGTGCGTGACCTCAGCGAAGAGGAGATGGCCGCCGCGCAGGTCAGGAGCGGCGTACTCATCACCGAGGTCAAGGAAGGCAGCGCGGCCGATGACGCGGGCATTCAGCCCAACGACATCATCGAAGAGGTCGGCGGCAAGCCCGCCGCAGGCGTCGGGGAGTTCGGCCGGTTGCTGCGCGCGGCCAAGGCCCAGAAGAAGCATGCGGTGCTGCTGGTCAACCGGAACGGGGCCACCCAGTTCATCGCCGTCCGTCTCCCGGACTGAGGGCCCGGACGGCCGCGGGGGAGGCGGTGCCACGCACCGCGGGGCGCCGCCTCCCCGCACCAGGGAAGGTGTGAACTGTTGATGCGAAACTCGTCGTGCCGGCTGCCGGCGGTCGCTTCGATCATCCGGATCGCCCGGACGGCACTGTCGTGCGCCTCGGTGCTCGTCGCGCTCGCCGGGAGGGCCGCGGCACAGCCTCCCGCCGGCACGGACCCCGGTCGGGCCGGCGGCCCCGCTCCGCTGGTCCTGACCGGGGCGCGTTCCTTCTCCGGCCCCGAGAACACGCGCATCGTCTTCGAGCTCTCCCGCGCCACCGCCTTCGTGGCTCCCGACTCCGGTGACTCGCGGCAGCTGACGCTCGCGATCCCCGGCGAAGCCGTCGCGCGCGCGCCGGGCGTGGCGGCGATGCTCAGGGTCCGCGACGGCGTCGTGGACTCGGTGGAGGCCGAGACCCGCGTGGACGGGGCGAGCTTGCGTGTCTGGTTCCGCGACTCGACGCGATTCCATGTGCTCGCGCTGGCCGCGCAGGACGACCAGCCCTTCCGGCTGGTGGTCGACGTCGAGCGTCGTGGCGCCGCGCAGGCGGTGGCGCGCCGGCTCGAGGGCATCGCCCAGGGCAAGCGCCGCGACCGCGTGCGCGTGGTGGCGGTGGATGCCGGGCACGGCGGCGAGGACCCCGGGGCCAGGGGACCCCGCAGCGTGCGGATCCTCGAGAAGAACGTGACGCTGGCGGTCGCCCGTGCCCTGCTCGAGGAGCTGAACCGCCTCCCGGGTGTGCGCGGCGAGCTGATCCGCGACGGCGACTACTTCATCCCGCTCCGCGAGCGCTACCACCTGGCGGAGAAGATGAAGGCCGATCTCTTCGTCAGCATCCACGCCAACTCGTCGCGCCGGCGGGGATCGGGTCGCGGCACCGAGGTCTTCTTCCTCTCGCTGCGGGGTGCCAGCGACCAGGCCGATGCCGACCTGGCGGATCTGGAGAACGCGGCCGACCTGGTCGGCGGCGTCCCGACGCAGGCCGAGGGGGATCTCGTCAACATCCTCTACGACGTGAAGCGCGCCTCGGCGCTCGAACAGAGCCAGCTGCTGGCCGAGACGCTGCTCGACCACGTGGCGGCCGACCGGCGGCTCGAATCGCGCGGCATCAAGCAGGCCGGCTTCGTGGTGCTCAAGTCGGTGGAGTTCCCCTCGGTGCTGGTCGAGACCGCGTTCATCAACAACCCGGTCGAGGCCCGGCTGCTGAAGAGCCGGGAGTTCCAGCAGCAGATCGCGCACCAGCTGGCCGCGGGCGTCAGGCGATACTTCGAGCGCGCGGGTGTCGAGCTGCGCGGCCCGACCCCCGACGGCGCGCGGCGTCCGGGACCGTAGCGAACGCCGGCCCGCGCGCCGTCGCGCTCAGTCGCTGCCGGCCCTCGGGGCGGCCCCGACCCGCGTGATCCGGCCCTGCGCCCGGTAGTCGAGCGCCGCGCCGCCCGCGCAGTGCGCGCGCACGAACTTCTCCAGCGCGTCGCGCACCAGCATCTGCGTGTCCTGCGAGTTCTTCCCCCGCGCCAGCGTGCCATAGTCGTCGCCGCCGCCGGCCATGAAGTTGTTGACGGCCACCTTCCAGGTGCGGGTGGTATCGAAGGGCGCCCCGCCGGCGTCGAGGAGCGTGGTCACCCGCTGCATCGCGGGACGCGTGAGATCGAACGAGAACCGCAGGCCGCTCACCTGCGTCACGCGTCCTCCCTGCAGGCCGTCCTCGAGCGCGCGCCGTACCTCGGCCCCGGTCAGCTCCATGGTCACGATCGTGTTGTCGAACGGCATCACCTCGTAGATGGCGCCCCGGGTCACCACGCCCTCGGGAAGGTCGGCGCGCAGGCCGCCGCTGTTCTGGAAGGCGATGTCGGCGCCGACCGCCTCGCGCATCGCGTCGGTCACCAGATCGCCGAGCGTGCTCTCGCCGCCGCGCGTGCGCGTGAGCCGGCGGGCGTTGCGTCCCAGCGGTTCGGCCCCGCTGGCCGCCACGCCGGCGTTCCACCGCTCGACGCGCGCCTGCGTCGCCGAGTCGGGCGTCACCATGTCCCCGTAGGTGGTCTCGAGCCGGAAGCGGCGGTCGAGGACGCGATGGGCGACCGGGTCCACGCGGAAGTCGCACACCGCGATCAGCTCGCCGTGCGAGCCCGCGATCATCACCGGCACGCCGTTCACCTCGTCGATCACGCGGTTGTGGCTGTGTCCGCCGAACCAGGCGTCCACGCCCGGCACGCCGCGCGCGAGCCGCGGCAGGTCGCCGGTCGCACGGCCGGCGGCGTCGGTCCCGGCCGGGATGTGCCCCACGCCGACGACGACGTCCGCACGGCCCCGCCGCCGCAGGCGGGGCACGCGTGCCGCGGCGGTCGCCGAGTCGTCGGCGAAGCGCAGGTGCGCGACGTTCTTCGCCAGCGTCACCGTGGGCGTCTTCGGATAGCAGAGGCCGAGGATGCCGATGCGCACCCCGCGGCGCGCCACGACGGTGTCGGCCCGCACCCAGCGCGGGCGCTTGCCGTTCTTCGCCAGCAGCATGTTGGCCCCGAGGGCGCCGAAGCGCATCTCGTGCACGCGCCGTTCGAGCGTGTCGGCGGTCCAGTCGAACTCGTGGTTGCCGATCGCACTGGCCGCGTACCCGAACGCGTTCATCTGCTCGACCACCGGGCGGCCGAAGGCGAGATTCGAGATCATCGTGCCCTGGAACAGGTCGCCGCCGTCCACGACCACCGTCCCTTCCGGATTCTCCGCCCGCAGCTTCGCGAGCCAGGCGGCGAGCACCGCGGAGCCGCCGAGCGGCCGGTTGGTGCGCCGCTCCCGCCCGGGGAGGAGGGCGCCGTGGAAGTCGGTGGTCTGGAGCACCCGCACCGTGGGGAAGCGCAGGTTCGCGACCAGCGCCAGGGTCTGCGCCCGCGTCAGGGAATCGGGGAAGAGGAACGCGCCCGAGCGCCCGCGGCCGCGCCCGAAATCGATGCCGGTCAGGAGCCCGCGGCGGAAGGAAGGATCGCCGCGTGTCCCGCTGAGCTGGTAGCCCGCCCGCCGTGCGGCGCCTTCGCACCAGTCGAGCGCCATACCGAGCGGGACCACCGCGAACGGGTCGAATCGGTCACCGGACTGCCAGACGCCCAGCGCGCGGCGGCGCACCAGACCGTCGAGCCACGGCTCGAGCGAGTCCGGCACGTCGGCGAAGGCGCCCGAGAGGCGCTTCTCGCGCCACCCGAACGAGCGCGCCAGCCAGTAGGCCAGGTCGCCGCGGCGCGCCGGCTCCGCGGGATAGATGCGCATTGCCTCCGCGCGGGGCAGGACACCCTGCCGAACCAGCACGTCGATGAACGGCCGCTCGGGGATCGGCGCGTAGTCGGGCAGAACGGTCCAGTTGCGGGTGAAGCTCCCGTCCAGCGTGCGGGTGTTGCGGATGTGGTCGACGATGAGGTCGCGCACCCCGCGGGGGATGACGGCCACGCGTGGCGCGCGGCGGATCGCCTCGAATCCCCCGCCGCCGTACATGCGGTAGCTGTTGACCGCGACGCGCAACCGCCGGTCCGCGGCCAGCGGCTGGCCGCCGAGCGCCAGGTTCACGATCCGGTCGCCCACCGGGCGGGTCAGGTCGATCTCGTAGCTGACGCCTTCGGCGGCGTCGAAGTCGTAGCCGGGTACCCCCATCTCGACCAGCGGCCGTCCGTCCTCGAACGTGTAAAGGGCGAGGTAGCGCGCCGCCTGCTCGAGCGTCTCCTTGAGATCGGCGCCGGACAGCTCCACGACGCCGAGCGTGTTGTCGTAGGGGTAGATCGCGATGGCGTCGCGCAGGGTGACGGGGCCGGGCGCGATGCGCGTTGCCGGATCGAACAGCGACGCCAGCGACACCTCGGCGCCGGTCGCCTCCAGCTGGACGCGCTGGATCAGCTCCCAGAGCCCTCCGTCCTCGAGACGGCCGTGCGGCGAGCCGATCTCGTGCAGCGACACACCGAGGGTCTCGGCCAGCGCGGTCTGGGTGGCCCGATGGTAGGGCTCCGCGAAGGCGACCAGCGCCGTGTCCGCCGGGACGGAATCCGTCACCGCGATCACGCGCGCCCGGCGGGAGGCGAGCGTCCAGGGATCGCGCGGCGTTGCGCGCGTGAAGGCGAGGTCCAACCGTCCGAGGGCCTCGCCCCACCTGCCGGACTGCGTCACCAGGGTCGTTCCCAGCGCCAGCGAGTCGACCACGGCGTGGGTGTGCCCGAGGATCACGGCGTCCACGCCCGGCACCCCGAGGGCCAGCGCCCGACCGACGTTCTCCCCCGGCGCGCCGCCGACGCGGTCCTTGCCGGTCGCCGGGTCGAACTCGAGCCCGGTATGCGCCAGCAGCACGACCACGTCGCAGAGGCCTCCGGAGCGCAGCCGTTCGACCTCGCCGCGCGCCGCCTCGATCGCCGGCAGGAATCGCAGCCCGGCGTGGTTCACCGAGTCCTCCAGCGACGGCACCGCCGGCGTGCAGAGGCCGACCACGCCGACGCGCAGCGCCCCGACGGTCTTGACGAGCGAGGGCGCGAAGGCGCGGGTACCGTCTAAGACGCGTACGACGTTGGCGGCGAGCCACGGGAAGCCGGCGTCGGCGCGGGCGCGCGCCAGGGCGCCGGGGCCGAAGCTGAACTCGTGGTTGCCGACTGCCATGGCGTCGTACCCCATGCGGGTCATGGCCGTCATCATCGGCTCGCCGCCCTGGCTGAAGGCGCGGCGCCAGACCGTCCCGAGCGGCGAGCCCTGGATGGCATCGCCGGCGTCGAGCAGCAGCAGCGGTGCGCCCTCGGCCCGCACGCGCTGGACCAGCGTGGCGACGCGCGTGAGCCCGCGCGGGGCGGGACGGTCCGCGAGGTAGTCCCAGCCCGTGAGCGCGCCGTGCAGGTCGGTGGTGTGGAGGACGGTGAGCCGGGCCTCCTCCGGGCGGGCGGCGGCCGGCCACGCGACGAGGAGGGCGAGCACGAGGGCGAAGCGGTGGGAGGCCATCGAAGAGCGCGACGCTAGCACCGGCCGGAAACGAGGGTCAAGCGAGCGACGACAGCGG
>JBBTLZ010000034.1:10594-24972 GCA_038068435.1 Candidatus Eiseniibacteriota bacterium | reverse complement strand
CGTTGCGCAGGTCGTAGACCACCGTGCGCTGCTGGTTCATCACGTTGTCGTACTCCAGCAGGTGCTTGCGGATGTCGAAGTTGTGGGCCTCGACCCGCTTCTGCGCGCGCCCGATCGCCCCGGTCACCAGCGGATGCTCGATGACCTCCCCCTCCTCGACGCCCATCCGCTGCATGAGCCCCGAGATGCGCTCGCTGCCGAACAGGCGCATCAGGTCGTCCTCGAGCGAGAGCGAGAAGCGCGACGAGCCCGGGTCACCCTGCCGCCCGGAGCGGCCGCGCAGCTGGCGGTCGATGCGCCGCGACTCGTGGCGCTCGGTGCCGAGGATGTGCAGGCCGCCGAGGTCCGGCACGCCCGCGCCGAGCTTGATGTCGGTACCACGACCGGCCATGTTGGTCGCGATGGTCACCGCGCCACGCTGGCCCGCGGAGGTGACGATCTCGGCCTCCTGCTGGTGGTACTTGGCGTTGAGCACGCTGTGCTTGATGCCGCGCCGCTTGAGCATGCGCGAGAGCAGCTCGCTCACCTCGACGCTGATGGTGCCCACCAGCGTGGGCTGGCCCCGCTCATGGCAGGAGACGATCTCCTCGACGACCGCGTTGTACTTCTCGCGCTTGCTGCGGAAGACGACGTCGTCCTGGTCCTTGCGGACGCACGCCTTGTGGGTCGGGATCACCGCCACGTCCAGCTTGTAGATCTCCCAGAACTCCCGCGACTCGGTCTCGGCGGTGCCGGTCATGCCGGCCAGCTTCTCGTACATGCGGAAGAAGTTCTGGAGGGTGATGGTCGCGAGCGTCTGGGTCTCGCCCTCGACCCGCACCCCCTCCTTGGCCTCGATCGCCTGATGGAGGCCCTCGGAGTAACGGCGCCCCGGCATCAGGCGGCCGGTGAACTCGTCGACGATCAGGACCTTGCCGTCCTGCACCACATACTCGACGTCCTTCTCGAACAGCGAGTACGCCTTGAGCAGCGCCTGGATGTTGTGGATGCGCTCGTTCTTGCCGGCATAGGCGCGGTAGATCTCGTCGCGCTTCGCGATCATGTCGGCCGGCGTGAGGTCGGTCTGGCCCTCGAGTTCCGAGAGCTGGCCGGCCAGGTCCGGCACCACGAACCGGTCCGGGTCGCCGGGCGACATCAGCTCGCGCCCCTTCTCCAGCAGGTCCACGTTGCGGGCCTTCTCGTCGATCGCGTACTGGAGGTCCTCGTCGAGTTCGTGCATGCGCTTGTCGCGGAGGTAGTCGAGCTCGACCGTGGTGATCTGCTTCTTGAGCCCCGGCTGCTCCGAGATCAGCTTCATGAACCGCTTGTGCTTGGGTGCCGCGCGCTGGACCTGCAGCAGCGTGGTGCCGGCCTCGTACTGCTTGTCCGGGTCCTCCAGCAGCTTCATGGCTGCGTCCAGCTTCTGGTTCACCAGCTGCTGCTGCGCCCGCACGACGCGCTCGACCAGCGGCTTCAGCTCGTCGAACGCCTGGTCGCTGTGCTCGACCGCGCCCGAGATGATGAGCGGGGTACGCGCCTCGTCGACCAGGACCGAGTCCACCTCGTCCACGATCGCGTAGGCGAAGCCGCGCTGCACCCGGTGCTCGGGCAGCAGGGCCATGTTGTCGCGCAGGTAGTCGAAGCCGAACTCGTTGTTGGTGCCATAGGTGATGTCGCAGTCGTACTGGCGCCGGCGGCTGGCGGGGTCCATCTGATTCTGGATGCAGCCGACCGTGAGGCCGAGGAACCGGTAGATCTCGCCCATCCATTCGCTGTCGCGGCGGGCGAGATAGTCGTTGACGGTCACCAGATGCACGCCGCGCCCGGTGAGGGCATTCAGGTAGATGGGCATGGTGGCGACCAGGGTCTTCCCCTCGCCGGTCGCCATCTCGGCGATCCTGCCCTCGTGCAGCATGATGCCGCCGATGAGCTGGACGTCGTAGGGGACCATGTCCCAGGCGGTCGGGATGCCCACGACCTCCCAGGTCCGGCCGCACAGCCGCCGGGAGGTCTCCTTGACGGCGGCGAACGCCTCGGGGAGCACCTCGTCCAGGGCCTCGCGCTCGACGCGCTTGCGCTCGGCGGGGTCGGTCACCCCCTCGCGGGTGGCCGCCAGCCGGGCCCGGAGGTCGGCGGTCTTCCCCCGCAGCGCCTCGTCGTCGAGGTCCCGGCAGGAAACCCAGTGCCGGTTGATCTCGTCCACGAGGGGCGCGACGCGCTTGACGTCGCGGTCGTGCTTCGAGCCGAAGATGCCTCTCAGGATGCTTTCGAGCATGCGCCCCAATATAGATGGGGTGTCAAGCGAGCCGGGTCCACCCCCTGCTCACTCGCCCGCGCGCGACGCGGCGGGTCCGCGCGCGGAAACGACGCGGCCCGATGCTCGGCATCGGGCCGCACGGTGTCCGGGCCGAGAATCGTCAGACCTTGATCACGCGCGAGGCCTCAGCGCCCCGCTCGCTCGCCTTGATCTCGAACTCCACCTGCTCCCCCTCGTGGAGCGTACGGAATCCGTTGCCCTCGATGGCGGAGAAGTGGACGAACACGTCCGGCTGCCCCTCCGCGGTGATGAAACCGTAGCCCTTTCGGTCGTTGAACCACTTGACCAAGCCACGCGCCATGGGTGGTCCTCCCTGGCTGCAAGAACCCGAACCGAGCCCGGAGCCACGGCCACAGGGTGGCGACTCCGGACCGGGAGGTCAAGAGACTTTGCGGGTCCCCGGCGTGGCGCGGCTGCCGGCGTCCCGCCGCCGCGTCCAGCGCGCCTGGAGCTCGAGTGCCTGCGGGTTCGCGGGATCCTCCTGCAGCACCAGGGCGACCTGTTCGCCGGCCTGCACGAGATCGCCCAGCGCTTCCAGGGCGCGCGCGAACTGGACGCGCGCCGCGTGGTAGTCGGGATGCAGCTCGAGCGCCCGCGCGAGGGAGGCGAGCGCGTCGTCGATGAGCCCGGCCTCCAGCTCGCAGCAGCCGAGCAGGCAATGGAGGTCGGGGTAGCCCGGGTGGGCCGTGATCGCCTCCCGCAGCGCGTTCAGGGCGCTGGCGTGCTCGCCCTGCGCCACCAGGGCCTGGTGTCGGTCCAGCGCCTGGTCCACCACCGGGTCGGAGAGCCGCATCGCGCTCTTGAGGAGTGCCCCCGCCTCGTCCCAGTCGGCGCGCTCGAGGCTCTTCAGACCCTGCTGGAAGGTGCGGGGCTCCTCCACCCGGCGCTCCTCCCCCAGCGCACGGAGCGTCGCCAGCGACTCGCCCAGCAGCCCCTCGCGCGCGTCGAGCAGCGCCCGCTCGAGCCGGGCCGCCACGTAGCGCGGGTTGATGCTCAACGCCTGCTCCAACGCCGCGCGCGCGGCGGGCCGCTGCTGCCGGGCGAGCAGCACGCACCCGCGGCGGTAGTGGAGATCGGCGTACGTCGGGGCCAGGCGCAGCGCCTCGTCGAGCGCGCGCAGGGCGGTGGCCAGATCCCCCGACGCCTCCGCGAAACGCGCCACCTGCGCGAAGGCGAGTGCGCCGGCGTCGCGGCGCCGGCCGCGTCCGCCCCCCGCGCGCAGCAGGCCGGACAGCGCGGCGAGGGCCTCGTCCAGGCGGCCGTCGCGCGCCATGGCGATGGCGGGCTCGAAGGCGGATGCCTCGGGCGGGAGCGGTCGCGGGCTCATCAGGGCGTCCAGAGCAGCTTCATGGCGTATCCGGCGAACAGGGTGATCCCCAGGTTGTCGTCCAGAGGTATCGGCAGCAGCTCGACCAGACTTGCGACCAGAGCGCCGGTCAACACCATCCCCCACGGCAGCAGGCCCGTGCCCCCCAGGAACACCGCCCATCCGAGGCAGGCGGCGAGGCCCCCCGCCGCGCCCTCGAGCGTCTTGTTGAAGAAGCGGGTGCGCCCCCACCCCTTCCCCACCAGGGCCGCGAAGCCATCGCCGAGGATGGTGAACCCGAGCGCCGCTGCGGCCACCCGCTGCGGAAAGATCTCGACCGCCAGCAGCGCCGCGATCATGAGATACGTGGAGCCCAGCAGGTTGAAGCGCTCGTGCTCGCGGATCAGCTCGCCGAAGAAGCGGCCGAAGAAGCGCTGGACCCGGTGATCGTGGATGCGGACCACGTCGATGGCGATCGCCGCCAGCGTGAGTGCGATCAGGAACCAGCGCCACTCGGCCCGCCCGCGCGGCCACGGCAGCCACTCGAACAGGAGCCCGAGCGGCAGGATGATGCAGCCGATGTGGATGGCCTTGCGCTGCGCCTCGCTCAGCCACTCGGTGCGGCGCAACGGCGCGAGCGGGTCACGGGCGGAGGGGACCGGCGGGGGCGTGCTCACGCGGCCATCCTACGGCATCCCCGGCCCGCCGCGTGGCCCGCGCCCTTCAACGCGCCGGTGCAGAGCCACCCGCGCCCGCGAGCGTCGCGAGGGCGAACCAGCCGACGATGCCGAGACGGCCGATGCGCGCCAGCGCGGGCCGTCTCACCCGCGCGGCCCTCACTCCCACTCGATGGTCGCCGGCGGCTTGCTGGTGCAGTCGTAGACCACCCGGTTCACGCCCGGCACCTCGTTGGCGATGCGGCTCGCCGCCCGTGCGAGGAGCGATCCCGGGAGGCGCGTCCAGTCGGCGGTCATGCCGTCCGAGCTGTTGACTGCGCGGAGCGCGATCACCTTCTCGTACGAGCGCTCGTCGCCCTTCACCCCCACGGTCGAGACCGGCAGCAGCACGGCGAAGGCCTGCCACGTGCGGTGGTACCACTTGGCGCGCCGCAGCTCCTCGATGAAGATCGCGTCCGCGTGGCGGAGGATCGCGAGGTCATCCGGATTGACCGCCCCGAGCGTGCGCACCGCGAGCCCCGGTCCTGGGAACGGATGACGGTCCACGAGGTGGTCGGGCAGGCCGAGCGCGCGGCCCAGCTCGCGCACCTCGTCCTTGAACAGCCAGCGCAGCGGCTCGACGAGCTTGAGGTTCATGCGCTCCGGCAACCCGCCGACGTTGTGGTGGGTCTTGATGACCTGCGAACCCCAGCCCGCCGAGGCGCTCTCGATCACGTCCGGATAAAGTGTCCCCTGAGCCAGGAACTCGACCGGCCCGACCTTCTTCGCCTCCTCCTCGAACACCGCGATGAACTCGCCGCCGATGATCCTGCGCTTCTGTTCCGGGTCGGTGACACCGGCGAGCCTGGTGAGGAACCGCTCGCGCGCGTCCACCACCGCAAGGTTGAGTCCGCGCTTCTCGCCCAGCTCGCGCGCCACCTCCTCGGCCTCCCCCATCCGCAGCAGCCCGTGGTCCACCAGCACGCACGAGAGCCGCTTCCCCACCGCGCGGTAGCAGAGGGTGGCGGCGACACTGCTGTCCACGCCGCCCGAGAGCCCGCACAGGATGTGGCCGTCGCCCACCTGCGCCCGGATGTCGGCGACCGCCTGGCGCAGGAAGTTCTTCATGCTCCAGCCCCCCTTGAGCCGCGCGATGCGGAACAGGAAGTTGTGCAGCACCTTCTTGCCGTAGGGCGAGTGCACGACCTCGGGGTGGAACTGGATGAGATGGAACGGCAGGCGCTCGTGCCGGGCGGCGGCGAAGGCGCAATTAGATGTATGGGCGACCCGCTGCCAGCCCGGGCCCAGGGCCTGCACCTCGTCGCCGTGGCTCATCCAGGCGCGGAACCGCTTCGGCACCCCGGCGAAGAGCGACGAGGGCTTGTCGAGGACGAAGATCGCGGTGCCGTACTCGGCGCGCGGGGCCTTCGCGACCCTGCCGCCCTGGAGCTGCACGGTCGCCTGGAATCCGTAGCAGATGCCGAGCAGCGGCTTCTTCAGCGCGTAGATGCCGGCGTCCGGCATCGGCGCCTCGGCGCGATAGCCGCTGGCCGGCGAGCCGGAGAGGATGAGGGCACGCGGCTTCTTCGCCTCGATCTCGGCGAGCGGCAGCGTGCCCGGGACGATCTCGGAGTACACGCCCAGCTCGCGCACGCACCGGGCGATGAGCTGCGTGTACTGGGAGCCGAAGTCGAGGATCAGGACCAGTTCGCGGGGCATGCGTACCGTTCGTTCAAGAGTCGAAGGATGAGGTCACGGATATCACCTCAAGGGGCGGAAGTCCGGGTCTGGCTCGGCCTCGAGAGATGTCTTCAGGGTCTCGATGATCTCACCCGCCTCCCGGCGGTGGATCCAACATGAGATCAGAAGACCCGCACCGAGCAGGGCGAGCATGATCGCCGGAGCCGTGAGCGCTTCCACCGCGTGGGCGACCCGCTCAGGGGCAGGAACCTGCAGGTCGCCCAGTTCACGCGCGACCTGTAGACAGCCGAAGAGCAGGGAGAAGGCCGTCCACGCAATCACCCAGATCCAGCCCGTGAGCTTCATCTGGATTCGCACAAGGATGACCGTTCCTGCCGAATCCGATTCGAAGCGGCCCCTGGCGGCCGGCGCGATACTGCCTGCGTAGTCGCTCCGCCACCAGACGGCAAACGCTTCCGGAGTCACGCGCCCGGCCAGCGGCTTCCGGCTGCGGGGCGCGCCCTCCATGCTCACCTTGACGTGTTGGCCGAGCCGTTCCGCACAGGCGTCGGGGCTGAGGGATGTGCGGAGCGTGACGGTCGACGCCACGAAGGGATTCCAGATCGCGCTCAATGCCTGAACACCCTCCGGTCCGTGAACACCATCGCGATCCCGTGACGATCGCAGGCGGCGATGACCTCGGCGTCGCGCATGGAGCCGCCCGGCTGCACCACCGCCGCGACGCCGGCCTCGGCGGCATGCTCGATGTTGTCCGCGAACGGGAAGAAACCGTCCGAGGCGAGCACGGCGCCCTTGAGGTCGTGCCCCGCACGGCGCGCCTTCATGATGGCCACGTCCACCGCGTCCACGCGGCTGGTCTGACCGCAGCCGAGGCCGATGAGCGCGGTCCCGCGCGCGATGGCGATGGCGTTCGACCGCGCGGCCGCCACCACTTCCCAGGCGAAGCGCATCGCCTCGACCTCCGCGGCCGTCGGCTCGCGTCCCGTCACGGTTTTCCACTCGGGTGCCGGCGTCTGGGGCTCGTACTGGAGCAGCGCCCAGCGGCCCGCGAGGCAGACCTGCCACAGGTCAGGCGAGGCAACGTCCTCCAGCGCAAGGCGTAACGCCCGCAGGTTCTTCTTCGACTTCAAGGCCTCCTCGGCCTCGGCGGTGAAGTCCGGCGCCGCCACGCACTCGACGAACTGCTTCGCCAGCTCCCGCGCGGTCCCGCCGTCGAGGGTCCGGTTGAACGCGACAATGCCCCCGTAAGCCGAGAGCTCGTCGCACCGCAGCGCCGCGGCGTACGCCCCGGCGAGCGTCGGCGCGCACGCCGCGCCGCACGGCTGGTCGTGCTTCACGATCACGCACGCGGGCTGCCAGAAGCGCCAGGCCAGGAGTACTGCCGCCTCGAGGTCGAGCAGGTTGTTGTACGAGAGCTCCTTCCCTTCGCGCCAGGCATCGAGCGCCGCCGCGTGCCCGGCACGGGCGTAGAGCGCCGCCGGCTGGTGCGGGTTCTCGCCGTAGCGCAGCCCCCGCACCCGCTCGAGCGCGAGGACGTGGACGAGCGGCGGCTCGGCGTCAGCTTCCTCGCCCAGCGCCCGCCGGCCCAGGTCGCCGGCGATCGCCGCGTCGTAGCGCGCGGTGCGGGCGAAGGTGGCGAGCGCCCACTCGCGCCGCTGCGCCGGCGTCGCCCCGCCGCCGCGCAGTGCGGCGAGCACCGCCTGGTACTGGCCGGGGTCGTGCACCACGATCACGTCGGCGAAGTTCTTGGCCGCGGCGCGCAGGAGCGCCACACCACCGATGTCGATCTCCTCCACGGCACCGGCCTGGTCGAGACCGCCGGAGCGCTCCTCGAACGGGTAGAGCGTCACCGCCACCAGGTCGATGGGGCCGATCCCGCGTGCCTCGAGGGCCTCCATGTCGTCGGCCACCCCGCGGCGCGCGAGGATGGGCGCGTGCACGTGCGGGTGGAGCGTCTTCACGCGCCCGCCCAGCAGCTCCGGCGAGCCGGTCCACTCCTCGACCCGCGTCACCTTGACGCCGGCCTCTTCAAGGTGCCGCGCGGTGCCGCCCGAGGCGAGGATGCGGGTACCGCGCTCGGCGAGCGCGCGGGCGAAATCCGTTGCGCCGGTCTTGTCGGAGAGCGAGAGCAGCGCGGTCGCCGGCCATCCCGCGGCGCGGCCGACGTGCGTGCTCCGGCCGGGGCTCACGCCGGCGCTCCCGTCAGCCGCCGCATCGCCTCGGCATAGCGCTCGCCGGTGCGGGCCGCCACGTCGTCGGGCAGCGCCGGCGCCGGCGGCTCGTGGTTCCAGCCCGAGCGATCGAGCCAGTCGCGCACGAACTGCTTGTCAAAGGCGAGCCGCCGGCCGGCCTGGTACTCCGCCCGGTCCCAGTAGCGCGAGGAGTCAGGCGAGAGGATCTCGTCGATGAGGGTGATCTCCCCGTCCACCCGGCCGAACTCGAACTTGGTGTCGGCGAGCACAAGCCCGCGCGGCCACGCCCACGCCCGCGCCTCCTCGTAGAGGGCCAGGCTCCGCACGCGCAGCGTCTCGGCGGTCGGGCGGCCGACGCGTGCGACCACCTCGGCCAAGGCGATGTTCTCGTCATGCCCGGCGTCGGCCTTGGTGGCCGGGGTGAAGATGGGCGGGTCGAGACGCGAGCCGTCGTGGAGGCCCGCCGGCAGCGCGACGCCGCACACCGCCCCACCGGCCCGGTACTCGCGCCAGCCCGAGCCGGTCAGGTGGCCGCGCACCACGCACTCGATGTCGATGCGTTCGGCGCGACGCACCAGCATGCTGCGGCCGCCGAGCAGGTCGGCGTGGCGGTCGAAGGGCGGCGGGTAGCGCCGCGGGTCGTCGGTGACGAAGTGATGCGGGGCGGCGCTCTTCAGCGTCCGGAACCAGAACACCGATAGTGCGGTGAGCACGCGGCCCTTCCCCGGAATGGGCGTGGGCAGGATGCTGTCGTAGGCGGAGAGCCGGTCGCTGGCGACGATCACCAGCTGGTCGGCGCCGACCTCGTAGACGTCGCGCACCTTCCCCTGTCGCCACGGCGTGAGGCCGGGCAGGTCGACGCGCGCGAGTGCCGGCGGCGTGCCGATCACCGTGGTCCCCCTCCCGAGCGGACATGCGTCCCCGGCGACGGCGCGCAACCGGACGACCGTGGCACCTCGAACGTGGCTTCGACCCAGGCCGCCAGCCCGTACATGCCGGCGACGCGCGGCGAGCCGGGGGCGGCGTAGTCGCCCGACGGATCGAGCAGCACGAACCGCATGCCGGCAGCACCGGCCCCGGCCTCGTCCACCGAGCGGAGGTCGCCCACGAACAGCGTCCGGTCCGGCGCGGTGCCGAGCCGGGCCAGCGCCACCGCGAAGATGGCCGGGTCGGGCTTCTCGATCCCCACCAGGTGCGAGTCGACGACGAACTCGATCCCGCGCAGCATGTCCGCGTTCGCGAGGTGGACCTCGGCGCGGCCATCCGAGTTGGAGACGACGGCGGCGCGCAGCCCCAGCGCGCGCACGCCCTCGAGCGCCTCACGCGCGCCCTCCATCGGGCGGCACCAGAGGCCGCGCGCGCGCTCGCGCTCGAGGAACCGTTCGACCGCCGCGGCGACCATCCCCTCCGGGACGCCCGCCGCCTCCAGGGTGCCACGGAAGTAGGCGCGCACGTCGCCGCGCACGCGCGACGCCGCGCGGGCCGACGGATCGGCCGGCCGCGAGCTGGCATCGTAGGCGCGCCGCCCCTGCACCTCGGCCCCGCGCAGGGCCTCCACGTCGGTCGCGAAGCCGTGCGCGGCCAGGTCCTCCGCCATCCACTCGAAGTCGAGGCGGACCAGCGTGCCGCCGGCGTCGAAGACGACCGCGTCCAGCGCGGGACGCCCGCTCACGCGCGGCTCCGCTCTCGCCCTGCGTCCGGGGCAGGACCGCCCGCCGGCGCCGCCGGCCCGCACGGCGCGGCGCCGAAGACCAGCCGCCTGCCCTCGCGTCGCCACGGGTCGCTCAGATAGCGACTCACGGTCGCCGGGTACAGGCGGTGCTCGGCCGCGTGGATGCGCTCCGCGAGCGTCTCGAGCGTGTCGTCGTCGCGCACCTCGACCGCGGACTGCGCAAGGATGGGCCCCGCGTCGAGCGCATGCTCCACCAGGTGCACCGTGCAGCCGGTGACCCGCGCCCCGTGCTCCCACGCCTGGCGGATCGCCCCGAGCCCCGGGAATGCCGGCAGCAGCGACGGGTGGATATTCAGGATGCGGTCAGGGAACGCGTCGAGGATGGTCGCGTG
This sequence comes from Candidatus Eiseniibacteriota bacterium, assembly GCA_038068435.1. Lineage (GTDB taxonomy): Bacteria > Eisenbacteria > RBG-16-71-46 > RBG-16-71-46 > RBG-16-71-46 > WS-11. Next base: position 14,757 of record JBBTLZ010000034.1, on the reverse strand, counting down.
CAGCCGCCGCATGAAGCCGGCGAGCAGCAGCACCTCGACCCCCCGTGCGCGCAGGGCATCCAGCCAGGGACGTTCGTCCTCGAGTCGGGTGCGGTGGCGACCGGCCGGCGGGAGCACGGCCTCGACGCCGAGCCGGCGCGCGCGCTCCAGCGCGGGAGCGCGCGGCTCGTCGCTCAGGAGCGCCACGATGCGGCCGCCCAGCTCGCCCCGGCGCGCGGCGAGCGCCAGTGCTTCGAAGTTCGTCCCCTGTCCGGAGGCCAGGACCGCGAGGTATCGCATGGGAGTGGGCGCGACCACGCCGCAATCTACCAACGGGGCTCACGAGGGGCAAGCGAGCGCGGCTCGCGGCACGCATCCACGAGCGGGCGGCCGCGTCTCCAGTCGGCGCGCCGCACGCCGGCCGCCGACATCTCGAGCCACACCGCGCCCTCGCGGTCGGTGCGCAGGATGGTCGCGCCGGCGGCGGCGAGCCGCGCGAGGGCGCGGGGATCGGGATGGCCGAACGCGTTGCGCTTCCCGACGGTGACCAGCGCGAGTGCCGGGCGAGCGCGCGCGAGGAAGCGCGCGCCGCTCGACGAGCCCGAGCCATGGTGGGCGACCTTGAGCACCGCGATCCCGGGTGCCACTGCGAGCGAGTCCTCGCGCGTGCTGTCGACGTCGGCGGCCAGCAGGGCGCGCCCCGACGCCTCGCCGACCTCGAGCACCAGCGCGGCGGCGTTGTCGTCGGGGAGCGGCATGCCCGCCGGCGGCCAGCGCACGATCACCGGCGGCGTCCGGTGGAGCGTGTCGCCGCGCGCGCATCGCTGCACCGGGCGTGCGAGCGCGCCCAAGCGCGCGGCCGGACCCGGCACGCCGGGCTCCGGGGTCGGCACGAGGACGCGCACCACGCGCGTGCCGCGCAGCACCGCCGACGCGCCGCCCGTGTGGTCGCCGTCGTCGTGCGTGAGCGCCAAGCGCTCGAGCGTGCGGACCCCCGCCCATCTCAGGAAGGGCATCACCGTGCCCTCCCCCGCGTCGAAGCGCAGCGTGCGGGGTCCCGCGTCCACGAGCCACCACCCATCCGCGAATCCGAGTGCCAGCGCATCGCCCTGCCCGACGTCGAGCGCCACCAGCCACCACCGACCGGGGGCCGGCGTGAGCGGCCGGGCGCTCACCGCCAGGACGAGGGCGAGGGTACTCGCGAAGGCGCCGAGGAGGACCGCCGCGACCCGGCCGCGCCCGGCGGGGTGGCACCGCGCCTCGAGCGCGCGCGGGCCGGGGAGCGAGAGGACGAGCAACCCGGCGCCGATGCCGGCGAGCCACGGCAGCGCGGGCTCCGATCCGGTGGCGAGCAGCGCGCCGGGGACGCGTGCCGCCGCATCGGCGATCCCGCGCAGCGACGCGGCGAGCACCTCGCAGGCCGCGAACCAGGGCCTGCCCGCGCCGGGCAGTGCGCATTCGAGACCGGCGCCGGCCCACGCCGCTGCCAGCAGCAGCCCGCACACCGGCACCGCCAGGAGGTTGGAAGCGAGGCTGGTCCAGGGCAGGGCGTGGAAGCGATCGAGCAGCAGCGGCAAGGCGACCAGCTGGGCGGCGAGGGTGGGGACGAACGGCGCGCACAGCGCACGCAGCCGCCCCGCCGACTCGGTGAGCCACGGGCCGACGGTGACCAGTCCGAGCGTTGCCGCGCACGAGAGCTGAAAGCCCAGGTCGCCCGCCCATCCCGGCGCCCACACGAGCAGCGCCAACGCGCTGAGCGCCAGCGCCTGCACGCCGTCGAGTGCCCGGCCGAACGACCGGGCCGCCGCACTCGCCAGCTCGGTGGTCACGGCGCGCATCAGCGAGGGCAGCGGCCCGGCGATCGCCCCGTAGAAGAGCGCACACGCCGCCCCCGCCAGGGCCCGGCCGCGCACCCCGGCGCCCAGCGCGGCCGCGAGCCCGCGGGCGAGCCCGGCGAGCCACACGACGTGGAGCCCGGAGAGCGCGAGCAGATGCGTGAGCCCCGCCGCGCGGAGGTGGGCGCCGAGCGTCGGCGTCAGCGCCGACCGGTCGCCGATCACCAGCGGCGTCACCAGCTCGCGGCTCTCCGGGCCGAGGCCGCGATCGAGTACCCGCTCGATCGCCCGCCGCCACCGCGCGGCGGTGGCGCGCGGCCACGCCGCCAGGCCGCCCCCGCGGGCGACCCGCGCGACCAGCGCCCGCCCCTGGACCGCGATGCCGGCGGTCGCCGCGGTCCCGCTCGCGTCGATTCCGCCCGGGTTGCGCCGACCCGGCGGCCGTTCGAGCGCTGCGAAAGCGGTGACGGTGTCCCCCCACTCGGCGTCGCACCCCGCAGGCAGGCGCAGCCGCAGGCGCGTCCCGGCGGGCAGTGGCGGGGCGGCCCCCGTGAGACGGGCGATCGCCAGCGGCTCGCCGGCCTCGCGGAGCGGATGCTCCACGACGCTCGCCTGGATCCAGCGCGGCGGCAGACCGTCCTCGAGCGCTCGCGGCCCGTGCAAGAGCGCGGCCTGTCCAGACCCGCCGCGCGCGACCCCGGCGAGCGCCAGGGCCAGCAGCAGCGCCACCGTCCCGACGCGATCGGGCGCCCGGCACGCGAGCCACGAGAGGGGGGCCAGGGAGACCAGGCAGAGGGCGACCGGCACGAGACCGAGCCCGCGCCCGACCAGCAGGCCGAGCCACACCGCCACCACCGCCGCGATCGCGCACCTGCCGCCCATGCGCCGGCCCGGCGCGAGAGCCGTGCCGTCGTCGCCAGGCCCGGCGCGCGCACGATCGCACACGTATCGGCCGCTTCAGCGCGGCGGGCCCCGACCACGGCGTGGACGGGGCCCGTTCCGGCGTCGTCGGCTCAGCGACCGGCGCTCTTCTCCAGCTGCACGGTGCGGATCTCGGTGAACGACTCGTCGCCGTGACCGTACTGGGCGCTCAGGTAGTACCGGGCGCGGCCCTGATCGTCGAATGCGTTGGGCGGGAACACCACCACGCCGACGGCGCCTCCGGACGCCTTGAGCAGCGTCATCGGGTATCGCCGCCAGGGACCGTCCGCCGTCAGCGTGTGCAGCCACATCTCCCGCACCTCCCCCGCGCCGACGCCGGGGAGCGAGGCCGAGACCACCGCCGGGCGGTCGCGCGGGATGCGCGGCGGCACATCGGCGATCAGCTGCGGCACCTCGAGGTCCATGCCGAACTCGAACACCGCGAAGCGCTGGTTGCCGCCGGGCAGGTCGAGGACCTGGATCGGCGCCTGCTGTCCCTTGTAGACCAGGCGCACGCTGTGAGGTCCGCGCGGCAGATCGAGCGTGAGCGGTGCGGTCCCGCGCGGCTCGCCGTCGATCCACACCTGTCCGCCCTTGAGCGGTTGGCTGCCCTGCTCGTCGGTGAGGGACGCCTGCACCTGGAGCACGCCGGACGCCGGCGAGGGGGTCGCGCGCGCCAGCAGCTCCTTCGTCTCGCCCACGCGGATGTCGACGGTCTGCCCCCACGAGGCCATGCCCGGACCCGAGAAGCGCACCTCGTGGACACCGGGGATCAGGCTGTCCAGTCTCAGCGGCGCGAAGCCACGCACCTCGCCGTCCACCGAGACCGAGACGATGCCGACCGCGTTGGGTGAGAAGACCTCGAGCGCGCCCCAGAGCGTCGCATCGAGCGGCACGCGGTCCCCCTTGAGCCCGCGCACGGTGTAGGTCGCACCGCCGAGATCCGAGAACGAGAGGCCGATGGTGTGCTCGCCGGGGGTCAGCTCGACCACGGCCGGCGTGCGCAACGTCAGCGTCTTCCCGTCCACCGAGATCCAGGCCCCGGGCGGACGGCTGTTCACGTTCACCACGAAGCGGGGACCGCCGAGGCCGAGGGCGTGGAGCGCCCCGCCCAGCGCGCCGCGGCCCGAGGCGTCACGCGAGTGCCCGGCGTCCTGCGCCGCCCCCACCAGCCAGCCACCGACGAACAGCGCCACCACCGCCAGCGCCCACGCCCAGGGACGCCGCCACAGCGGGGCCACCGGTCGCGCGAGCTGCTGCACCGAGGGCCACGCCGGCCGTTGCGGTGGCACGCTGTAGTAGGGTGCGCGGACCGGCGTCGCCGCGGGCTCCGGTTCGGCAAGCGCAGCCGCGGGCTCGGCCGGCGCAGGAGCGCTCGCGGGCGGCGGTGCGGTGGCGACCGAATCGCCGGGAGCGCTCGCAGGCGGG
>JBBTLZ010000034.1:1878-10584 GCA_038068435.1 Candidatus Eiseniibacteriota bacterium | reverse complement strand
CGGCGCGGGCGGGACGACCGATGTCGGCGCCGCCGCGTCCGCGGGCTCCTCGCGGGGCGCCTCACGGGGCACCGGCGACGACTCCGGCGGCGGCGTGAGCGCCGACTCGGCGACGACCGCGCCGTCCGTCGTGGACGGGGGCGGCCCGAGCACAGTGGATGCGCAGGCGACCGCCCGGTCGTCGGACGGCGGCGGGAGCTCGATGATGTGGGGATCCGGCGGATCCGCCCAGGGGACGGTGCGGTCCGTCAGCTCGGCCGGCTCGGTGGAGGGCGGGATGCGTTCGGGAACGCCGCGCCAGACGCGCGGGGCCGAGGCCGGCGCCTCGATGGCGCGGGGTGGCGCGGGCACGGCCGATCGCGTGACCGTCGCCGGCTCCGGCGTCGGGGGGATGAGATCGGGGACGGGGGCCGGCGCATCGCCGGTGGTCGCGACCACGCCGGGGGCCGGCATCGCTTCGCTCTCCGGCGCGCGCGGGACTCCGGTCGCGGCGTCCGCGTCGGCGTGTGCGGGGGCCGCCGGGGGGGGCCCCGCCGCGACCGCGGCCGCGGCGCCGGCGGTCTCGCCTCCCTCGCCGAAGGGCCCGCCTGGCTGGTCGGCGATCGGAGTCTCCTCCTCCGACCGGCGATGAGGCGCTGGCTCCTCTCCCGCCCGCTCCCGTTTGCCGGCGACCCACGAGAACCCGCGGCGCAGCCAGCGGGCGATCGCCGATCCACCCGCGGGCGGCGCCGTGGCCACCGGCGCCGCGGCATCCGCGTCCTCCTCGAGGACCACGACCGATTCGACCGCGCCCTCGGACCCGCCCGCGTGCCCGACCTGCGGCTCGGGGAAGCGCGCCGACCGGATGTCGGGCGCGGCGGGCGGCTCGTCTCCCGTGGGGGCGGCCGTCGCGACGATTGGAGTCGTGGATGCGCTGGCCGCGTTCGCCTCGAGCCCCTTCGCGGCGGTCCACACCGCCTCGACCTCCGCCCCCGCCGCGTCCGCGTCCGCGGGCGAAGCGCTCCACAGGATCCTCACCTGCACGCTGTGGTTCGAGGGGATGCTCCAGGCGCGCGCCTGGCGGCCCGCCTCGTCGCGGACCGTCACCCACTCGGGCTCGCGGGGTTGGCCATCCACCCACAGCGTGATCTCCGCCTCGCCGACCCAGCCGAAGCCCACCTCGTGCACGGTGTGGGCGAACGCGAACGAGCACGGGCGCAGCACGCCCGGCCGCTCCCACAGCTCGCCGTGGGAGAAGAGCAGGCCGCTCAGCGCATGGTGGAGCAGCGCGGGGATGGGCTGCGTTCCTGGTGGCGCGGCGCTGGACTCATGCGCCACCCCGACCACGTCGTAGAGCCACCCTTCCACCTCGTTCGCACCGAACCCTGGCGGGACGCCGAGCAGTCCCAGGTGCAAGCCGGGGGATTCGGCCTCGGCGGTCAGGACTTCACCGCGCGGGCGGGCGAGAACTGCCCAGTACAAGGTGGGGTCGGCGACCTTGGTCATCGAGTGGGGCTCCCTCCCCGCGGGTCGTCCATGCCCGGCGCCCATGCGACGCGAATGACGCGCAAGCTAGTAAACGAATGCGCAAGTGTCAATGGTGGCTCGATTTGGATGGCATGGCTATTGCGTGAAGCCCGGCGTCCACGTGCCGATAACCAACTCGCTCGGGCGCCCGGGTCGCTGCACCGCGCACCGCGGTCGAGAACGAGGTTGCATTATGCATGCCGCCTCCGTACCGTGCCGCGGACCCTAGGTGCATCCGCCGCGCCCTTCCTTGGGAGAGGTGACGTTGCCGCTTCGACGCCTGACCCTGGTTCTCGCCGTGACCGCCCTGGTGGGTCTCACCCCCGCGGGCGCCGAGCCGCGGCTCCCTCTGGTCTCGCCCGTGTCGCCGGTCGCCGACGACTCGCTGGCAGCCCCGACGGTGGACCGCCTGGCGGCGGCGCGCAGCGCCTATCAGGCCGCCTGGGCCCAGCGCGAAGCCGGCGACCCCGCCGCGGCCGTGCCGACCGCGGAGGGCGCGCTCCAGGACATCGCGCGGGCGCTGGGCGGCGACCTGGACGCCTCCACGCGCCGTGAGCTGGTGGATGCGCAGGCGAAGCTCACCGGTCTGCGCGATGCCGCACGCGGCGACGTCGCCGAGGCCGCCCCGGGGGGTGCCGACGCGGCCGACGCGCAGGTCCTCAACGCGCCGGCGATCGAGGACATCGAGCCGCAGTTCAACGCCGACGTCTACCGGTACATCGAGTACTTCACCGGCGCCGGGCGTTCGGTGTTCGAACGCTGGCTCATCCGCTCCGGGCGCTACATGAACCTGTTCCGCGACGTGCTCAAGAAGGAGGGGCTGCCGCCCGACCTCGTGCACCTCGTGTTCGTCGAGAGCGGGTTCAATCTGCACGCCCGGTCGGTCGCCGCAGCGGTCGGCCCCTGGCAGTTCCTGAGGTCCACCGGCCGACTGTTCGGGCTCACGGTCAACCAGTGGGTGGACGAGCGGAAGGATCCCGAGAAGTCCACGGTGGCCGCGGCGCGCTACCTCAAGCACCTCTACTCCATCTTCGGCGACTGGCCGCTGGCGCTCGCCTCGTACAACGCCGGCGAAGGGAGGGTCCTGCGCGCCATCAAGCGCCAGGGCACCACCAACTACTGGGACCTGCGGCTGCCGCGCCAGACGGAGGACTATGTTCCCCAGTTCATGGCGGTGCTGGCGATCTCGCGGGAGCCGGAGAAGTACGGCTTCGACGCGGTCGAGTTGGATCAGCCGATGGACTTCGACGAGATCGCGCTCACCGGCTCGGTAGATCTGAGAGCGATCGCCCGGCTCGCCGACTGCCGCTACGAGGAGATCAAGGCGCTGAATCCCGCCGTGCTCAGGCATTCGGCGCCGGGCCGCGACGGCGTCACCATGTTGCGCGTCCCGACCGGCAAGGCCGAGGTCATCCTCGCGAAGATCCAGGGCGGCGCCGCGCTGCCGGACGTCAACCTCACCGTCAAGCATCGCGTCCGGCGGGGCGAGACGCTGCAGGCGATCGCCAACCAGTACCACGTGAGCGCCCAGCAGCTGGCGCGCGCCAACGCCATCACGCGCACGCACCCCCTTAAGCGGGGCATGGTGCTGACGGTGCCCGCGAGCCTCCGGCCACCCGCGCCGTCCACGCTCGATGAGAGCGACCCGCGCGCCTCGACCGCCTACGTGCCGCCGCGCGAGCTCAGGACCCCCGCGTCGCTCGACGCCGATTCGGACGCCGAAGGCCGGGCCACGCACACGGTGCGCAAGGGCGAGTCGCTGGCGATGATCGCCGAGAAGTACGGCGTGACGGTGGACGACATCCGCCGCTGGAACCGCCTGTCGACCAGCACGGTGCGGCGCGGCACGCGGCTCAAGATCCGCATGGGGGATGCGGCGGTCGCCTCGCCCGAATCACTGGCCGCCGACAGCGCGCGGGTCGCGGCCCTCGCGCCACCCCCCGCGCGGCGGAAGTCGGCCGCCGGCCACGCCGCCGCGCCGGGCCCCGTCCGCACCATCGTGACGGTGCGGGCCGGCGAGACGTTGGGCGTGCTCGCGCAGCGGCACGGCACGACGGTCGAGCAGCTGATGCGCGCGAACCGGCTCTGGTCGTCGCGCATCCGCGCCGGCCAGCGGCTCCGCATCCCCGCGTAGCCCCGGCGCCACCCGGCGTCCGCCCCACCGGCGGCGGCACCCGCTCGCCAGGCCCCTCGCCTCCCGCCGCGCTCAGTGCTCCGGTTCGAGACCCTTCACCACGCCGCCGGCCGGCACGTCGCCCGTGATGTCGTTCTCGCTCACGAACGCGCCGATGCGCGCGTTCCGCCCCACGGTCACGCCTTCCGGCAGGCGCGCCCCCTTGCCGACCACGAGCAGCCCGGTGGCGAGATGCTCGGGACAGGCCTGGTTGGGGGTCATCTCCTCACCGCAGCCGATGCGTGCCCCCTCGCCCACCACCACCTCCTTGTCGAGGATGGCGTGGTCGAGCAGCGCATCGCGCAGGACGAGGGTATCGTTCATCACGATGCTGTCGCGCACGACCGCTCCCGGCGCCACCACCACACCCGGGAAGAGGATCGACCGGACCACCGTGCCGGCGATGCGGCAGCCGTTGGCGATCAGGCTCCGCTCCGCGGCCCCGCCGGTCTCGAAGCGCACCGGCGGGCGGTCGGCGCTCTGGGTGTGGACGAGCCAGGTGGGATCGCTGAGATCCAGCGGCGGTCGGTCGGAGAGCAGGTCCATGTTGGTCTGGTAGTAGGACTCGAGCGCCCCCACGTCCTGCCAGTACTCGCGGAAGCGGTAGGCGTAGACCGCCTCCCCGCGCGCGACCAGCTGTGGCAGCAGGTCCTTACCGAAGTCGTGATGCGAGTCCGCCATCGCCGCGTCCTCGACCAGCCAGTGGATCAGGGCACGGCGGTCGAACAGGTAGACGCCCATCGAGGCGAGACGCGAGTGCGCGAGGCGCGGCTTCTCCTGGAAGCCCACGACCCGACCGGTGCGGTCGGTCTCGAGGATGCCGAACGCGCTCACGGACTCCGCGGGCACCTCGGTCACCGCCACGGTGACCGAGGCCCGGTTGGCCTCGTGAAAGGCGTAGAGGATGTTGTAATCCATCTTGTAGACGTGATCGCCGGAGAGGACGAGCACGTGGTCGGCCATCCGCCGCCGCAGATGGATGAGGTTCCGATAGATCGCGTCGGCCGTGCCCTGGTACCAGTCGCTCTCGACCGAATCGAGCGAGGGCTGGAGCAGCTGGACGCCCCCGCGGGTACGGTCCAGATCCCACGGACGGCCGATGCCGATGTGCTGGCGGAGCGAGGTCGGCCGGTACTGGGTCAGCACGCCGAGGTCGTAGATCCCGGAGTTCACGCAATTGGACAGCGTGAAGTCGATGATCCGGTACTTGCCGCCGAACGGCACCGCCGGCTTCGCGCGGCGCTCCGAGAGCAGGCACAGACGCGTACCCAGACCTCCCGCGAGGATGAACGCGTAGCGATTGCCGTTCACACCAGGTCCTGGGTCGCCACGCGATCGGCGATACGGGTACCCGGCGGCAAGGTGCCGGCGCCGAAATCCGGGGACCCGGCCCCGACCCCCACCACCACCTGGGGTCCGACGACGGTGCCCTCGGGGATCACGGCGTCCTTGCCGACCAGCGTCAACCCGTCAAGCCACGCCAGCGCGGGGTCCGACGACCGGTCGCCGGCGCCGAGTGCCGCCCCCTCGCCCACGCGCACGAACTTGTCGAGGATCGCGCGGTGGATGTGCGCCGAGCGACCGACGACGACGTCCTGCATCACCACGGAATCCACCACCTCGGCGCCGGCCTGGACCGTCACGCCCGGGAACAGCACCGAGTTTCGCACCCGGCCGGCGATCCGGCACCCGTTGGCCACCAGGCTCTCCTGCACGTCGGCGCCCGGCAGCAGCAGCACCGGCGGCCGTTCCTCGTCGCGAGTCAGGATCGGCCAGCGCGCATCGTGCAGCAGCAGGCGCGGCTCTGGGCGCAGCAGGTCCAGGTTGGCGCGGTGGTAGGTGGAGATCTCCCCCACGTCCTCCCAGTAGCCGTTGAACTCGCAGGTCTGGACACGCTCGCCGGCGTTCACCAGCGGCCGCAGCACGTCGAGCGCGAGGTCCACCGGGCGCCCGCGCAGGGCCTCGCGCAGCACCTCGGATTCGAACAGGTAGACCCCCATCGAGGCGAGCCGGGCGTCGGTGCGCTCCGGCTTCTCCTCGAAACGCAGCACCCGGCCATCCGCATCGGTGGTGACCATCCCGAAGCGGCGCGACTGGTCCGGGGTGACCGGCAGCACGGCCACCGTGACGGCCGCCGCGACCGGCTCGTGGGCGTGCAGGAGCGCGCGGTAGTCCATCTTGTAGACGTGGTCGCCCGAGAGCACCAGCACGCGCGCCGCGCGCGAATCCTCGATGACGTCCCAGTTCTGAGCCAGCGCGTCGGCCGTGCCGCGGTACCAGCCCGCGTGATCGCGCGTCAGGAAGGGCTGGAGCATGACCACCCCGTGCTCGCGGCCGTCGAGATCCCAGGCGCGGCCCGAGCTGATGTGGTCGTGGAGCGAGGCCGGCGCGTGCTGCGTGAGCACGCCCAGGCGGTGCACCCCGGAGTGACAGCAGTTGCTGAGGGCGAAATCGATGATCCGGTACTTGCCGCCGAACGGGACCGCGCTCACCGCGCGCTCGGCGGCCAGCACACTGAGCCGCTCGCCACCGCCGCCGGCCAACACCAGCGCCATCGCCTCTCGCACGTCCGTTCTCCCGGGAAGCTGCGGTGGTCGGGAATCGGGAAGGAACAGCGAAGCTAGGGACCGGGCAGGGTCAAGTCAAGGCAGCCGGGCGCCGGGCGCTCCGGCTACCAGCTGAACGAGGCGGAGACCAGGTGGGTGGTGTCGAGGTCCTGGTCGTCGGGGAAGTCGCTCTCGTCCGACGCGAAGAAGCGGTGCAACGCGGCGGCGTAGTCCACGCCCAGGTGTTTGTAGCGCACCCCCGCGCCGAAGGTGAGGTCCTTGGCGTTCGCGCCGGTGCGCAGCGCGAACGTGCTCTTGTACCAGTACTCGAGCCCGGTCCGCACGTCGGCGGTCACGCTGCCCAGCTTGAGCTGGCTGTCGAGCCGCCGGTGCTGGAAGCCCCAGCCCAGGTCCACGGCCCAGGTCAGCGCGTGCTGGTCGGCCGGGAAGAAGTTGAACGCCACGCCGGTGTCGATGGTGGGCACGACCAACTCGCGGGTGCCGTTGCTCCAGGACAGCCAGGTGGTGGTGAGATCGCGGACCGTGATGCCGATGGTCGCCGCGTCCATCGGCATGTACAGCAGCCCGGCGTCAAGCCCGGCGCCGAACGAGGTCACGTGCTGGCCGGGAATCGTGTCGGGGATGCTCTGGCGGACGAACTTGACGCTGCCCCCGAATGCCCAGTGCGGGCCGTTGTGCCGCGCGTACGAGAGCAGCATCGCCATGTCGGCGCTGCTCGCCCGGAAGAGGTCGATGTTGAGGATGCGCTCGCCCGGGTCCCACACGCCGTTGCCCTGGCCAGGGTCGGGCGTGCTCTCGTCGTTGTCCGGGCCATAGTCCTGGAAGTCGATCCCGGGGCGCAGGTCCCCGGGCCGCGGGGTGATGGGAATCTCGTCCACCGCCAACCGCACCAGTCCCACCCCCAGCGCCGACTGCTTGCCCGAGGGCCCGCCGAGCGGGAGCACCACGCCCAGGTAATCGTGGTTCACGAGCTTCCCGAACTTCTCGGCGTGCTGGGGGATGACCTCGCGGTAGGGCAGGTAGATCATCCCCGCCGGATTCCACCAGGGTGCGGTGGCATCGTCGGCGACCGCCGTGAACGCGCCCCCCATGCCGACCGCGCGCGCGCCCACCGGGATCTTGAGGAACTCGCCCGCGTACTTGGTGGCGTGGGCGGTGGTGGCGCCGAGCAGGCACCCGCACAGCACGAGCAGCGAACGGCGGACGGCGGCCCGCGGGCGGGTTGGGCGCGACATGCAAGTCCTCGAGGTGAGACGCGAACGGAGAGCGCGCGGCAGCCTACGAGCGCGCCGTCTCAGCTGTCAACCGGCCGTGGGGCGGGCTGCCACTCCGGCATGCTCGCTTCGCCGACCGGCCGCGCGATGCGCCACTCACCCCGCATCCGCACCAGCTCGTCGGCGGATCGGAAGCTGCGCAGGTCACCCGCGCCCGCGGGCCGGTAGCGGACCTCGTAGCTCACGAGGATCCGCCCTCCCGTCACCGGCAACGAGCGGAACGCCTCCAGCGTCAGCTCGTCCGTCGGCGGCAGGAACCAGAGCATGCCGGGTCGCGGCAGCTCGTGGCGACCTTCCACCAGACATTCCCACGCGCCGTTCGCATCGCCGGCACGCAGGGCTGCCCAGTAGGTGCGCAGCGTCGCGCTGGGCGAGATGAAGCGGGGGTCCACCCGGGAGCGTTCACCCTGCCCGAGCAGGCTCAGGGCCGCGAGTGCCACCGTGAGGACTCCCCGCCACATCACCGAAGCGTCCCCCCCTGGACGATCGCCATGTCCTACCCCGATCGGGGGGGTCGGCGTTCCCGAAAGATCCGGTTCCGCGAGGGCGGGTGCGAGGCGGTCGATCTGCACGGAGCTGCCTGTGGACCTCGAAGCGGGTCGTTCCTGTGTGCGCGTCCGTGCGGGGGGGTCTCCGGCGGGCATGGCGTCGGGCGGGGTCATCCGGGACCTCGCCGCGTCGCTGCCTTCGGATTCGCAGGCGCACGAACTGTTCCGATGGTTGTTACCGGCCGGTCCGCTGCGGTCTGCCTCGTGCAGAATTCTAAGTCCGCGCCGCAAAGGCCGTCAAATCAATGTCTTGGTGACCGGCCCTGCGGTCGTGAGCGAGCGGGCCTGCCGCGACCCCGGACCACCCCGCCCCGCGGGCGCGGCCCCCGGCCGGGTGCGGCCGGGCGAGGTGGCCCAGCGCGGCCCGTCCTTTGCCCCAGGCGGGTCGCTCCCGACCCAGCGCGGGGCCGGGGCGGCGGGGATCGGAACCCGCCCGACGACCCACGCGGACCAGGGCGGCCGCGAGCCGACGACGGCGCGGGACGCCCCCTCGGCGGCCGCGGCGCCATCCGATCACCCCTCATGCCCCGCACCGGGCGCGTGGTCGTGCTCCGCGGCACCGGGCGCGTGGTCGTGGCCCGTGGCACCGGGCGCGTGGTCGTGCTCCGCGGCACCGGGCGCGTGGTCGTGGCCCGTGG
>JBBTLZ010000034.1:0-1625 GCA_038068435.1 Candidatus Eiseniibacteriota bacterium | reverse complement strand
GGCACCGGGCGCGTGGTCGTGCTCCGTGGCACCGGGCGCGCGCTCGCCGCCCGCAGGCGCCGCACCTCCTCCGCGGTCAGGTCGCGCCACGCGCCGCGCGGGAGTGTGCCGATCCGCAACGGGCCGTAGGCCGCGCGGTGGAGCCCCTTCACCGCGAGTCCCACCGCCTCGCACATTCGGCGCACCTGCCGATAGCGCCCCTCGTGCATCGCCATCTCGATCTCGGCCCGCTCCCGCCGCGCGTTGCGCACCCGCACCTCGCACGGGGCGCTCACCACCCGGCGCTCGAACTCGACGCCCGCGCGCAGGCGGCGGATCTGCTCGGCGTCCGGCGGCCGGTCGATGCGCACGCGGTAGACCTTGCGGACGCCGTAGCGCGGATGCATGAGGTGATGCGCGAGCTCCCCATCGTTGGTGGCGATGAGCAGGCCGCTCGTCTCGGCATCGAGCCTCCCGACCGGGAAGAGACGCGGCCCCGGCGGCAGCAGGGTCCGCACGGTCGGGCGCCCCTCCGGATCGTCGAGCGTCGTGATGACCCCGACCGGCTTGTGCACCATCAGGTAGCGCATCGCGCCGCGGCCCGGGATCGGGCGCCCGTGGACCGCGACGCGGTCGCGCTCGGGTTGGATCTGGGCTCCGGGCTCTCTCACCACGGTGCCGTTGACGCGCACCGAGCCGGCCTCGATGAGCGCGTCGCACTTGCGGCGCGCGCCGATGCCGCGGGAGGCGAGCAGCTTGTTGAGGCGGATACCCCGTGCCGGCGCCGCGGCGGGCGGACCGCCCTCGGCGCCCTCGCGCCGGCGCCGGGCCGCACGCGCGGCCGCGCGCCGCCCCACTCGCCCGGGGCGGGCCGGGACCGGAGCGTCAGTCAGCGGGACGGTCGCTCGTCTGGCCGAGCTCCTCGGCCACCGCGTCGTCCACGTCGGCCTCCGCCAGCGGCTCGACTTCGTGCGGCTGGTCGCTCGAGAACGGCAGGTCCGATCCTACCTGCGCCACGACCTCGAGCTCGGCGAGCGTGCCGTGCTCGAGCGCGGCCGCGGGGGCCTCGAGCTCCATCATGTCGAGCTGCTCGGGCTCTCGTGCGGCCACCAGCGCCCGCAGCTCCTCGGGGCGCGGCAGCTCGCTCAGGTCCCGGAGCCCGAAGTAGTCGAGGAACTCCTGCGTCGTCCCGTAGAGCAGTGGCCGGCCCACCACCTTCGAGCGTCCGCGGATGGTCACCAGGTTGCGCTCGAGCAGCGTCGCCAGCACCGCGCTCGAGTCCACGCCGCGGATGGCCTCCACCTCGGATTTCGTCACTGGCTGCTTGTAGGCGATGATCGCCATGCTCTCGAGCGCGGCGCGCGAGAGGCGCATCTTCTTCCTGCCGCGCAGCAGCCGCCCCACCCACTCGGCGTGCTCGGGCGCGGTCACCAGCAGGTGGCCGCCGGCGATCTCGCGCAGCTCCACCCCGGCGCCGCGGGCGGCGCAGGCCGCCTCCAGGTCGCCCAGCGCCTCGGCCACCCGATCCGGCGGAGCGTCGAGCGACTCGGCGAGCAGCGTCAGGGGCAGCGGTTGGTCGGACGAGAACAGCAGCGCCTCAAGCGCCGCCTGGAGATTCGACGGGGGCATCCGCCTCACTTCCTTCC
>JBBTLZ010000033.1:0-6706 GCA_038068435.1 Candidatus Eiseniibacteriota bacterium | reverse complement strand
GTTCCTTCATGAACGCGGGCTGGCCGACGTTGACCGGCCCGCGGTCGGCGATGCCAAGGCCGTCGAACAGGCGGCTCCAGGACATCGCGGGCGTCAGCGCACCCAGCGAATCGAAGGGCATCTTGTAGCAGCTCGCCTCGGGATCGGGGCGCTGGACGCGCGTGAGCGGGGCGTTGGCCAGCCGGGTCTCCATGGCCAGCACCGTGCCGGCGCCGGCCGCGGCGATCGCTGCGCGGCGCCGCTCGCCTCACACAGCGCTGGCACAGGCGCGGCACTTGCGGGCCGCGGCCGGGATGCTCTCCTTGCACTCCGGGCATTCCTTCGTCGCCGGTCCGGGTGCGGCCGGCGCCGGCTTGAGCAGCGCCTTCGTGATCATGAAGACCACAAACGCCACGATGACGAAGTCGACCGCGCTGCCGATGAAGGCACCGTAGGTGATGGCGTTGGCGGGTGAGCCGTCCGGCCTGGTCGTGAGCACGAAGCTCAGCTCGCGCCATGCGCCGCCGGGGATGAGCACGCCGATGACGGGCATGAAGATGTCGCTCACCAGCGAACCGACCACTTTGCCGACCGCCGCACCGATGATGACGCCGACCGCCAGCGCCAGCGCGTTCGTCTTCAGCAGGAACTTCTTGAAGTCGTCGAACATCGTCTCGCCCTCCGGTTGGTTCGCGGCCGCCGGACGGCGGCGCGCGCTACGGCTTCGTGGTGTCCCGGGCGCCGCCGAAGAAACCCTTCAGCGCGTCGCCCGCCCTGCGCTTGAGACTGTCCGCCACCGCGCGCCGCGCCCGCTCCACCGCCGCCCGGGCGCTGTCCTCGGCGGCGCGCACGTGCGCGTCCGCCGCCGCGCGGGCCTCCGCCTCGAGACGCGTGCGCTGCGCCTCCAGCGCCTGCGAGGCCTTGCCCGCCAGCCGGTCGCGCATCGCCCGCCCGTCCCACGCCACCTGCGGTGAGGCGATGCGGCCGGTCACGCGCAGGTCCAGGAGCAGCCGCCCCTGCGGGTCGGCGAGTGCCCCGGCCGCCAGCGCGGATCTCGCCCCGAGGCTGGCCACCACGTCGGCCGGCAGCGTGGCGCTGACCGCATAGTCGAGCGTCCCGTCGAAGCCGACCGCGCCGGCGAGCCGCCACTGCCCGTGCGGGCCGTCGAGCACCACCGGGGCGGTCACGACGTGGCCGCGCTCGATGCGGAAGGGCAGGTGAGCGTCCCTGAAGCGCAGCTGCTTGAGCGCCGGCACCCGCGCGTAGCGGGCGAGCGCCTCGAGCGCCGGGCCCGGGCCGAGCGTGCCGTCGGCGACGGCGGCCAGCCCGACCGCGGTGATGGTGCGTCTGAGATCGGCGGGCGTGAGCCCGGCGCCCGAGAGCGCGAGCGTGGTGGTGAGCGAGCCGTGCAGCAGATCCTTCACCGGCGTCCACGCCGAGAGGATGGCGTCGGCGTCAAGGCGGTCCACCTGTGTCTTGACGTCGAACACCGGCCGGGCCGGATCGCGCAGGTCGAAGCGCGCGTTCCCGACCGCGGTGCCGCCGTAGGCGCGCATCGCGTACTCCGGCACGATCAGGATGCCGGGCGCGAGCGTGACGCGCGCGACCACGTCCTCAACGTCGAGCTTCTGGTTGCGGAGCCGCGCGATGCGGACGCGCCCGCCCCCGGTCGCGTTCGGCAGGAGCGGCGCGCCAGGCGTCACGGGCAGGAGTTCCGCAAGGTCGAGGTAGGGCGAGGCGAGGTCGAACTCGACGCCCGCCGGCGCCACGCGCGCCGCGGCGCCGCCCGCGACGGGTGCCAGTAGCGCGAGCGGGCGCGTCACGGTCGCATCCAGCGTGAACGACGACTTGCCGGCGCGCGCGCCGAAGCCGCTGACGCTCGCCCGCGCCGGCGCGAAGCGGATGTCGCCGTGCACGCCCTCGACCCGGTGCGGCAGCGCCGGCGACTGGACGCTGACGTCGCTCAGCGTCGCGCGCCCGTCGAGCGCGAGGGCCCCGGGGTCCTTCGCGCGCCCGCTGCCGCGCACATCCACCGCGACCCGGCCGCCGAGCCGCGTGTCGGCGGGCGCCAGCAGCGGCGCCACGGCGGCGAGGTCGATGTTCCCCTGCACCGCGAAGCGCACCCACGGGTCGGCGAAGCGCGTGGCCAGCAGCATCGCCCGCACCGGCTGGCCGGCGACGCGCGCGCGCAGGTCGCCGATGCCGAGCGAGTCGGGCGCCAGGCGCGCGGTGAAAGCCAACGCGTCGATGCCGGCCGGGGCCCCGGGGTAGCGGAGCGCGCCGTTCGCGACGCTCAGCGTGCCGGTGAGCGCGGGTAGCAGGCCAGGCCCCAGAGCGCCGGCGATGCGGAGATCGAAATCGAGCCGCCCGGCGCCGGAGACGCCGTGCACCGCCCGCGCGTCCGCGGCCGCCAGGTGGCCGAGCACCGCGCCCAGGTCGACGGCGGCGGCGCGCGCGCGCAGGTCGAGCCGCGCGTGCGGCCCCGGATCGTCCACGACACCCGAGAGCGCCAGCTCGGTATGGCCCAGGCGCAACACCAGCCGGCCGAGGGCGAGCCGCTTCTGCCGCGCATCGAACTTGCCGTCGTGCGTGAGCCGCCAGTCGAGCTTCGCGAGCGACCGGTCGAGGTCGGCGAGGCGCGTGGCACTCAGCGTGCCGAAGGCGAGGTCCGAGAGTTCCGTCTCGCCGGAGGTGGCGAACCGCGTGCCGCCGGCCTCCGCGCTCAGCGCGATCCGGCTCGCGATGCCGAACGTCGCGCGGCGCGCGGCCTTGAGATCGTCCACCAGCGCCCGCCCGGCGACCACCCGCAGCTCGCGGATCGCGAGCGACATGGGCTGCGCCGCAGCCGGGTCGGCCGCGGGCTTCATCATCCCGTCGAAGTTGGTGGTCCCGTCGGGCAGGAGCACCAGATGGAGCGCAGGCTGGTCGAGCACCAGCCGGCGCACGACGATCCGACGCGAGAGCAGCGGCAGGAGGTCGAGGTCGAGATGGAGGGCGCGCGCCTGCAAGGCGGTGCCGCGCGCGAACCCGCCGGGCTCGGCCAACGCCGGTTGGCGCACCGAGAGCCGCACCGGCGGCCATAGCCCGAGCGAGGCGTCGGCGAGGCGCACCTCGCGCGCGAGCGCCGAGGAGAGCTGTGCCACCACCAGCGCCCGGACCTTGGCCGGCGGGAACAGGACGGCGAGCGCCGCCCACGCGGCGCCGGCGAGGACGACGAGCGTCACCAGCGCCCACACCACGAGGCGTGGACCGCGCGGACGACGCGGTCCCGGTCCCGGCGGCCCGGCCGCGACGCCGGGGGCTCGGAAGGGAAGTGAAGGCGCTCTCACCGGCGGCGATACTGCACGGGGCCGTGGCGCCGGGCAAGGCGCGCTCCTCCTGGCGGCGTCCTGCGGGGCCGGGCCATCCCCGGCGACGTGGCGGGCCCCCTTCCCGCACCGTTCCCGCTTGCCGCCCCGCGTGTGGGTGCCTACAGTCCCGCCCCGGAGAGTCACGCACATGGAACCCACCGCCCTCACCGCGCTGCGCGAGCGCCACCTGCTCGCCGTCATCCGCGCGTCGTCCGCCGCCGCGGCGCTCGCCGCGGCGAAAGCCGTGGCGAAGGGCGGCATCCCGCTACTCGAGATCACCTTCACCGTACCCGACGCGCCGCGCGTCATGGCGGCGCTCGCCGCGACCGAGGGCGTGGTGGTCGGCGCCGGCACGGTGCTCACCGCCGACCAGTGCCGCGCGGCGCTGGACGCCGGCGCCCGCTTCATCGTCGCGCCCAACCTCTCGCACGAGGTGGCGCGCGTGGCGCTCGCGGGCGGCGCGATGTTCTGCCCGGGCGCCTACACCACCACCGAGATCGTGGCCGCGCGCGACGCCGGCGCGCACGTCGTCAAGGTCTACCCGGTCGGCGTGGCGGGCGGACCGAAGTACATCCAAGTGATCCGCGACCCGCTGCCCGATATCCCGATGCTGGCCAGCGGCGGCACCACGCTCGAGAACATGGTGCCCTTCCTGCACGCGGGCTGCGTGGGCATCGGTCTCGGGGGCTCGCTCGCCGATCCCAAGCTGGCGGAGGCGGGGCAGTTCGACGAGATCACCCACCGCGCCAAAGCGTTCGTCCAGCGGCTGACGGATGCGCGCGCCTCGGGGCTGCTGCCGAAGGCCGTGGCGTGAGCCGGCGCTTCGCCCGCGCCGCCGCGAACGCTCACCTCCCGACACCCGCCGCGAACGCGCTGCTCCTCGCCGCCACGCTGGTCCTCGTCCTCCCCCTCGCCAGGCCCGCGCACGCCGGCACCGAGGAGTTCTCGACCTTCAGCGTCGAAGCGCAGGAGGAGGACGACGAGAGCCTGCTCGACCACATCCTCATGCGCGCGCCGCGCGCGTGGGCCCGCGAGTGGGAGCGCGCCCCACAGGCGCTTCGCACCGCGCAGGGCTGCCTCACCTCGGAGCAATGGTTCGACGAGACCGAGCTCAAGCTGCGCGCCCCGCTCGGCCGGCGCGCCCACTTCGGCCTCGACCTGCGGCAGAACCAGGGCGACCGCGTCAGGTACCAGTACCTGGACTTCTCGTTCCACTTCCCGACCCGCTTCGGCACCGCGGTCGCGATGTTTCGCCCGTTCTACGACAAGTCGCGCCAGGATTTCGCGGCGATGTGGGATGTCGGCTCGGACACCAGCGCGTTCCAGCTGCGCGTCATCGCCGGGTTCGAGGACCTGTTCAACAACATCTGGGAGTTCCGGCAGTCCCGCGTCGGCGGCCTCTCCGAGCCCTACCTGCGCCACCCGTACGAGCCCGCCCTGCGCCTGGTCGTGCGCCAGCCGTGGCTGCGGGCGGAGCTGGGCGGGCGCTACCTCACGCCGTCGAGCAAGCGGGTCATCAATTCCTACGCGGACGAGAGTCTCAATCGCATCCGCACGCTCTGGGGCACGCTCGCCTGGGCGTCGGTCGAGGCGAGCGCCCTCGGCCTCGAGTGGGAGGTGCGGAGCACGAACCACCAGGCCACGAGCAGCGACGCCCCCTCGCTGCAGCCGCAGCCCGATGGGCGCGACTATCGCCGCCAGTGGTCGGTCGAGACGGCGGCGCGCCGCCGGCTCGTCGCGGGACTCACCGCCGAGGCGCGCTGGCTCTACCAGGGGCGCACGCAGACCCACGCCCCGCCGGTGGGCCCCCGCACCTTCGACGCGGTGGACCGCGTGATCCAGCTCGAGGCGCTCTGGAGCGCGAACTCCCGGCTCGCCCTGCGCGTCGGCGGTCTCCACGACCGGATCACGGTGACGCAGGCCGGCAACTGGCCGAGCATCCCGTACGGCTCCTATGGAACGCGCAAGGAGTCGCGCGCCTATGTGGGCCTGATCGCGCGCTTCGGCCGGGTGAGCGTGCAGGGGGTCGAGGGGATCGAGCTGGATCGCGAGCCCTACGACGTGGCGTTCATCCACGACAAGGGGTTCCTGCAGCTGCAGACGACGTTCTGAGGGCATCCTCCCTGCTTGCGGCCCGCCTGTCGCGACCCACCTTGCCCCGCGCGCGGCCGCCCGCTAATGTCCCCGGGCCTTTCGCCGT
Organism: Candidatus Eiseniibacteriota bacterium; assembly: GCA_038068435.1. Taxonomy (GTDB): domain Bacteria; phylum Eisenbacteria; class RBG-16-71-46; order RBG-16-71-46; family RBG-16-71-46; genus WS-11. Next base: position 1,177 of record JBBTLZ010000033.1, on the reverse strand, counting down.
TCGCTGACCGAGCCGCACCCGCAATCGTCGCGGGGCCCGATTCGTGTAGAGGAGGTTTCGTGCGCGTGCATGTCCCCATTCTCGCCCTGGCCCTGGCCGCCCTGCTGGCGGCGCGCCCGGCGGCGGCCGAGCCCCTCGGCTCACACCTCGAGATCACGCCCTTCGGCGGCTTCACCCTGTTCGACGCCCAGCTCCGCCCCACCGGCGGCCCCCCGCTCCGCGACGCGGTGTACATGGGCGTACGGCTGGGCTGGCAGTTCCGGCCCTGGGTGAGCTTCGAAGCGGCGACGGGCGCCACGCCGACCGCCGAGGACGTGATCGGCGGCGGGGCTAAGGACGTCAACTTCATCCACGCCTCCGGGAACCTGCTCTTCACGCCGTGGGCGCGGCGCGCCGGCGGCCCGTACCTCTCGGTGGGCGGCGGCGGCGCGCGACTCACCTACACGGGCGGCCCGCAGAACCAGGGCACCCTGGAGCTGGCGGGCGGGGTGCGCCTCTGGATGACCGACGCCGTGGGCCTGCGACTCGAGGCGCGGGAGATCCACTGGATCCCCAATGCCGCCGGCCTGGGCGGCGTGGACTACCTGACAATCGGCGCCGGCCTCACGGTCGCGATCGGCGCGACGCCGCGCGACACAGACAGCGACGGCGTGCCCGACAAGCGCGACCGCTGCCCCGACACGCCGCGGGGCGCCCGCGTGGATGTCAACGGATGCCCGCTCGACGCGGACGGTGACAAGGTGTTCGACGGCCTCGACAAGTGCGAAGGGACGCCCAAGGGCTGCACGGTCGACGCGAACGGCTGCCCGAGCGATGCCGACGGCGACGGCGTGTGCGACGGCGTCGACGAGTGCGCCGACACGCCGAAGGGTGCCACCGTCGATGCCAGGGGCTGTCCGAAGGACAGCGACGGCGACGGGGTGCTGGACGGCCTCGACCAGTGCGCCGACACGCCGAAGGGCTGCACGGTGGACGAGCAGGGCTGCCCGAAGGACTCGGACGCCGACGGCATCTGCGACGGGCTCGACCGGTGCCCGGACACCTCGTCCGGCCTCCGGGTCGACAAGGACGGCTGCCCGATCGAGCTGGTGGAGCGCGAGACCGAGCTGCTCGACACCGGCATGATCCGGCTCCAGAACATCAACTTCGAGACCGCGAAGGCGGACCTGCTGCCCGA
>JBBTLZ010000032.1:0-4687 GCA_038068435.1 Candidatus Eiseniibacteriota bacterium | reverse complement strand
TTCGGCTTGTAGGCGTCGGGGAAGCGCTGCGAGAACAGCGCCTTGACCCCGCGCCCGAGCAGGGCGCGGGCGACGTTCATCGCCCCCTCCTGCTCGCCCTCCAGCACCAGCTCGACCTTGCCGCTCACCGCCGACACCGCGTGCTGCAGGTCGCACACGCGCGTGAAGACCTTCTTCTCGCCGGTCAACAGGCCGCGGCGCTCGGCGTTCGAGACCAGATTCTCGATGAGCGCGATCGGCAGGCGGGCCGAGACCCCCGAGTTCTGGTCCACGTATTCGCTCTTGCGCGCCTGGATCGCCACCTCTTCGACCAGTTCGCGCATGAACGTGGGCACCACCACGTCGATACCGCTGTCGCGCACGACCCAAGACTCCTGCGCGGTGATGGCCATGCCCTGCTCCCGCGTGAGTGGGTAGTGGGTCATGATCTGCGAACTGATGCGGTCGCGCAGCGGCGTGATGATGTTGCCGCGGTTGGTGTAGTCCTCGGGGTTGGCCGAGAACACGACCAGCACATCGAGCGGCATCCTCACCGGGAAACCGCGGATCTGGAAATCCTTCTCCTCGAGGATGTTGAGCAGCCCGACCTGGATGCGCGGCTGCAGGTCGGGCAGCTCGTTGATGGCGAAGATCCCGCGGTTGGTGCGCGGGATGATGCCGTAGTGGATGACGCGCTCGTCCGAGTAGTCGAGCCTGAGTGTGGCCGCCTTGATGGGATCGATGTCGCCGATCAGGTCGGCGATGGTGACATCGGGCGTGGCCAGCTTCTCCTGGTAGCGCGCCTCGCGGCCGATCCACTCGATGGGCGTCTCATCGCCGTGCGCCTCGACCATCACGCGCGCGTGGTGGGTGAGCGGCAGGAACGGATCGCTGTGCAGCGGGCAGCCCTCAATCGCCGGGATCCATTCGTCGAGGAACTGGATCAGCGCCCGCAGGATGCGGGTCTTGGCCTGCCCGCGCAGCCCGAGCAGGATGAAATCGTGGCGCGAGAGGATGGCGTTGACGATCTGCGGCTGGACGGTGTGCTCGTAGCCGACGATGCCGGGGAAGAGCGGCGCAGAGGAGCGGAGCCGGGCGATGAGGTTGGCGCGCAGCTCTTCCTTGACGGTGCGGGGGCGGTGGCCGGCGGCCTTGAGTTCCCGAAGGGTGCGGGGACGCGACATCGGCGGGCTTCTCCTGGGGCGAGGGGCCTGGCCCCGCATGCGCGGGGCACGGTGTCCGTTCGGGTTGGGTGCGCGGCCCGGTGCTTCACTGCGGCGGACGCGAGTCTAAGAGGTCGGCGGCGGGAGCGCAACGACGCCCCGGCACGACGCCCCGGCACCCCCGGCACCACAGACCCGCCGCGCGACGCTCTGCTATGCTGCGCGGCGTCCGGCGCACGACGCCACCACTCGGAAGGTCCGTCATGGTCACGAGACTCCTTCGCACCGCCCTGCTCGGTCTTATCCTCCTCACGGGAACCGCCATGCCTGAGACCACCGCCGCCCAGGAACGCACGACCCCGCTCGAGCCGCCGGTCGCGAAGAAGGTGGCGCGGGTCGAGATCCTCCACGGCGACCAGCGCGTGGACGACTACTTCTGGCTGCGCGAGAAGTCGAACCCCGAGGTGATCGCCTATCTCGAGGCGGAAAACGCCTACACCGACGCGATGATGAAGGCGAGCGGGCCGTTCCAGGAGGCGCTCTACAAGGAGATGCTCGGGCGCATCAAGCAGACCGACCTCACGGTGCCGTACCGGCTGAGGGGCTACTACTATTACTCGCGCACCGAGGAGGGGAAGCAGTACCCCATCCAGTGCCGCAAGCGGGGCAGCCTCGAAGCACCCGAAGAGGTCCTGCTCGACCTGAACGAGCTGGCCACGGGCCACAAGTTCCTCGCGCTCGGCGCCTTCGCCGTGAGCGACGACGGCAATCGGCTCGCGTTCTCGCTCGACACCACCGGGTTCCGCCAGTACACGATGCACGTGAAGGACCTCACCACCGGCCAGTGGGGTCCGGAGCGCGTGGACAAGATCGGCTCGATCGTCTGGGCGGCCGACGACGCCACCCTCTTTTACACGGTCGAGGACGCGGCCAAGCGCCAGTACCGCCTCCACCGCCACCGGCTCGGCGCCCCGCACGCCGGGGACGAGCTGCTCTACGAGGAGAAGGACGAGCGGTTCTCGATCGGCGCCCGCCGCTCGCTGAGCAAGGCGTACATCTTCCTCACCTCGTCGAGCCACACGGCCTCCGACGTGCGCTACCTCGCCGCCGACCACGCCGGCGACCCATTCCAGCTGGTGGCCGCCCGCGAGAAGGACCACGAGTACTACGTGGACCACCACGGTGACCGGTTCTTCATCCGCACCAACAAGGAGGCGCTCAACTTCCGCCTGGTGTCGGCGCCCGTCGCCGACCCGCGCCCGGCGAACTGGTCCGAAGTGATCCCGCACCGCCAGGACGTCATGCTCGAGGGCATGACCTTCTTCGCCAACCACTACGTGCTGGCCGAGCGCGAGGGGGGGCTGCCGCAGCTGCGCATCACCGACTTCCGCACCGGCGCGTCGCACCGGATCGCCTTCCCGGAACCGGTCTACACCGCCGGGTCGAGCACCAACGCCGAGTACGAGACCACGACCTACCGCTACGCCTACCAGTCGTTCGTCACGCCCAGCTCGGTGTTCGACTACGACATGGAAAAGCGCGCCTCGAAGCTCCTCAAGCAGACCGAGGTGCTGGGCGGCTACGATCCGACGAACTACCAGTCCGAGCGCATCTGGGCCACGGCGGGGGACGGCACGCGCATCCCCATCTCGGTCGTCTACCGGACGGGGCTCAAGCGCGATGGCAGCGCGCCGATGGTGCTCAACGGCTACGGCTCCTACGGGTCCTCGCAGAGCGCCACGTTCAACTCCAACCGGGTGAGCCTGCTCGATCGCGGCGTGGTGTTCGCGATCGCCCACATCCGCGGCGGCGGCGAGATGGGCAAGGCCTGGCATGACCAGGGCCGCATGATGCGCAAGAAGACCACGTTCACCGACTTCATCGCCGTGGCCCAGCATCTGATCGCACAGAAATACACCGCGAGCGACCGGCTGGTGATCACCGGCGGCAGCGCCGGCGGACTGCTGATGGGCGTGGTCACCAACCTGCGGCCGGATCTCTTCAAGGCGGTGGTCGCCGAGGTGCCGTTCGTGGACGTGGTCAACTCGATGAATGACGCCACGCTGCCGCTCACGGTCGGCGAGTACGAGGAGTGGGGCGACCCGCGGATCAAGGCGGAGTACGACTACATCAAGAGCTATTGCCCCTACACGAACACCGCCGCCAGGGCCTACCCTGCGTTGCTCGTGAAGACCTCGCTCAACGACAGCCAGGTGATGTACTGGGAGCCGGCCAAGTGGGTGGCGAAGCTGCGGGCCCTGAGGACCGACAGGCACCCTCTGTTCTTCAAGATCAACATGGGAGCGGGCCACGGCGGCTCGTCCGGCCGCTACGACGCGCTACGCGAGACGGCCTTCAACTACGCGTTCATCCTGAGCCAGTTCGCCATCCGGAGCTGAGCGGGGCGACGCCGAGCCATCCGCGCGAGGCACCGCCTCCGATCCGCCGATGTCCCGCGACCCCGCGCTACTCGCCGAGTGCCAGGCGCTGGTGCGCGAACTCCGCCGCCGGTCGACGATCGCGGCGCTCCGCAGCGCGCCGGACTGGCCGGAGCTGGACCGGCGCCTGCGCGCCGTGCTCTCGACCGTCCGTCGCCACGCGCCCGGCCGCGAGCCGGATGCGCCGGCCGACGTCACCCGCGTGCGCGCCGTGCACTGGAACATCGAGCACGGCAATCGGTATCCGCAGGTGGAGGTCGCACTGCGGACGCATCCGCAGCTCGCGGGCGCCGACCTCCTGACGCTCAACGAGGTGGACCTCGGCATGGCGCGCGCGGCCAACCGCGACGTCGCCGCGGACCTGGCCACGGCCCTCGGGCTCCACGCCGCCTGGGCGCCACTCTTCTTCGAGACCACCCCCGGGCGCCATGACGACGCGAGCACCTCGGCCGGTCGCGAGAACCAGGAGTCGCTCTTCGGCCTCGCGATCCTCTCGCGCTGGCCGATCGGCGAGACCCGGATCGTCGAGCTTCCCGGTCCCGAGGAGTACGAGTTCGACGTGGAGGGCATGTACGGCCGTCATATCGCGCTGGTCGCCGACATCGAACGGCCGGGCGCGCCGTTCGTGGCGATCACGGCGCATCTCGAGGTGCACCGCACGCGTGAGCACCGCGCCGCGCAGATGCGCGTGCTCCTCGAGGCGCTGCGTGGGGAGACGCGCCCGCTGGTCCTGGGCGGCGACCTCAACTCGAGCACCTTCGACCGCGGCCGCTGGCGGGACGCGCCCGCCGGGGCCCTGGTGCTCGCGGCCTGGCCGGGCGGGCTCCTCCGCCGGCGCCTCCTGTGGCCCGATCGGGGCCGGGCGCGCGAGCCGCTGTTCGATGCGCTGCGCGAGGCGGCGTTCGAGTGGGAGCGGTTCGCCGACCGGCAGCCATCGCTGCACCTGCGATTCGTGCGCCTGCCCGAAGCGCGCGGCCCGCTCGCCTCCCCGCTGGCGCGCCCGATCCTGCGCTGGGCGGAACGGCGCGCCCATCTGCGGCTCGACTGGTTCGCGGCGCGCGGCTGGCGCGCGGGCCGCGGGGCGACGGTGCGCGGGCTCGACGGACC
>JBBTLZ010000031.1:0-3022 GCA_038068435.1 Candidatus Eiseniibacteriota bacterium | reverse complement strand
GTGCCCGCCGAGGATGCTCACGCCCGCCTCCGTCATCGTGTCCTGTCCCCCGCGGAGGATCTCCCGCATCACCTCCGGGGGCAGCCCGGCATCCGGGTAACAGAGCAGCGCGAGCGCGGTGATCGGCTTCCCTCCCATCGCGTAGACATCCGAGAGAGCGTTGGCCGCCGCGATCCGCCCGTAGTCGTACGGGTCGTCCACGACCGGCGTGAAGAAATCCGCCGTCTGGACGAGCGCCTCGCCGCGGCCGAAGGCGAACACCCCGGCGTCGTCCAGCGTGGAGTGGTCCACGAGGACGCGACGGTCCCGCTTCGGCGCGGGGAGCCCGTGCAACGCTGCGCGCAGGTCCGCCGGACCCAGCTTTGACGCTCAACCGGCGCAGGCGACCTGCGCGGTGAGCCGCACCTCGATGCGACGCCGCTCGCTCACTGCCTCGTCCTTCGTGGGGGTGGATGGATGCGCGGCCCTGATCCCGTAGCGCGCGCCGGCCCGGCGAACCGGGGGGTCCGGCGGCGGCGTCCTGCCCTCCGCGCCATGGCCGCTGCCGGCGCGGTCCTCAGAGGTCGCGGCCCACCGCCACCGCCTCGATCTCGACGCGCGCGCCGCGCGGCAGGCCGGCGGCGGCGATCGTGGTGCGGGCCGGCGGGGCGGTCGGAAAATGACGCCCGTACACCTCGTTCATGGTCTGGAAATCCTGCATGTCCGCCAGGTAGACGGTGGTCTTCACCACGTCCGCGAAGGTGAGCCCCGCACCGGCCAGCACTGCGGACAGGTTCTTCATCACCTGCGCGGTCTGCTCCGCCACGCCGCCGGCCACGATCTCCCCGGAGAGCGGGTCGAGCCCTACCTGGCCGGCGGTGAACACCAGCCGGTTGCCGCCGTGGAGGCGCACCACCTGCGCCTGGCTGTAGGGGCCGATCGCTTTCGGAGCGTCGGGGACGTTGAGCGGGATCTTCACGCGACTCCTCCTATTCCACCGTAACGCTCTTGGCCAGATTGCGTGGCTGGTCCACGTCGCAGCCGCGCAGCACCGCGACCTGATAGGCCAGCAGTTGCAGCGGGATCACCGACAGCAGGGGCTGCAGCATGGGCAGCGTCTGCGGCACGTACAGCACGTGATCGGCGTGCCGGCGCACCTCGTCGTCGCCCTCGGTGGCGACCGCGATGATGCGGCCGCGCCGCGCGCGCACCTCCATCATGTTGTTCATCACCTTGTCGTAGGCCGCATCGCGCGTGCAGATGAACACCACCGGCATGCTGTCGTCGATCAGCGCGATCGGGCCGTGCTTCATCTCCGCCGCCGGATAGCCCTCGGCGTGGATGTACGAGATCTCCTTGAGCTTGAGCGCCCCCTCGAGCGCCACCGGGAAGTTGTACCCGCGCCCCAGGTAGATGAAGTTGTTGTGGCGGGCGTGCTGCTCGGCGATCCGCTCGACCGCGCCGCTGCGCGCGAGGATCGCCTCCATCTGGGCGGGGATCTCCTCGAGGGCGCGCGCCAGGGTGGTCCCCTGTTCGACCGACATCTCCCGCTGGCGACCGAGCGCGAGCGTGAGCAGCGCCAGCACGGTCACCTGGCTGGTGAACGCCTTGGTCGAGGCGACGCCGATCTCGGGGCCGGCGTGGATGTAGACGCCGCCGTCCGACTCGCGGGCGATCGTCGAGCCCACCACGTTGACGATGCCGAGCGCGCGGGCGCCCTTGCGCTGGGCCTCGCGCATCGCCGCCCGCGTGTCGGCGGTCTCACCGGACTGGGAGATGACGACCACCGCCGTGCCCTGGTCCACGATCGGGTTCCGATAGCGGAACTCCGAGGCGTACTCGACCTCGACCGGGATGCGCGCGTGCTCCTCGAGCATGTACTCGCCGATCAGCGCCGCGTGCCACGAGGTACCGCAGCCGAGGATGATGATGCGGCGGATGTCGCGCAGCTCCTCGGGCGTCATGTTGAGGCCGCCCAGCCGCGCCAGCCCCTCGCCCGCGAGGACCCGCCCGCGCATCGAGTTCCGCACCGACTCGGGTTGCTCGTAGATCTCCTTGAGCATGAAGTGGGCGAAACCGCCCTTCTCGATGCGCCCGAGGTCCCACTCCACCTCGTGGACCTCCTTGTCGACGCGTTCGTGCTCGATGGTCGCGGTGTGGAAGCCCTCCGGCGACAGCACCGCCATCTCGCCGTCGTCGAGGTAGACGACCTGGCGCGTGTGCTCGACGATCGGCGCCACGTCGGAGGCCAGGAAGTACTCGCCGTCTCCGACCCCCACCACCAGCGGGCTGCCGTTGCGCGCCCCCACCACCACGCCGGGCTCGTCGGCGCACACCACCGCGATGCCGTAGGTGCCCTCGACCGCGCGCAGCGCCGCACCGACCGCCTGCTCGAGCTTGAGCCCGCGCTGCAGGTGCTTCTCGATCAGGTGGGCCAGCACCTCGGTATCGGTGTCGGTGCGGAAGCGGTGACCCTCGGACTGCAGGGCGCTCTTGAGGACCGAGTAGTTCTCGATGATGCCGTTGTGCACCAGCGCCACGCGCCCGCTGCAGTCGGTGTGCGGGTGGGCGTTGACGTCGTTGGGCTCGCCGTGCGTGGCCCAGCGCGTGTGGGCGATGCCGGTGGTGCCGGCGGGGGCTCCGTCGGACAGGCGCTCCTCGAGCGCGCGGATCTTGCCGGCCGCCTTGCGCACGCCGACCTTGCCGTCGCACTGGATCGCCACCCCGGCCGAGTCGTAGCCGCGGTACTCGAGACGCTTGAGACCCTCGAGCAGGATGGGGAGGCACTGGCGGTGCCCGACGTAGCCGACGATGCCGCACATGGTCCCTCTCCCTCCTGCTAGGTCGCCGGCTGCAGCACGCGACGCGCGCGCTCGATCAGTTCCCGGGTGCGGGGCTCGCTGGGCGACTCCGCGATGATGCGGACCACCGGCTCCGTGCCCGACGCGCGGATGTGCACCCATTCCTCCTCGCGGCTCAGCCGCAGGCCGTCGGCCTCGTCGGCCGCGTGATCGGGAAAGGCCGCGCGCAGCCGCGGGGCGGT
>JBBTLZ010000030.1:0-8531 GCA_038068435.1 Candidatus Eiseniibacteriota bacterium | reverse complement strand
CGGATCGCTGACGACGAGGCCGACCTCCGTGATGCCGGCGTCGCGCAGCGCCTCGAGCCCGTAGAACAGCACCGGCTTGTTCGCCACCGGCACCAGCTGCTTGGCGTAGGTATGGGTGATGGGCCGCAGCCGCGTGCCGCGGCCGCCGGCGAGGACGAGGGCTTTCATCGTGTGGGGCTCCGGGGGTCCGTGAGTCCGGTCGTGGTGAGGCCGGCGGCCGGGGTCAACCGCCGAGCGCCGCGGCGAGCAGGCGCCGCGCCTCGGCCAGGGCGTCCTCGAGCTTGCCGGCGTCCTTGCCGCCCGCGAGGGCGAGGTGCGGCTTGCCGCCGCCCGAGCCGCCGGTCACCTGGGCGACCTTGCGCACCAGATCGTCGGCGCGGAGCCTCTTCTCGGCGACCAGATCGTCGCTCACGGCGGCGACGAATGTGAGCTTGCCGCCCGCCCTGACCGCCAGCACGGCCGCCCCGCGCCGGAGCGCGCCGCGCAGACCGTCGGCCGCGTCGCGCACGGCGTCAGCGTCGGCGTCCGCTGCGATCTCGGCCACCGCCCAGCGGCCTTGCGGCGCCACCGTCGCCTGCTCCGCGATGCGCGCCATCTCAGCCGCGAGCCCGCCACGCTGCGCCTCCGCCTGCGCCTTGCGGAGCCGCTCCAGCTCGCCCCGCAGTTTCTCGACCTGTTCGGGCACCGCCTCGGGCCGCACCTGGAACAGGCCCGCTGCGCGCGCGAGCGTCTCGGCCTGGCCCCTGAGCCAGCGCACCGCCTCGTGCCCGCACAGCGCCTCGATGCGGCGCACGCCGCTGGCGATGGCGGCATCCGAGACCAGCGTGAAGGCGCCGATGTCGCCGGTGCGGCGCACGTGCGTGCCGCCGCACAGCTCGCGGCTGGTCGGGATGCCCGCGTCCTCGACGCTCGCCACCGTGACCACGCGCACCTGCGCGCCGTACTTCTCGCCGAACAGGGCCATCGCGCCCGACTGCTTCGCCTGGTCGATCGGCATCACCTCCCACGAGACCTCGCGGTTGCGCAGGATCCACTCCATCACCAGGTGCTCGATCCCCTGCAACTGCTCGGGCGACGGGGACTCGAAGTGCGTGTAGTCGAAGCGCAGCCGGTCGGGCGCCACCAGCGAGCCCGCCTGCCGCACGTGCGTGCCGAGCGCCTGGCGCAGCGCCGCGTGCAGCAGGTGGGTGGCGGTGTGATGGCGCATGGTCGGGAAGCGGTGGGTGGGATCGACCGCCGCCTTGAGTCCGCCACGGGCGCCGGCGGAGAGCAGCGTGTCGCGATCGCCGTTCGTCAGGCGCACGCGATGGACGATGCTCTCGCCCTCCTTGTAGACGTGCGTCAACTCGGCGGTGAGGCCGATGGCCTCGATGCGTCCGCGATCCGCGACCTGGCCCCCGGACTCCGCGTAGCACGGGGTCCGGTCGAGCACCAGCTCCAGCTCGTCGGCGCCGTGCGCGCGCCAGCGGCGGAGCGTGATCCCGCCCGCTCCCAGCGCCTGATCGCCGAGGAACTCGGAGTCGGGCCCCTCGCCCACCACGGTCCATGCTCCGCGGGGGCCACTCTCGGCGCCGCGCTCGAACTTGCTGGCCGCGCGTGCGCGCTGGCGCTGCCCCTCCATCGCCCGCTCGAAGCCGTCGTGGTCGATGGCGACGCCGCGCTCGGCGGCGATCTCCTCGGTCAGCTCGACCGGGAAGCCGTAGGTGTCGTGCAGCGTGAAGGCATCACGGCCGTCGATGCGCTTCGCGCCGCCCGCCAGCAGCTCCTCCAGTCGGGCGAGCCCCGCCTCGAAGGTCTGGATGAAGCCCTCCTCCTCGCGCGCGAGCACCTTGACGATCTCGTCGCGGTGCTGCACCAGCTCGCGGTAGTGGCCGCCGAACTGCTCGACCACGCGTCCGGCGCAGGCGGCGAGGAAGGGCCGGTCGATGGCGAGCGAGCGCTGCGAGCGACCGCGCGTGACGGCACGGCGCAGGAGGCGGCGCAGCACATACCGCGCGCCTTCGTTCCCCGGCAGCGCGCCCTCGCCGATCGCGAACGTGAGGGCACGCACGTGATCCGCGATGATCCGCGCGTCGCGCACCGCCGCTGCCTGACGGGCCGCGGCCGGCTTGCCCATCGCCAGCACCTGCTCGACCAGCGGCTCGAACAGGTCGGTCTCGAAAATGCTGGTCTTGCCCTGGACGATGAGCGCCAGCCGCTCGATGCCCATGCCGGTGTCGATGCCGGGGCGCGGGAGCGGCGTGAGCGTGGCGTCGGCCTGGGCGTCGAACTGCGGGAACACCAGGTTCCAGAACTCCATGTACCGGTCGCCCGCGTCGCCCGGCCGCTCGCCCCAGAATGCGTCCGCGGGGAGATACGACGGCCGCTTCTCGCCCAGGTCGAAGTAGATCTCGCTGCACGGGCCGCAGGCCCCCTGGCCGCCCGCCGGGCCCCAGAAGTTGTCGGCGCGCCCGAGGGCGACGATGTGGTCGGACCTGAGCCCCACCTTCTTCCACAGCGCCGCCGCCTCGTCGTCACGCGGGAGCTTCCCCTCGCCGGCGAAGATCGAGACGTAGAACCGCTCCTTCGGCAGGCCCAGCACGCCGGTGACGAACTCCCAGGCGAAGGCGATCGCCTCCTCCTTGAAGTAGGCGCCGCGCTCGCGCGGGCCGAACGAGAAGTTGCCCAGCATCTCGAAGAAGGTGTCGTGCCGCGGGGTGAGGCCGACGTTCTCGAGGTCGGTGAGGCGGAGGCATTTCTGGACCGAGACCGCGCGCGTGTAGGGCAGCTCGCCGGCCGCGGTGTAGTAGGGCTTGAACTGCACCATCCCGGCGGTGGTGAAGAGCAGTGTCGGGTCGTTGGGCACCAGCGGCGCCGAGGGCACCGCGGTGTGCCCGCGCGCCACGAAGAAGTCGAGGAAGGCGCGGCGCAGCTCGGCGGAGGTCCGGACCGTCGGTGAAGCGGGAGACGGGGTCATCAGGGCCGGAAGATAGCCGGTCTCGGCAGGAGAGGAAAGTTCGAGACCGCCGCTGCGGGCTGCGCGCGCCAGCGGACGCAGAGCGTCACGTCCGGCCCCGGTGCCTCAACCTTCCAGCGTCGCCTCCATCGTGATCTCGGCCTTGAGCAGCCGCGAGATCGGGCAGCCCGCCTTCGCGCCGTTCGCGACCTCCAGGAAGCGGGTGCGATCGGCGCCCGGCACGTTCGCCTTCACGGTCAGGTGGCTGCGCGTGACGGTGGGCTTCCCGTCCACCGTCTCGAGCGTCACCGCGGCGGTGGTCTCGACGCGCTCGGGCGTCATCCCCGCCCTGCCCAGCTCGGCGGAGAGCGCCATCGAGAAGCATCCCGCGTGCGCCGCCGCGATCAGCTCCTCGGGGTTGGTGCCCGGCTTCTCCTCGAACCGCGTCGCGAAGGTGTAGGCGGCGTTGGTCATCACGCCGCTCGGCACCGACATGGTGCCCTTGCCGCTCTTGAGGTCGCCCTGCCAGACGGCCGATGCCCTGCGGATCATCCTGTCCTCCTGGTTCGCGCGCGCTCGTCCGCGCCTAGGGTTCCGTCGCCTCCGTTGGCTCCCGCAACGCCTGCTCGATGGTATCGCCGTCGAACCCCCGGCGCACGAGCAACGCGTACAGCCGCTGTCGCCGCACGCGCGGATCGAGCGCCGCGTAGCGCCGCGCGGCCTGCGCCACCACCCGGCGCGCGAGCCGCACCTCGTCGGCGCCTCCCTGCTCTTCCGTGAACCGCGCGCGTGCGCGGCCGATGTCGTCGCTGGTCACGCCGCGGCGGCGCAGCTCCTGCTCGAGTCGTCGCCAGCCGGCCGCGCGCCGACCCCAGCGCGCGGCGAGGAACGCGCGCGCGTACTCGGCGTCGTCCACCAGGCCCACGGCCGCGAGCCGCTCGATCACTTCGCTGGCCACCGCTTGCGTGTAGCCCTTCTCGCGCAACCGGCGCGCGAGGTCCGCGCGGGTGCGTTGCGTGCGCTCGAGCAGCCTGAGGGCCGCCTCGCGGGCCGCTTCGGGGTCGTGCCCGCGCTCATCGCCGACTCCGACGCCGCGACGCCGCCCCATCATCTCAGTACGCCCCGGGGAGGATGCGCGCCGTCCGCGCCATGTAGTCGCGGTAGCCGGCGCCGAACTGCTCGACCATGAAGGCCTCTTCGACGTCCATCCGGCGCTTGAACATCCAGAACACGAGCGGCATGAGCGCGAGCGCCACGACGCTGCGGAATACGCCGGCGAAGCCCAGGTCCATGAGCAGGATGCCGAGGTACGACGGATGCCGCACGGCGGCGTAGAAGCCGGTGGTGTGGAGCGTGTGCCCCTCCTGGACTGCCACGACCGAAACGAAGCGGCGGCCCAGCTCGAGCATCGGCCCGAGCCGCAGCGCCACGCCGAGCGTGAGAACGATCAAGCCCACCCAGCGCAGCAAGTCGCCGCCGGGCAGCACCCAGAGGTCGCGCGCGTCCATGTAGGGCATGACGAACGCCGTGAACAGCGAATGAAACACGAGCAGCGGAAAGAACGGGCGCCAGTCGGGCGCGCTCTTGAGTCCGCGGCTACGCCCCGACGTGCTGAGGGTCATGACCGGGATCATCACGAGATGCAGCGCCACGACCCCCACGCGCACCGGATGGGCGAAGAACCCACCCCAGCTCCCCCACCCCATCACCATCAGGAGCAGGAAAAGCAGCACGTTGAGAGGGATGCCGAACAGCTGCCTCCACGGGGGGCGGTGGTCTCGATCGCTCACGGACGGCCGACAGCCCGGGGAGGGACGACGCGCGCGGGCCGAGCGCGGCGGCCACGCGGCGACCCGGAGGCCTCCACGCGACCGACTCGCGCGCGGGTCGTCACGGGACGCCTATTTCGCCATGGTGGGAATCGGCACGTCACTGTTGTACGTGTCCACCATCGACTTCCAGCCCGCATCGGTCTTCTTGAACACCGTCACGTACTTGCCGTGATCCTCTATCGGAGCGCCTTTGGGACCCGTCATCTTCATGCGGTAGACCCCGAGATCGATCGCCATGTCGCCTGCCTGCGAGACGATCACGTCCTGGCACTCGCCGGTCAGCTCGAGCCCCGGGATGGCGAGGAGCTCCCTCCAACCGGCCATCACCGCCTCGATCCCGTCGGCTCGCGGCGCATTCGGGGCGAGGAGGTGAGAATCTTCCGCGTAGTAGTTCCTGAGCGACACCGTGTCGCGTGCGGCGACCGCAGCCATGAACCCTTCGTCGATCTTGGCGATCTCGGCCTTGATCGCGGCCGCGTCCACGGGCGGCGCAGCCGGCGGCTGAGAGGCGCATCCGGCTACGAGGGAGACGAGCATCAGGGAAACGATCCAGCGTGAAGTGGGCGAGGACATCGTTACCTCCAGAAGTGAGACGCGGGGGTCCCGCCAGCGCGGGACGAGGGTGACATCCGGGCCGCGGAGCCTACCGTTTGCGGTCGCCGCTCGCCACCATCGCCGGCTGGGTGCGCGGCGATACCACGCCCGGCACTGGTTTTGCGGGCGACGCCGGTCCCGCCGCCGCCGCGGTCCCGGCGCTCGCGCCGGCCACCTTGAGCCCCAGCATCGGCAGCAGCTTCGCCTCCAGCTGCGCGCGGATGTCGGCGTGCTCCTTCAGGAACAATCGCGCGTTCTCGCGGCCCTGGCCGATGCGCTCCTCGCCAAACGAGAACCAGGTTCCGCTCTTCTGGATCACGCCCTTCTCGAGCGCGAAGTCGATCAGCTCGCCCTCGCGCGAGATGCCCTCGTTGTAGATGATGTCGAACTCGGCCTCCCGGAACGGGGCGGCGACCTTGTTCTTGACCACCTTCACCTTGGTGCGGTTGCCGACCGCCGTCTCGCCATCCTTGAGGGTGGCGATGCGGCGGATGTCCAGGCGCACCGACGCGTAGAACTTGAGCGCGCGGCCGCCGGCCGTGGTTTCCGGCGATCCAAACATTACGCCTATGAGCATCCGGATCTGGTTGATGAAGATGACACTGGTCTTGCTCTTGGAGATCGAGCCGGTGAGCTTGCGCAGCGCCTGCGACATGAGCCGCGCCTGCAGCCCCACGTGCGAGTCGCCCATCTCGCCCTCGATCTCGGCGCGCGGCACCAGGGCCGCGACCGAGTCGATGACCACCACGTCCACCGCACCGGAGCGCACCAGGTGGTCGGCGATCTCGAGCGCCTCCTCGCCGGTGTCGGGCTGCGCCACGTGCAGGTTGGCGATGTCCACGCCCAGCTTCTGCGTGTAGGCCGCGTCGAGCGCGTGCTCGGCGTCGATGAAGACGGCGTTGCCGCCCTGCCGCTGGGCGTTGGCGATGATGGTGAGTGCCAACGTGGTCTTGCCCGACGACTCGGGGCCGTAGATCTCGATGACGCGGCCGCGCGGGATGCCGCCGATGCCGAGGGCCATGTCGAGGGCGATCGAGCCGGACGGGATGACCTCCACCGCCACGTGGGCCGACTCCTCGCCCAGCTTCATGATCGCGCCCTTGCCGAACTGCTTCTCGATCTGCTGGAGCGCGAGGTCCAGCGCCTTGGTCTTCTCCTTGGCTGACGGCGTGTTCGGAATCATGGTCTGCGTCTCCTTCGCAGGGGCTGCCGTTCTCGATGCGGGGCGCCGGGCGGGCGGGGCGCCGGCCCGGGGCCATGATAGCGGCGGCAGGCCGCTACCGGTGAGTCGGAACGCATACTACACATTTGGGCAGTAAAGGGGAAGGGTGGATTGCCTAGCCTTTCAGGATTGCAGGGCCGCCTCGGCCCGTACCTCGTAGGTGGAACCCTTCGGCGAGAGCGTGCTCTGCACCACCACCACGCGGTCCACGGTGAAGAACGGCGCCGGCTCGGCGCCCACGCCGGCGAGCCGCTCGCTCCAGTCCTGCTCGCGCTCGCGCACCCGGCCGATGGTCAGATGGGCCGTGAACCGGTGGTCGGCCCGGTCGAAGCCCCACCCCCGCAGCGCTTGCTCGACCGCGTCCGCGACGACGGTCAGCGCCTCCCCGCCCCGCGCGAGGCCGAGCCACAACACCCGCGCGCGCTTGGGACTCGGGAACGCACCGGCCTCCCCGAGCGCCGCCTCGAAGCGCCGATGCCCCGCCACGCCCGCGCGCGCGGCCTCGGCGACCCGCGCGAGGCCGCTCTCCCCCAGCTCGCCCATGAAGCGCAGGGTGTAGTGCAGGTTCTCGCGCTTGACCCACGAGACGCCGTCGCCCGGCCGTCGCAGCCGTTCGATCAGTCCGGCGGCCGCAGCCTGCGCCTCCGCCGACGGGAACACACCGAGGAAGACGCGCATGGCGCCCGACCGCGCCTCACTCCCCGAGGCTGGCGTCGAGCGGCAGGCCCTGCAGCTCGCGGCGCAGCAGGTCGAGCGCCGTCTGCGCGGCGCGCTCGCGGATGGTCTTGCGCGTCCCGGCGAAGCGGTACCTGCGCACCGCGTCTCCGCGCGGCGACGAGATGCCGATGAACACCGTACCCACCGGCTTCTCCTCGCTCCCGCCCTCGGGACCGGCGATGCCGGTGAGCCCCAAGCCCATCTCGACCCTGGCCCGCTCGCGCGCGCCGCGCGCCAACTGCTCGGCGACCGGCGCGCTCACCGCGCCGTGCGCCTTGAGGTCGGCGGCCTTGACACCGACGAGCTGCATTTTGGACTCGTTCGAGTAGGTGACGAAGCCGCGCTCGAAGTAGCGCGAGGCGCCCGGCACGTCGGTGATCCGTCGCGCCAGCAGCCCGCCCGTGCACGACTCGGCGGTGGCGAGCCGCCAGCCCTTCTCGACCAGGGCTTCGCCCACCACCTCCTCGATGGTGCGCGCGCCCTCCGCATAGACCACCGGCGCGACGCGCTGCTTCAGCGCCTCGTAGGCGCGCGCCGTCACCTCCCGCACCTGGGCGCGATCGGCGCCGGTCACGGTGACGCGCAGATCCACGCCGAAGTAGCTGGGAAGGTACGCGAGCGTGGCCGCCGGCCACCCCTGCGGCAGCGTGCCGATCCGCTCGTGCAGCTGGCTCTCGAACACGCCGGCCGTGCGGAGCGTGAACGATTCCACCGCGAGCCCGGTGCGCTCGCGCAGGTAGGGCACCACGAACCCGGTCGCCAGCGCTTCCATCTCCTGCGGCACGCCCGGCAGCAGGATGACGGGCTTGTCCTCTTCGAGCATCAGGAGGCCGGGTGCCGTGCCGAGCGGGTTGGGCCACGCGGTCGCCCCGCGCGGCAGCAGCGCCTGGCTCTCCACCGAGGCCGGGAGCTTGCGACCCGAGCGCCTGCCGCGCTCGCGGATGCGGGTGAGCACCTGGTCGTCGAGCTGCAACGGGCGCCCGAGCACCGTCGCCACCGCCTTGCGGGTGATGTCGTCTGGCGTGGGGCCGAGCCCGCCGGTCACCACCACGCCGTCGGCGCGAGCGAGGGCGCGGCGCACCGCCTCGGCGATGCGCTCGGCGACGTCACCCACGGTCGAGTGCCACCCGACTTGCACGCTCGCCTCTTCCAGCGCCCGCGCCAGGAAGGCGAAGTTGGTGTCGAGCGTGCGGCCCGAGAGCACTTCGTTGCCGATGGTGATGATCTCGAC
>JBBTLZ010000029.1:0-33883 GCA_038068435.1 Candidatus Eiseniibacteriota bacterium | reverse complement strand
AGCACGGCGTGACGCTGGTCATGGCCACGCACGACGTGAACGTGGTGAATGCCATGGCCGACGTGGTCTACGTGCTGGTGGGTGGCGGCGAGATCGTGGCGCATGGCTCGCCCGAACAGATCTTCCGCGACCCCGCGGTGCTCCGGAACAGCAACATCGAGCCGCCGGTGCTGGCCGAGCTGTTCGAGCGGCTCGAGGAGATGGGTCTCTCGCTCGGCCGGCCGCTCTCGGTGAGCGAGGCGGCGAAGGCGATCGTGGAATGGGGCGAGCGTCCGGCGCACTCATCACGCCCGGCGCCGCCCGCACCCGCGTCGAAGCCGGCGCCCGGCGCGACCCGGGTGACGGTGGCGCCCCGGCCCGTCGCGGGGGCACCGGCGCCGCCGCCCGCGCCCGCCGCGACACCCGAGCTGCCGTTCCTCTTCGACGACGACGAGAAGGGCGATGGAGAGCGGCCCCGTGAGCAGACGCGGGAGCGATCCGGGCCACGATCGGTGTCCGGCGAGACGCCGTGAGCGGCGACCTGTTCGGCAAAGGCCCGACGGGCAACGCCGAGGCGCCGCTCGCCGACCGGATGCGGCCGAAGAGCTTCGAGGAGCTGGTCGGTCAGCCACAGCTGCTCGAACCCGGCTCGCCCCTCGCGCTCATGCGCGAGGGCAAACACCTCTCCTCGATCATCCTCTGGGGACCGCCCGGGAGCGGCAAGACCACCATCGCCCGCCTCATCGCCGGGGCCGCCGGGGTGCCGTTCGTGGGGCGCAGCGCGGTGCTCACCGGTGTCAAGGAGGTGAAGGAGGCGATGGAGCGCGCCGCCCTCGAACGCCGGAAGAGCGGGCGGCCCACGGTGCTGTTCCTCGACGAGATCCATCGCTTCAACCGGGCTCAGCAGGACGCCTTCCTCGCGCACGTCGAGCGCGGCGACATCATCCTGATCGGCGCCACCACCGAGAACCCGTCCTTCGAGGTCAACGCGGCGCTGCTCTCCCGCGCGCGGGTACTCGTGCTCAAGGAGCTCACCGCCCCAGACCTGAGGCTGCTGATCGGGCGGGCGCTCGCCGACCCGCGCGGCCTGGGGGGCCGCCGCACGCTGGCGCCCGATGCGCTCGAAGCGCTCGCCGCGGCCGCCGACGGCGACGCGCGCCGGGCGCTCAACGCGCTCGAGATCGCCGCCGCCGGCGCGCCGGCGGACTGCATCACGGTGGAGGACGTGCGTCGCGCGCTGGCGCGCAAGCACCTGCGCTACGACCGGGCGGGGGAGGAGCACTTCAACCTCATCTCGGCGCTCCACAAGTCGCTGCGCGATTCGGACCCGCACGCCGGGCTCTACTGGCTGGCGCGCATGCTGGCCGCCGGCGAGGACCCGCTCTACGTCGCGCGGCGGCTGGTGCGCTTCGCGAGCGAGGACGTGGGCAACGCCGACCCGCAGGCGCTGCCGCTCGCGGTGGCCGCGTTCCAGGCCTACCACCAGCTCGGGACTCCCGAGGGCGAGCTGGCGCTGGCCCAGTGCTGCGTCTACCTTGCCACGGCGGCCAAGAGCAACGCGGTCTACGAGGCGCTGGAGAAGGCGATGGCGGAGGTGGAGCGGAGCGGCAGCCTGCCTCCCCCGCGGGTCATCCGCAACGCGCCGACCCGGATGATGAAGGAGATGGGCTACGGCGCCGGCTACCGCTACGCCCACGACGAGGAGGGGCGCATCGCCGACCAGCAGCACCTGCCCGACGAGCTGGTGGGAAAGCGTTTCTACGAGCCGACGGATCAGGGCTGCGAGGTCGCGATCGCCGAGCGTATGAAGGCGTGGGAGCGGCTGCTCGAGGGGAAGCAGGGGCGGTAGGCGCCGGCGGGGATTGGCGACGGACGACCGAGCCGGAGTCTGCGGTCGGCGAATGGACGACGAGCGCAGCTCCGCCCCGGGCCCGGGTCTGCGGCGCCCGCGCACTCACCCCCGGCTGGCGCCACCCTCCACGCATCCGAGCGCCCGCCGCGCGTCGGCCGCCAGTGCGGCGTTGGTGGCGATGCCGCTGCCGCCGGCGAAGCCACGATTGCCGTCCCAATCGGTGAACACGCCGCCGGCCTCCTCGATGATCGGCTTGAGCGGCGCCGCGTCCCACGGCGACAGCGCCGGGTCCACCATCACCTCGGCCCTCCCGGTCGCCACCAGCAGGTAGCCGTAGCAATCGCCCCACGTGCGGCTCACGGCCGCGGCTCCGGCGAGGCGCAGCCAGCCCTCACGCCGCGCCGGGTGGGCCACGAATCGCTCGTCGGTGGCCAGCACCGTCGCGCGCCCGAGGTCCGCCACACCGGAGACGCCGCAGCGCACGCCGTTCCACCAGCACCCGCGGCCGGGGGCCGCCGCGAGGCGTTCACCCAATGCCGGAAAGTACGCGGCCCCGGCGAGCACGCGATCGGCTTCGACCAGGGCGACCAGCGATCCCCAGAGTGGGACACCGCGGACGAAGCTCTTCGTGCCGTCGATGGGGTCGATGAGCCACCGTCGCGGTGCCTCCTGCCGGATCGCCCCGTGCTCCTCCCCGAGGATCCCGTCGGCGGGGAAGCGCAACGCGATCCACTCGCGGGCCACGCGCTCGGCCTCTCGGTCGGCTTCGGTGACCGGTGAGCCGTCTGCCTTCCGGTCCACCGGGATACGCCGCCCGAAGAACCTGAGCGCCAGATCGCCGGCGCGCCGCGCGGCCTCCAGCGCAGCCTCCGCCAGCCCATCGGGCGTCTCATCCATGGCGGCCTCCCATCACAATTGGCCCCCCATCCGCTCCTTCGCCGGCAGGTTCTCGAGACAGGTGGTCCACCAGCCGGTGCGGATGGTCTCGACGAACTCGGGGGGAAGCTGCTCCGCCTCCATCTCGCGGGCGAGTGCCTCGCAGTCGTAGTCCACGAGACGGAACTCGACGCTCGCCGCGCCCCCGAGCGTGATCTCGGCATAGCGGACGACGGGGCGCCGGTCGTTCGCGGGCCGGCCGATGGCGCCGACATTGACCACGTGGCGGCCCGAGGGCAACGCGCGGTGCCAGTGGAGGCCGGTGTGGCCGCAGACCATCAGATCGGCCTCGGCGGTCTCGCACGGCCATTCGAGGAAGGGGCTGCTGGAGGGGAATCGGGGCCCCTGAGGGTCAAAGCCGACCCATTGGGCCGGCTCCCAACCGATCTCGAGGGAGCGGTCGCCGCGAGCCGCGCCGCGGCTCACCGCGCGATCACGATCGGGACAGTGCGCGCGCTGCGGCCGGCGGGCGTGCCCTGCGCCCAGTAGACCCCGGGCGCCAGTCCCCGCACATCCCGCGTCAGTTCGTGCCAGCCCGCGCTCCATTCCCCGTCGGCGAGGGTCGCGACCCGGCGCCCCGCCGGGTCGAAGAGTGCCAGCGCGAACCGCCCGGCCTCGGGGAGGGCGAAGGCCAGGTGCAGCCGCCCGCGCGCCGGCTGGGCCAGCACCCTGAGCTCCAGGCCGCGCGGGAGCGGCCCCGCGACCGAGACGGTCGGCGGGTACGGCGTGGCCTGAGCGGTCAGCGGGCTTCTGGCCTCGTCGGCCCGGGCGCTGGCGAACGCCGCATCCTTGCCGGGCGCGTCATAGGCGATCACGCGCGTGCCTTCGAGGATGTAGTACGCACCCAGGGCCGGGTCGGTGTTGGGGATAGCGTTCTGCACCCACAGTCCGCTCGATCCGTAGGCGTAGGGGTCGCCCGTGCACTGGGTCACGGGCGGCGTCGCATCGTCCAGGTAGTAACTCGTGGAGGTGAACCCGGGGATGTCGGTGTTCAGCAGCCCGGTCATCACCAGGGTGCCTTGCGGGCCGGTCACCATCTCCCAGCCGATCGGGCCGCTCGCCACGGCGTCCGGGACGCCGTCGATCATCACGCCGGCCAGGTTCACGTCATTCGAATAGACCATGCCGGTGGCGGCGGGCGAGTAGTCGAAGAAGTCCATGATCCCGGAGATGGCGTGGACCCGCAGCGCCGTCAGGATATCCTCGCGGGCCTCGTAGAGGCGGTGGATTCGGTAGGTCGTGGGCCCGCTGTTGGCGCCCACGTAGCCCCGCAGCGTGCGGACCGGTCCCTCGCGGTTGACGATGAAGGCGCCCTCGCCCGCCGAGAAGGTGTTCTCGGAGCGGCCGCAGTTGCCGGGTGCGAACAGGCCCTTGTGACGGTCGAGGATGTCCACGCCGCTCGCGCCGCCCGCGGTCACGAGCGTCTCGTTGCGGATCCAGCGGTCGGAGAAATGGACGGCGTAGGACGCCGTCGTCACCCGCGAGTCCTCGGGGTTCGGTCCGCTGCTGGTGTTGTACGAGGTCTTGTACGGGCCGATCAGCAGGCGGAAGTCGTAGTCCACGGGATTCGGCCCCGGCCAGGGGCCGAGGCTTCCGTCGCTCACGAAGAGGTAGGTGTAGGCGGTCCCACCCCCGAGCGGGTCCGAGATGGCGAGCTCCATGCCGCTTCCAGCGATCGTTCCCGGAGGCCCGGGCGCCGGCGCGCGGGCCGCGCCCGCGTCCTTGCTCATCAGTGCGAGCTCGTCGTCGGCGTCGAAGGCCGGATCCGGGTCGGGACCCGTGAAGGTCGAGGTGTCCGTGTAGGTGAGGACCGTGAACCCCGACAGGCTGCCGCCGTAGATGGTGCCGAAGTCCACCACCGCCCGTTCGTCCACCTGGACGGGGATGCGCGCCCAGCCGGCGTCATACCGGTAGGCGACGATGCGCTCGGGCGGCGTGCCGAGGAGAAGGGACAGCGAAGATCCGGCAAGGACCAGCGGGTCGCGATCGCGACCCAGGGGGCCGGCGAGCGCCTCCGCCGTCAGCAGCAGGGTAGCCAGGAGCGCACCAGCCCCCGCGCGCCGGATGAAAGAGAGGTGGACCATGGGACGAACCCTCATGCGCCCGTGGGAGGCACCATGGATTCTAGCGCTGCTGGGGGCGGCCGGAAAGCACCGATGATCGCCCCGATGATCGGCGGTCGCCCCCGCGGTCGAGGGAGGCCCTGGCAGGAGCCGACCGTCAGTACCTCCCCCGCATCCGCTCCTTCGCCGGCAGGTTCTCGAGGCAGGTGGTCCACCAGCCGGTGCGGATGGTCGTGACGAACTCGGCGGGCAGCCGCTCGGCCTCCATCTCGCGCGCCAGCGCCTCGTAGTTGTAGGCCACCGGGTGGAACTCCACGCGCACTGCGCCGTCCAGCTCGAGGCCGGCGTACCAGACCTCGGTGCGCCCGTCGTTGGCCGGCCGACCGATGGCGCCGACATTGACCACATGTCGGCCGGAAGGGAGCGGGCGGTGCCAGTGGAGGCCGGTGTGGCCGCAGACCATCAGATCGGCCTCGGCGGTGTCGCACAGGCTTTCAAGGAAGGCGTCGGAGCATGCAGACTCCCACAGGAACTCGTTCACCCGCCGCGGCGAGCCGTGGCAGAGCAGCACGCGCCGGCCCGCGAGCGTGAGCCGCTGCTGCTCGGGCAGGTCGCGCATCCAGGTCTTGTGCTCCGCCGCCGTGCGCGCGACGGTGTAGTCGTACGAGCGCTGGGCGAACGCATTGTCGCGCGGGTCGGTGTAACCGCACGCGCAGTCGGCGCGGTCGTGGCCGATCGAGTCGTCGTAGTTGCCGCGCAGCATCGGCATCCCGGACTCGCGCAGGAGAGCCACACTCCGGTCGGGATGGGGCCCGAAGCCGCCCAGGTCGCCCAGGCACCACGCCTGGTCGACGCCGCGGCGGGCGATGCCCGCGATCACCTCGCGCAGCGCCAGGTGATTGCTGTAGACGCCGCCCAAGACCGCGAGCCGGGCGCTCATCTCACCCGTTGGCGCAGGTCATGCCGGTGACGTAGCAGGTGTAGCAGGCGCCGTGGGAGAGGCTGAATGGCCCCAGCGCCTCGCCGAGCCGTGCGCCCATGCGACCGCCCGGCTCATCGACCAGGAGCGGGCACACGAACACGCCCTGGCTCGTGACCGCGCGGCAAGACCCGCACTGGAGCCGGTGCGGGTCGAACGCCTGCGCCGGCAGGTCCGCCAGCGTCTCGGGTGCCCGGTAGCCGCGCGTGCGCGCGACCTCGCGTCCCAGCTGGAACATCGGCAGCACCTTGAGCCGCGGCCGCGAGACCCCGGCCACCCGCAGCATGTCGAGGTAGCGCTCCCGGAACCGCCGCGCATCCTCGTCCGTGTTCTGCGTCACCGTGACGATGGGGAGCAGCCCGTGGCCCGAGAGGGCGACCACGCCCGCGAGGGCGCGCTCGAAGCTCCCGGCGCCGCGAAAGGCGTCGTGCTCCTCGGCCCGGTAGCCGTCGAGGCTGACGCGGATCTCGAGCGAGTAGCGGGAGAGATGCGAGAGCTCGCGCAGCGACACCACCAGCCGGTCGGCAAACAGCGTCCCGTTGGTGAGGACCGTGCACGGTCCGTGCTGCAGGGTGTCCGCGATAATCCCGAGCATCTGGGGGTGGACGAACGGCTCGCCGCCGGTGAAGTAGAACTCCTTCACCCCGAGCGGCAACGCTTCGGCGACCCGCGCGCGCACCTCGTCGCGCGACATGAGCGCGTGGCGGTCCTCACCGGGGCCGCACGAGACGAAGCAGTGCGTACACCTCAGGTTGCACAGCGTCCCCGCGACCTGGATCCACAGCACATCGAGGTGGACGAGCGGCTGTTCGGGATAGGGAGGAGGGGCAGGATGCTGGTCCTGGAGCAGGCTCACGGGGTCTCCGTGCCGGGTCTGGTACTCTCCGGCTGCGCCGCCGGACGGGGCTGTGGCTGTGGACTCTACGGCGCGTGCGTCGGGCGTGACCCGGCGAGGGGGAAAACGCTTTGACTCCCCGCGCCACGGAACATAATCTAACTCGTTCCAGACAGGCCCACTAGGGGGACCCGAGCGGCCGCGGCCCCATCATCTCGTACCGGGCCGGGCCCAGGTCGCCCGGCGGGGGGAACCCGGCATGTCCGCTGTTCGCGACGAAGACATCCTCACAGCCCTCGGGACGGTCCAGGACCCGGACCTGCACCGGGACCTGGTGAGCCTCGGGATGATCGAGGACCTGGTCGTCACGGACGGCAGGGTCTCGTTCACCCTGGTGCTCACCACCGCCGCCTGCCCGCTCAAGGGCGAGCTTGAGGGCCAGTGCCGCGCGGCCGTGACCGCGGTCCCCGGGGTGCGCGAGGTGGTGTTCAAGACCACCTCGCGGATGCGCAAGCCGAAGGACCCCACCGCGGACCGCAAGGCGCTCCCGGGCGTGGCCCAGGTGATCGCCATCGGCGCCGGCAAGGGAGGCGTGGGGAAGTCCACCGTGGCCGCCAATCTGGCGGTGGCGCTGGCCGCGACCGGAGCGAAGGTCGGGCTCCTCGACGGCGACATCTACGGGCCCAATCTGCCGCGCATGCTCGGAGTCAACCGCCAGCCCTCCCAGCGGGACGGCAAGATCCTCCCGGTCCAGGCTTGGGGGCTCAAGTTCATGTCGATGGGGCTGCTGGTCGAGCAGGGCGAGGCGGTCGTGTGGCGCGGGCCCATGCTCCACGGGGCGATCAAGAGCTTCCTGCACGACGTGGACTGGGGCGAGCTCGACTACCTGCTGGTCGACCTGCCGCCCGGCACCGGCGACGTGCAACTGTCGCTCATCCAGCAGACCTTCGTGGCCGGCGCCGTGGTGGTGACCACGCCCTCGACCGTCTCGATCGAGGACGCGGTCAAGGCGGTGGCGATGTTCGGCAAGCTCTCGGTGCCGGTGCTGGGGGTGATCGAGAACATGAGCTACTTCGTGTGCCCGGAGTGCCGGACGCGGCACGATATCTTCAACACGGGCGCCGGCGAGGCGCGGGCGCTGGCGATGGGGCTGACGTTCCTGGGCGCCGTGCCGCTCCATCCGGATGTCCGCCTGGCGGGGGACGAGGGCATGCCGGTGGTGCTCTCGCACCCGGACACCGAGTACGGACGGGCGCTCACGCGCATCGCCGGGCATCTGGCGCAGCGGATCTCGATCCAGACGGTCGGGCAGACGCTGGGAGTGCCGACGCCATGAGCGGGACCGTGCGCGAGATCTACGCCGATCACGCCGCCACCACCGCCCCGGCCCCTGAAGTGGTCGCGGCGATGGCGCCCTTCCTGGCGGAGCGGTTCGGGAACGCGTCGTCGGTCCACCGGCGCGGCGAGGCCGCGCGCGAGGCGCTGGAGGAGGCGCGCGCGCGGGTCGCCTCGCTCATCGGTGCGGCGCCCGAGGAGATCGTCTTCACCGCCACCGGGTCCGAGGCGAACAACTTGGCGCTCCTGGGCGCGATGGAAGCGGCGGCGCAGGCACCCCGGCTCCCGTCCTCCGGCGGCGGCGTGCCGCGGCGGCGCCTGGTCGTCTCGGCGATCGAGCACCTCTCGGTGCTCGAGACCGCGCAGCACCTGGCCGGGCGGGGGTTCGAGGTGACCGTGACCCCGGTCGGGCCCGGCGGAGTCGTGGATCCTGAACGGATCGCCCGCGACCTGGGGCCGGACGTGGCGCTGGTCTCGGTGATGCGGGTCAACAACGAGATCGGCACCCTCCAGCCGGTGGCGGAGATCGCGCGGCTCGCGCACGCGGCCGGCGCGCGGATGCACTGCGACGCGGTGCAGGCGGTGGGGAAGATGCCGGTGGAGGTGACGGCGCTCGACGTGGACCTGCTCTCGCTCGCGGGGCACAAGTTCCACGGGCCGCCGGGTGCGGCGGCGCTGTTCGTGCGGCGCCGCACCCGGCTGGTGCCGCTCGTGCACGGCGGCCAGCAGGAGCGCGCCCGGCGCGCCGGCACCGAGAACCTGCCGGCCATCGCCGGCCTCGGCGCGGCCACCGATCGCGCGATGCGTGTGCTGGCCTCCGCCGAGCCGCGACGGATCGCCGCGCTCGGCGACCGGCTGCTCGAAGGCCTGCTGGCGCGGGTGCCGGCCACGCGCCTCAACGGCGATCGCGAGCGGCGGCTGGCGAGCGTGGTCAACCTGTGCTTCGAGGGCGTGGACGGCGAGGCGGTGCTCCACGAGCTCGACCTCGCCGGCATCACCGTCTCGACCGGCTCGGCGTGCAGCGCCGCCTCGCCGGGCCCTTCGCACGTGCTGATGGCGCTGGGCATGCGCCCCGAGGACGCGCACGCGAGCGTGCGCTTCTCGCTGGGCGAGGGGAACGACGAGACGGACGTGGATCGCATCATCGCTGCCACCGCAGCCGTCGTCGAGCGCCTGCGCGCGCTCGCCGGGCAGGCGGCCCGCGACGCGGGCCGGGTGGCGGGGGCCAGCGCGTGAGCGCGCGGAGAGGAGACAGCCGATGAGCAACCAGGATCAGTTCCGCCTCAAGGTTGGACTGGCGGAGATGCTCAAGGGCGGGGTGATCATGGATGTGATGACCGCCGACCAGGCGCGCATCGCCGAGGAGTCCGGTGCGGCGGCGGTGATGGCGCTCGAGCGCATCCCGGCGCGCATCCGCCGCGAGGGCGGGGTCGCCCGCATGTCGGACCCGCGCCTCATCAAGGAGATCGAGGCCGCGGTCTCGGTCCCGGTGATGGCGAAGTGCCGCATCGGCCACTTCGCCGAGGCGCAGATCCTCGAGGCGCTGGGGGTGGACTTCATCGACGAGAGCGAGGTGCTGACGCCGGCCGACGAGGAGAACCACATCTGGAAGCACGACTACAAGGTGCCCTTCGTGTGCGGCTGCCGCGATCTGGGCGAGGCGCTGCGCCGGATCGGCGAGGGCGCGGCGTTGATCCGCACCAAGGGTGAGGCGGGCACCGGCAACGTGGTCGAGGCGGTGCGGCACATGCGTGCGGTGCAGAAGGGGATCAAGAAGCTCTCGACGTTGCGCGAGGACGAGCTGATGGCCGAAGCCAAGAACCTGGGGGCCCCGTTCGAGGTGGTGCGGCAGATCGCGCGCACCGGCAAGCTCCCGGTGCCCAACTTCGCCGCCGGGGGCATGGCGACGCCCGCCGACGCGGCGCTCATGGTGCAGCTCGGCGCCGAGGCGGTGTTCGTGGGCTCGGGCATCTTCGAGGTGGGGCTCGACGAGGAACCGAAGAAGGCGCGCGAGCAGCAGCTGCAGGTGGCGCAGGCCATCGTCAAGGCGGTCGCCAACTACAACCGGCCCGAGCTGCTGGCCGCGATCAGCGAGGGACTGCCGAAGCCGATGCGCGGGGTGTCGATGGAGAACATCCCCGAGGAGCAGCAGCTGGCCAAGCGGGGATGGTGACCGGCGTGCCTGCGCCTCGCGTCGGGGTGCTGAGTCTGCAGGGCGATTTCGCCTGCCACCGCGCCTCGCTCGAGTCGCTCGGGGTCGAGGTGCAGCGCGTGACGCTGCCGCGCGACCTCGAGGGACTGGAGGCCATCGTGCTGCCGGGTGGCGAGTCCACCACCATGCTGCGGCTGCTCGCCGCCACCGGCCTGCGCGCGCCACTCGCAGCGTTCGTGCGCGAGAAGCCGGTGCTCGGCACCTGCGCGGGCGTCATCCTGCTCGGCAGCGGGGCCGCCGGTCTGCCGGCACTACCGCTCGGCGTGCTGGACGCGACCGTCGAGCGCAACGCCTACGGTCGCCAGATCGATTCGTTCCATGCCGAACTCGAGGCCCCGGTGGTGGGCGGTGCCTTCCACGGCGTCTTCATCCGCGCCCCGCGCATCCGCCGCGTGGGGGACGGGGTCGAGGTGGTGGCGCGGCGCGGGCGCGAGCCGGTCGGCCTGCGCGCGGGTCGCGTGGTCGGGCTGTGCTTCCATCCCGAGCTGACCAGCGACCTGCGATTCCACCGCTGGTTCCTGACCGAGGTCGCGGGCCTGCGCCTGCCGGGGCTGGGCCCGGCCGCCGCCCGGCAGACGGCGGCGGCACGGGGAGACACCGCGTGACGCCGGCGACGCCCGACCGCGCGGCGTTTCACGCCTTGGTCGCCCGCCACCGGCGATTCCTGCTCACCACCCACATCCACCCGGACGGGGATGGGCTGGGGAGCGAGGCGGCGATGGCCCTGTGGCTCACGGCCCAGGGCAAGGAGACGCGCATCCTCAACGACTCGGTGATGCCACCCGCGTTCGCGTTCCTCGCCCGTCACGCGGCGTTCGAGGTCTACGAGGCCGAGGTCGCCGAGCGGCGCTTGAGCGAGTCGGACGCGGTCGTGGTGCTCGACACCAGCAACCGCCAGCGCATCGGCCGCCTCTCGGCCGTGCTCGATCGCCACCCCATCCCGATCGCGGTGGTGGACCACCACGTCTCCCACGCGCGCGGCTTCGGCCTGGTGAACGTGATCGAGCCCGAGGCCTCGGCCACCGGCGAGATCCTCTACGACCTGATCCGCGAGGGCGGCGGGGCGATCACGCCGGCGATCGCCGAGGCGCTCTACGTGGCGCTGATGACGGACACCGGGTCGTTCCGATACTCGAACACCGATACCCACGCTCACAAGATGGCGGCGGAGCTGCTCACCCACGGACTCGATCCGCAGCGGCTCCACGCGCAGGTGCACTCGCACGCCTCGGCGGGCCGGCTGCGGTTCTTCGGCGAGGTGCTGAGCGCGCTCGAGCTGCTGGCGGACGGACGCCTGGTGGCGCTCGAGGCGGCGCCCGAGCAATTCCAGCGGCACGGCCTGGTGGGCGCCGATACCGACGGCCTGGTGGACCTGCCGCGCACCATCGCCGGCGTCGAGGTGGTGGCGCTCTTCAGCGAGGTCGAGCCGGGCAAGGTGAAGGTGAGCCTGCGCTCGACCGGGCGCGTCTCGATCGACCAGATCTGCTCGCGGCTGGGCGGGGGCGGGCACGTCCACGCGGCGGGCGTGCTGCTCCGCGGCAGCCGCGCCGACGCGCGCGCGCGCATCCTCCCGGAACTCCAGCGATTGATCGACGCGCTGGCGGCACCGGCGGCGGCCGGCGGCACGGCTCCCGGCGGTCCCCCGTCCGGTTCCCCGGCGGGTGGCCGATGAGCGCCGTGCTCGCCTCGGCCGCGCCGGACACCGCCGTGGCGCTCGAGGCGCGCGATCTCACGCACCGATACGGGCGCCGCATCGGACTGGAACCCGTCAGCTTCGCGCTCGGCGCGCCCGGCGTCGTGGCGATCACCGGCGCCAACGGATCGGGCAAGAGCACGCTGCTGCGCATCGTCGCCGGACTGCTGCGCGCGACCGGCGGCACCGCGGTCCTGACGGTGGAAGGGCACGCCATCGCACCGGCCGAGCGCCGCTGCTGGGTGGGCTACGCGGCACCGGAGCTGTCGTTCTACGACGAGCTGAGCGTGGAGGAGAACCTGGTGTTCGCCGCCGAGGCGCGTGGCCTGGACGCGCCGGCCGCGGCGGCGGCGGCGGCGCTGGCGCGCGTCGGGCTGGACTCGCGCGCGGGCGACCGGGTCCCGGCGCTCTCCTCGGGCATGAAGCAGCGGCTGCGGCTCGCCTTCGCGCTGCTCCATCGCCCGCCGGTGCTGCTGCTGGACGAACCGGGCAGTCACATGGACGATGAAGGTCGCGCGACGCTCGCCGGGCTGGTCGAGCAGGAACGCCGCGCGCGCCTGGTGCTGATCGCCACCAACGACGAGAGGGAGTGGAGACTTGCCGAGCAACGGATCGAACTCCGGGGCCGCGGTCTGGGCCATCCTGCGTAAGGAGTGCCGCAGCGAGTGGCGTACCCGCTACGGGTTGAGCGCCGCGCTGCTGTTCGCCATCACGACGCTCACCAGCGTGAGCTTCGCGGTCGGGCGGCTCACCGACCGCACCGACATGCTGGCGGCCCTGCTGTGGGTGGTGCTCCTGTTCGCGGCACTGGCCTCGCTGAGCCACGCGTTCGTGCGCGAGGTCGAGGGACACACGCTCACCCTCCTGCGGCTGGTGGCCTCGCCGACGGCGATCGGGCTCGGGAAGCTGCTCTTCAACCTCGTCTTCCTGGTCGTGATCGAGGCGGTGACGGTGCCGCTCTACCTGATGCTGATGGGAGCGCCGCCCCCGCGCTGGGGCGCCTTCCTGGCCCTGCTGGGACTCGGGAGTCTGGGGCTGGCGTGCGCCGCGACTCTCATCGGGGCGGTCATCTCGCAGACGCGCGGTCGGGGCGCCCTGTTCGCGGGTGTCTCGCTGCCGCTCCTGCTGCCGGTGCTGGCGGCGGCGGTGAGCGGCATGCGGGCGCAGTGGGCGGGGGGGCCGATCGCGGCCGAGGCGCGCTTGCTCGGGGCCTACGCCGCGGCACTGCTGGCCGCCAGCTTGCTCCTGTACGACCACCTGTGGGAGGACTGATGGGGTGGACCGGGAAGTGCGCATGATCGGGCGTCTCGCGTTGTTCCTGTGGATCGCCGGCTGGATGGTGGCGGCGTTCGTCTGGGCGCCGCTGGTGCCGGTGCTGGGCGAGACCACGCGCGTGCTCTACTTCCACATCCCGGCCGCCTGGGTGACCGTGCTGGCGCTGGCCTGGTCCATGGGCCACAGCGTGCTCTATCTGAGACGGCGCCGGATCGAGCACGACCACCACGCCGCCGCGGCGGCCGAGATCGGCATCCTGTTCTGTGTCGCCGCCACCATCAGCGGCTCGCTGTGGGCGAAGGCGATGTGGGGCTCGTACTGGAACTGGGACCCGCGGGAGACCTCGATCTTCTTCCTGCTGCTGGTCTACGCCGCCTACCTGGCGCTGCGCAGCGCCATCGAGCAGGAGGAACGGCGGGCACGCCTCTCGGCCATCTACTCGGCGCTGGCGTTCGTGACCGTGCCCTTCCTGATGTTCGTGGTGCCGCGCATCTATTTCACGCTGCACCCGGACCCCATCATCAACCCGCGCGGGAAGCTCGACATGGACCCGCGCATCCGCATCGTGTTCTTCGCCATGTTGGCGGGTTTCACGGGGCTCTACTTCTGGCTCCAGACGCTGCGCGTGCGCGTGGCGCGGCTGGAGCATCGGCTCGACGAATCTTGACACGCGGGGCGCGGTCCCCGGGGAGTATGCTGTGACCGGAAACGCGGTGGTGCTGGGTGTGTCGCTCCTGGTGTGGGTGCTGCTGTTCTTCTACCTGTGGCGGCTCGACCGCCGCGTGAAGGAGCTGGAGAAACGATGAACCTCAAAGTGATCGTGGCCCTCGCCCTGGTGGTCATCGCGGTGGTCATCGGCGTGAGCAGCTTCAACAAGACGGTCACCCCCTACATCTCGTTCGCCGAGGCCCGGATCTCCTCGGGTCTCGTGCAGGTGAATGGCGTGCTGGCCGACAAGCAGTACGTGCTGGAGCAGGAGGAGCAGTACCTGAGTTTCCGGCTGCGCGACGCCCACGGCGAGGTGCTGCCAGTGGAATACCGTGGGGTGATCCCGGGCAACTTCGATCAGGCCACCTCGATCGTGGCCATCGGGCGCTATCAGGACGGGAAGTTCGCGGCGGAGCAGCTGCTGGTGAAGTGCCCGTCGAAGTACCAGGCCGAGGCGGAGACGGCGGGTAAGCCCTCTTGAACCTGGGACAGATTCTCGCCTGGGTCGCGTTCGCCGCGTCCCTCGCGGCCGGGCTATCGTTCATGGCCGCCATGGGTGGCCGTGACGACGCATTGCGGCCCGCCCGCGTGGCCTACCGCATCCAGTGGCTGGCGCTGCTCGGCGCCACCGCCTTCCTCTGGTACATCCTCTTCACCCATCAGTACCAGTACCAGTACGTCGCCTCGTACACCTCGCGGGCGATGCCGCTCCGCTACGTCTACTCGGCGTTCTGGGGCGGGCAGGAGGGCACGTTCGTCCTGTGGGCGCTGATCACCTGCACGCTCGGGCTGGTGCTGATGCGGCTCAAGCACGCGCTCACCGCGCCGGCGATGTTCTTTCTCAACCTGCCGCTGGTGATGCTGGGCCTGGTGACGGTGATGCGCGGCCCGTTCCTGACCTTCCCGGGCGGCCGCGTTCCGATGGACGGGCAGGGGCTCAACCCGCTCCTGCAGGACCCGTGGATGACCATCCACCCGCCGGTGCTGTTCACCGGTTTCGCGTCGCTGGCGGTGCCGTTCGCGATCGCGATGGCGGCGCTGGTCAGACGGGACTACGACGGCTGGGTGAAGGTGGTGCTCCCGTGGGCCGTGCTGTCGACCGCGGTGCTGGCCACCGGCTTCATCATGGGCGGCGTGTGGGCGTACAAGGTGCTCGGGTGGGGCGGGTACTGGGGATGGGACCCGGTCGAGAACGGCTCGTTCATCCCCTGGCTCTCCAACATCGCCCTGGTGCACGGCCTGCTGGTCCAGCGCGTCACCGGGAGCCTGCGGCGCACCAACTTCTTCCTCGCGGTCACCTCGTACGTGCTGGTGCTCTACGCCTCGTTCCTCACCCGCAGCGGCGTGCTGGCCGACTTCTCGGTGCATTCGTTCGTGAACCTCGGGCTCAACGGGTTCCTGCTCTCGTTCCTGTTCCTGGTCGTGATCGTCGGATACGGCGCCCTGATCCTCCGCCTGCGCGACATCCCGGGGCCGGCGCAGCCGCTCGGGAACTTCTCGCGCGAGTCCATGATGTGGCTCGGCCAGCTGGTGTTCATGCTCATGTGCGCGCTCACCGCGGTCGGCATGAGCGCGCCGCTCATCACCCGGCTGTTCGGCCCGCCGTCCAACGTCCAGACCTCGTACTACAACCTGGTGAACGCGCCGCTGGCGATCGCGATGGGGCTGCTCCTGGGTGTGGCGCCGCTCATGCGCTGGCGCCGGCAGGAGGCGCGGCCGTTCCTCACCGCCGTGCTGCCGGCGCTGCTGGCGGCGGTGGGCGTGACCCTGGTGGCGGTGGCGCTCGGCGTGCGGGAGCCGATCCCGATGGCGGTGCTGTTCGGCGCCGGATTCGCGCTGGCGGCCAACGCGGTCGTCACCTGGCGCGGCTTCCGGGCCGGCTGGAAGCACGGGATCGCCTACCTCGGGCATCTGGGCGCGGCCATGCTGCTCATCGGCATCGTCGCCTCGTCGAACTACGGGCGCTCGGTGCAGGTGCAGCTGCCCGAGGGGCAGGAGCGCACGGCACTCGGATTCCGGCTCAGGTTCGAGGGGATGCGCCAGGATCGCGACGGCAAGGATCACGCGATGATCGCCGTGAACGCGCCCGAGCGCCGCTTCGAGGCGCGCCCGTACATGTTCTGGAGCGAATTCAACCAGGGCTACATGAAGAAGCCGCACATCGAGCGCTTCGTCACCCACGACATCTACATCTCGCCGCTCGACGTGGTGGGGGACGACCCCGCCGAGAAGGGCGTGTGGTTCGAGAAGGGGGAGACCCGGCAGGTCGGGCAGGTGAAGTACACGTTCATCGATTTCGATCGCCAGATGGGCAGCGACATGGTCCGAATCGCCGCCCGGCTGCGCGCCGAGATCGGCGGGCGCACCGTGCCCGTGCGGCCGGTGCTCGAGATGAACACGCAGAGCGGCATCCCCAACCGCATCCCGGACTACCTGCCGGGGGGCGCTTCGGTGGAGATCGTGTCGGTGGATCCCAACACGAGCCGGGTCGCGCTCCGGCTGCCGGGGATGGGGCGCTCACAGGCGGGCACCATCCTCGCCGTCGAGGTGAGCACCAAGCCGTTCATCAACCTGGTGTGGCTCGGCGCCATCGTGATGCTGGGGAGCGTGTTCATGAGCGTGGGCCGCCGCGTGCTCGATCTGAAGCGCATCCCCGTGGTGCCTCCCGCGGCCTAGCTCCGGCCCGGCCGTCTCCGGTCACCGGAGGCGGCCGCCGACCGCCCCGCCGGCTCAAGGGGCGGACTCCGGTCGCCGATAATCGCCCCATGGGTATCCATGAAATCTCGCGGCCGCCGGCGCACGAGCCCAGGGCCACATGTCCCTCGTGCCACCGGCCGGTCGCCATGCTGAAGAGCGGCAAGTGCCTCTACTGCGGGGCGCCCATCCCCGGCGCGCTCCACGTGGTCGAGCCCGGGCCCGGTCTGCCGCCCGACATCCTGCTGTCACTGCAGCCGCGGGCCGCGGAGGTCTCGAGTCGCACCCGGTGGATCCGGCGGATGATCGCCTTTGGTGTAGCGTCCCTCCTGGTCGCCGCGATCATGGGCCCGTGCATGAAGTCGTGAGACAGGGGCCATTTTTTCGCTTGTCGCATGCACATATGTGCACTATGGTCGCGCGCGGTGCCAGGACCATGACCTTCGAGTCGTTGAGTGACCCGGTCGACGTGCTCACGGCGTTCGTCGATGGGCGAGTGCGGCCGCTGCGGTTCCGCTGGCAGGGCCGGGTCATCCGCGTCCGCCGGGTCACCGGGGAGTGGAACCGGAGGGAAGGGAGTGCCCTGCTCCGGTACTTCTCGGTCGAGAGTCATGCGGCCGACACGTACGAGTTGTGCTACGACCCGCGCGGCCCGCGCTGGATCCTGAGCCGGGCGTGGAACGCGCCGTCGTGAGGAGTTCGGGCATGTTCCTGCTGGTGGACATGGACGCGTTCTTCGCCTCGGTCGAGCAGGCGCACCACCCCCACCTGCGGGGACAGCCGGTGATCGTCTGCGGCGACCCCGCGCGACGCGGGGTGGTCACCGCCGCCTCCTACGAGGCGCGTCCGAGCGGGGTGCGGGCCGGCATGCCGCTCCCGGAGGCTCGTCGGCGGTGTCCCGGGGCGCACTTCGTCGAGGGCGATCCCGGGAAGTACGTCGCCATCTCGCTCGCGCTGCTCAACCTCTACCTCTCGCTCACACCGGACGTGGAGCCCTTCAGCGTCGACGAGGCGTTCCTCGCGATCGGTCGCGCCGACGGCACCCTCGCGGACGCGCGGGCGGTCGCCGCCGATCTCCAGCGGCGGATCGAGGAGCGTTTCGCCCTCACCGCCTCCATCGGCATCGGGCCCAACAAGCTGGTGGCCAAGATGGCGGCGGGCGTGGAGAAGCCGCGAGGACTCACGGCACTCGACGAGGAAGGCTTCCGGCGCCACTTCTGGCCGCGCGAGGTCCAGTCGATGTGGGGGGTCGGGCCGCAGCTCGCCGCGCGCATGCGGTCGCTCGGAATCACGACCGTCGGCGAGCTGGCCCACGCCCCCGACTCCGCACTCAAGGCGGCATTCGGCATCATCGGTCCGCAGCTTCGCGAGGCGGCATGGGGGAGGGACGCCACCCCGCTCACGCCCTACCATCAGGGCGTGGCGGCCAAGTCCATGGGCCACGAGGTGACGCTCCCCGAGGATTGCGACGATCCCGCGTTCCTGGAGGGGACGCTGCTGCGTCTTTCCGACCAGGTCGCGCGCCGTCTGCGCGCGGAGGGCTACGTCGGGCGCACGGTGTGTGTGAAGCTGCGCGACCACCGTTTCTCCACCCTCATGCGACAGCGGGTCCTCCCGGACTTCACCGCCGATCACCGCCAGGTGTTCGAGGCCGCGCGCGGGCTGTGGCGGGAGCACTGGCGGGGCGGACCGCTGCGGCTGGTGGGCGTGACGGTCTCGAGCCTCGAACGGGCGACCCCCGCCGGGCAGATCGAGCTGTTCGAGCCCGACCTGCGCGCCACGCGCCTGCGCGAGGCGCTCGACCGCGTGCGCGACCAGCTCGGCGAGGCGAGCCTGGTGCCCGCGGGCTCCCTCACCCACCGACGGAAGCCGGGGCATGTCCCCTTCGGTCCGGTGTCCGGCCGTCGGCCGAGCGGGCGCTCATGAAGGCGCCCTCCGCGACGCGCTGACCGGTGGTCGATCCCGTGCGCCCGGACCGCATCGTGATCGGCACGTCGGGCTACTCGTTCGCCGACTGGGTGGGTCCCTTCTACCCGCCCGGCACCCGGTCGGCCGACTTCCTGCCCTACTACGCCCGGCACTTCGATGCCGTCGAGGTGAACTCCACCTACTACCGCGTCCCGAACCCGCGGATGCTCCAACGGATGGAGCAGAAGACGCCCGATGGTTTCCGCTTCGTGGTGAAACTCAACCAGGCGATGACCCACCAGTCCTCGCGCGACCCCGCGCTCTACCGCGACTTCCTCGCCGCCGTCCAGCCGCTCAAAGACGCGGGCAAGTACGACGGGCTGCTCGCCCAGTTCCCGTGGGGATTCAAGCGCACGCTCGACCACCGGCGCCACCTGGCGGCGCTGCGCGAGCTGCTGGCGGGCGAGCCCCTGTTCGTGGAGTTCCGTCACGACTCGTGGCTGACGCCCGAGCTCGAGCCCTCGCTGCGCGAGCACCGGATCGGCTACTGCGCGGTGGACGAGCCGCGGCTCCCGGGGCTCCTCCCGCCGGTGACGATGGTCACCAGCGAGGACGCCTACGTGCGCTTCCATGGGCGGAACGCCGCGAACTGGTGGGGAGGGGAGGGCCGCGCCGGCGGGTCGGGCGACCGGTACGACTACGACTACCAGGAAGAGGAACTCAGGGAATGGGTGCGCAAGGTCGCCGAGCTGGCCGAGCAGGCGCGGCGCACCTATCTGTTCTTCAACAACTGCCACGCCGGTCAGGCGGCCCGGAACGCGAAGCTGATGCAGGAGCTCCTGCGCCAGCAGAACCTGCCGGCGTGACGCGCACACGGTGGTGACCCGTTGCGTCGAGGGGGCGGTGGTCCGCCCGGCCGTGGCGTGGGACGTGCGCCCGGTCCTTGGGCCGGTCGCCTCGCGAACCCGCCGCTACGAGTCCTGCCGCGCATTGTTCGCCCCCCGCCGCTCGGCGGTGATGGCGGGGTTGCGGCCCTGGACGAAGGTCACGCATTCCTTCACGTCCTGGGCGCTGCCGAGGTAGAGGGGTGTGCGCTGGTGGAGGCTCGCCGGCTCGAG
The DNA here is from genome assembly GCA_038068435.1 of Candidatus Eiseniibacteriota bacterium. GTDB lineage: Bacteria > Eisenbacteria > RBG-16-71-46 > RBG-16-71-46 > RBG-16-71-46 > WS-11. The sequence continues at coordinate 14,296 of JBBTLZ010000029.1, read as the reverse complement.
GTCGAGGATGCGGCCACGGCCGTCGCTCGCCCCCCCGCCGGCTTGCTCGGCGATGAACGCCAGCGGCGCCCCTTCGTAGAGCACGCGCAGCTTGCCGCCCGGGTTCTTGCGATCGCCGGGGTAGAGGTAGATGCCGCCGTAGAGCAGGTTGCGGTGGAAGTCGGCCACCAGCGAGCCGACGTAGCGCGAGCTGTAGGGGCGGCCGGCGGTCGCGTCATCCATCTTGAGCCAGTCCACGTAGCGCTTCACGCCGTCGTCCCACTTGCAGTAGTTCCCCTCGTTCACGCTGTAGATGTGGCCGCGGACCGGGGTGCGGATGTCGGGGTGCGAGAGCAGGAACTCGCCCACGCTCGGCTCGTAGGTGAAACCGTGCACTCCCTGGCCGGTGGTGTAGACCAGCATGGTGCTCGAGCCGTACATCACGTAGCCGGCGCACAGCTGGCGCCTGCCGGGCTGGAGACAGTCGGCCAGTGTCCCGCTGCCCTCGCGCGTCACCCGAGGCAGCACCGAGAAGATCGTACCGATGTTCACATTGGCGTTGATGTTCGAGGAGCCGTCGAGGGGGTCGAAGTTGACCACGTACTTGCCGACCGGCTGGCCGACCGGCACCGGGATGACGTCCTCGTCCTCCTCGGAGGCCATCACCGCCAGCTGGCCGGTGGAGCCGAGCACGCGGTAGATGGTCTCGTGGGCGAAGCGGTCGAGCTTCTGGACCTTCTCGCCGTGGACGTTCTCGCTCCCGGTGTAGCCGAGGATGTCCACCAGCCCCGCGCGCACCACCTCGCGGTTGATCAACTTCGCCGCCAGCTCGATATCGTGGAGCAGGTCGGTGAACTCGCCGGTCGCCCCGGGATGCGTGCGCTCCTGCTGGAGCACGAACTGCGACAGGGTGACGGCGCGGTGGGACATCGCGGCCTCTAGTCGGAGAGTCCGGTCACGTCTTCGTGGCCGCGGCCGGCGCCGACGGCGGCGCCCAGGACCGGGAACGAGCCGGGCACGAACGGCACCAGCTCCTCGGTCATCGCGCGGGTGCCGCCGACCGCCAGCTGGGTGAGCAGGAAGGTGAACTTGTCCTCGAGCGCGCGGCTGATCCCAGCGCGCGTCGCCGCCGGCAGGGCCCACAGCTCGCGCTTGAACAGGCCGAGCGCCTTCTTGCGCGTCTTGTAGAAGAACTGCTCGTCGGTGTCGGTCGGCTTGCGCTCGTCGGCCGCCGCGGTGCGCAGCCGCTGGTAGATCTCCCGCTTGAGTTCGGCGGGGAACAGCGGGTGCTCGTAGATCATGTTCTGGAACTCGGTGGCGAGGTGGATCTCGCACGCGCCGAGCGCCGGGAACCGGTCGAACAGCTGGGCCGGCAGGGTCGAGGCGCCGTGCTGCACCGCGCCGCCGAGGCCGTACCGCTCGCGCGCGAGCGCCGAGCAGCGACCGAGCGCGTCGAAGTCGATCTTGACCTGGGCGATCGAGCCGTCCGGGAGCGGGACGCCGCCGTGGCTGGTGCCGGTCTGGATGGAGATCTTGCTGATGCCGGCGGCACCCGGCGCCAGCCGTCCCAGCGCCGCGAGGTAGACGGTCATGAACGCCCCGAGCTCCTCGGGCGTCGAGTTCTTGCCGCCGACCTCGCCGATCTCGCCGCCCACCGAGACCGTGACCCCGCGGGGCTCACGCGTGCGGATGAAGGCGGTCAGCTCCGCGCACAGGCCACCGTTCAGCGCCTGCTGCGCCTCGTGGCCGCTCATCGCCAGGTCCACCAGCGTCGAGGTGTCCACGTCGATGTTGTAGAAGCCGGCGTGGATCGCCTCTGCCGTCAGGTCACGCACGGCCTTGAGTTCGCCCTGCGGGTCGGCGGCGTACTTCTTCGCGTTGACCTGGAAGTGGTCGCCCTGCAGGAAGACCGGCCCCCGCCAGCCCTCGCGCAGCGCCGCCGCCAGCATCACGAACGTGTATTCGGCCGGGCGCTGGTCGGTATAGGCGATCTCGGAGCGGGCGATCTCGCAGATCACTGTCCCCGCGTCGAGCGCCCGGCGGGCGCGGAACAGGGCGCGCGCCGTGTCGTAGGCCATGCCGCGGATGTTGATGGCAGGCACGGTGAAGTCGCTGGGCGCCTGGCCGCGGCCGCGCGCGAGGTAGAGCTCGTGGATCGAGGCCGGGTAGACGCCGGCCGAGCGCGCCTGGTCGAACACCGCGGCGCGGGCGGCCTCGCGCAGCTCGGGCGCGCCGAAGACGCCGGTCCACACCAGCCGGTCGAGCGCCTCCTGGTTGCCGCTCGTGAGGCCGGCGACCGCGTGGCGGAGTTGGTCGTGGGTCTTGAGTTCCATGCGAGTACGGTCCTGCTCCGGAAGGCCCGCGGAACCGGCGTTCGCGGCGCCTGGATGGGGAGACGGAGGAATGGGGGTCGAAGCCGTCGGCAGTATAGCCAAAGGGTGCGGCGATGGGCCAGCACGGAAGCCCGCGCCGAGGCGCGCGCCACCGCCGTCGTGCCTTCCCGCGCCGAACGTGACGCCCGGAAGCGGTCCGCGCCTACTCCGCCGCGACGCCCAGTGCCGTCAGCCCCTCGCGCGATTGACGCAGCTCGGGGAAACGCAGCGGCTCGAAGGTGGCGATGCCGGGTGCCTTCCGCCAGGCCAGCAGGTCGGCGAGGTCGAGCGTGCACGCGGGGGCCATCGCCATGCCGTGCCCGGTGAAGCCCCCGCAGATCGCGAGATGGTGCTCGGCGTCGAGCCAGCCCACCAGCGGCCGGCCGTCGCGCGCGAACCCCATGATGCCCGCCCAGCGGTGCTCGATCGCGGCCCCCTCGGGGACCAGGTCGGCGAGGCCCTGCTCGATCGCCGACTGGATCGGCGCGGTGGTGACGGCGTCGAAGCCCGACTCGCCGTCGAGGTCGAGTTCCCGCCAGCCGCCGATCACGAGCCGGCCGTCGGGCGTCTGCCGCCAGTAGTGGTAGCCCCAGTGCGCGCAGGTCGGCCGCGGCGCCACCTCGCGCCCGAGCGGTGCGGTGGCGATCATCTGCCCGCGGCGCGGCGCGATCAGCGGGGCGAGCGCCGGGCAGAGGCGCGGTGTCCAGGCGTTGGTCGCCAGCACCAGCGTGCGGGCGCGTGCGACACCGCGCGCGGTGCGCGCCTCCCAGAGTCCGCCGCGCCACGCGGCGCCGGTCACGGTCGAATCGGCGAACAGGCGCGCGCCCTTCTTCAGGGCCTCGCGCGCCAGGGCGTGCAGGAACCGGACCGGGTGAAGCTCGCCATCCTCCCGGGTGACGAAGGCGGCCGTGAACCGACCGGCCGCGTGCGGCGGCACCGCGTGGGAGAGCGGCAGCTCGAGCATCGGGAACCCGTCGGCCTTGAGCGCCGCGAGCGAGGCGCGGATGTCCTCGGCCTCCTCGTCCGTGCGAGTGAGCCGCAGGCTCCCGTTGGCGCGGTAGTCGCACGCGATGCCGTGGGCCTCGATCAGCGCGCGCACGCGCTGGTGCGACCGGCGGCAACACTCGAGCACCGCCCGCGCACCCGCCCGCCCCCACAGCGCGACCTGCTCGTTGTAGGGTTCGGCCGGGGCGACCATCAGGAATCCGGCGTTGCGCCCGCTGGCGCCGCCCGCCAGTGGCCCGGCATCCAGTAGCGAGACGGTGGCGCCCTGATCGGCCAGGGTGTAGGCGAGGCAGATGCCGGTGATGCCGCCGCCGACGATGAGGATCTCGGCGTCCAGCTCGCCTTCGAGGGTGGGGAACGACGGGCCCGGCTCCGCCCACCAGAGGGAGCCGGGAACGCCCGTGAGGTCGGACATGCGCCGGCCATTGTGCCGTGCCGCGCGCCGGTCCGCAAGCGCGAGCGGAGGCGCGGCCGCCCGGCGACCCGTCCCGCGATCCCCGGCGGAGGCTCCGCGCGCCGACCGGCGTTGACACTGCCCCCGCAAGTGGCTTCAATCGCCCGGAAGCGCACCAACCCTTCGAGCGGGGAAGCCCCCATGCCTCAGGACACCACCCACGTCGTCTGCCGCCTGCGCGTGAACGGCGACCTGCGCGAGTGCGCGGTCACGCCCTACACGACCCTGCTCGAGGCGCTGCGCTACGGGCTCGGCCTCACCGGCTCCAAGCAGGGCTGTGACAAGGGCGACTGCGGCGCCTGCACGGTGGTGGTGGACGGCGAGCCGATGCTGGCGTGCATCTCGCTGGCACTCGCCTATCACGATGGCCCCGGTATCACCACCATCGAGGGGGTGGCCGAACAGGGGCGGCCCCATCCGCTGCAGGACGCGCTCGACGAGACCGGGGGTGCTCAGTGCGGCTTCTGCACGCCGGGGATCCTGATGAGCGCCTGGGCGCTGCTGCAGAAGGACGCGAGCCCGCCACGCGAGGAGATCGCCCGCGCGCTCTCGGGCAACCTCTGCCGGTGCACGGGCTACACGAAGATCTTCGAGGCGGTGGAGCTGGCGGCCGCCCGGCTGCGCGAGCGCGGCGCCGGGGCGTGAGCCGATGAGCCCGCGGAAGAAGGACATGGCGATCCCGGCCGGTCGCACCATGCCGAGCGAGGAGCGCCTCACACCGCCGCGCTGGGGCGAGGGCCGGACGGCGCCGCCGAACGGTGAGTTCAGCGTCATCGGCAAGCGCAACCGCAAGATCGAGGGTCTCGCCAAGGTCACCGGGCAGGCGGTCTACGCGGACGACATCCGGCTGCCGCGCATGCTCCACGCCAAGCTCCTGCGCAGCATCCACGCACACGCGCGCATCCGCGCGATCGATGCCGCGGCGGCGCTGGCGCTTCCGGGCGTGCACGCGGTCATCACGGGGAAGGACCTGCCCGCGTACTACGGCATCATCCCCTGGACCCAGGACGAGCAGGCGCTGTGCGAGGAGAAGGCGCGTTACGCCGGCGACGCCATCGCCGCGGTTGCCGCCGACAGCGAGCTGATCGCCGAGGAGGCCCTGAAGCTCATCCGCGTGGACTACGAGGTGCTGCCGGCGGTGATGACCATCGACGAGGCGCTCGCGCACCCCGAGAACAAGGTCAACGAGAAGGCGAAGGAGGGGAACATCTCGAAGCACGTCCACCTGGAGTTCGGCGACGTCGACGGCGGTCTCGCGCGCGGCGACGTGGTGGTGGAGGGCGACTACTGGTATGAGGGCTCCACCCACACGCCCATCGAGCCGCACTGCTGTGTGGCGGACTACGACCCGAGCGGTTTCCTGACCGTCTGGTCGAGCACCCAGGTCGCGCACTACCTGCACCGCGACCTGGCCCGCGTGCTCGGGCTGCCGAGCCAGCGCATCCGTGTCATCCAGCCGGTGGTGGGTGGGGCGTTCGGGGGCAAGAGCGAGCCGTTCTCACTCGAGTTCTGTGCGGCGAAGTTGAGCATGGTCACCGGGCGGCCGGTCAAGCTCCTCTACACGCGCGAGGAGGTGTTCTACGCGCACCGTGGCCGCCACCCGATGCGCATGCATTACCGCACCGCTGCCTCCCGCGACGGCCGGCTCACCGCCGTGGACGCGAAGATCCAGATCGACGGCGGCGCCTACTCGTCGTTCGGGCTCGTCACCACCTACTATTCGGGGCAGCTGCTCACCGCGCCCTACGAGATGCCGGCCTACCGGTTCGACTCGACGCGCGTCTTCACCAACAAGCCGTGCTGTGGACCAAAGCGGGGGCACGGATCGGTGCAGCCGCGCTTCGCCTTCGAGTGCCAGCTCGACAAGCTCGCGGAGGCCGTCGGCCTCGACCCGCTCGAGCTGCGCCGCCGCAACCTCATGGGCGCCGACTGCCGCACGGTCAACGGCATGCGCGTGACCTCGAACGGATTCCCGCAGTGCCTGGATGCGGTCGAGCGCGCCTCGGGCTGGCAGGAGAAGTTCCGGCGCCTGCCTTACGGCCGCGGGGTCGGGATCGCGGGCAGCATGTACATCAGCGGCACCAACTACTGCATCTACCCGAACGAGATGCCGCAGGCGGGTGTCCAGCTCAAGCTCGATCGCAGCGGGCGCGCCACCGTCTTCTGCGGCGCCTCCGACATCGGACAGGGCTCGGACTCCCTGCTCGCCTACATCGTCTGCGAGGAGCTGGGTCTTACGCTGCGCGACGTGCGCGTGGTGGCGGCCGACACCGACCTGACGCCGGTGGACCTGGGCTCCTACTCGAGCCGCGAGACGTACATGGTCGGCAACGCCTGCCTGGATGCGGCGCGCAAGCTGCGCCACGAGATCGCCGAGACGCTCAGCCACCGGTGGGGTTGCCGTCGCGACGAGGTGGTGCTCGCGAACGGGCTCGCGTGCAGCACGCGCGACCCGAAGCAGGAGTTCGTGAGCGCGCAGGAAGCGTTCCAGCTCACGGAGGCGCGCATCGGCACGCTCGGCTCGGTCGGCTGGTACCAGAGCCCGAAGCTCGGCGGCGATTACCGCGGCGGCACCATCGGCGCCTCGCCCGCCTACTCGTTCACCGCCCACGTGGTCGAGGTGGAGTGCGACCCCGAGATCGGGTTCGTGGAGGTGAAGAAGGTGTGGATCGCCCACGACTGCGGGCGCGCCCTGAGCCCGGTCGCGGTCGAGGGCCAGATGGAGGGCAGCGCCTACATGGGACTCGCCGAGGCCCTGCTCGAGGCGCAGCTCTTCAAGCCCGCGGCCCCGCATCACGGTCCCGGCCTCCACGACGGCCCCTCGCTGCTCGACTATCGCATCCCCACCTCGCTGGACGTGCCGGAGTTCATCTCGATCATCATCGAGTCGGTGGACCCCGAGGGGCCCTACGGCGCCAAGGAGGCGGGCGAGGGGCCGCTGCATCCCAGCATCCCGGCGCTCGCGAACGCGATCTACGATGCGCTCGGCATCCGCTGCGACGCGCTCCCGTTCAGCCCGCCCGCGGTGCTGCGCCTGCTCCGCGGCACCGACGCGCGCACGCGGTGGGAAAAGGCGCGGAGCCAGACGGCGGTCGAGGTGAGACGCCCATGCTGACGCTCCCGCGCTTCGAATGGGTCCAGCCCCGCAGCCTCGAGGTACTGCTCGATCAGCTGGCCGCCCACCCGCGTGAGAGCCTGGTGGTGGCGGGGGGGACCGACGCCGTCCCCAACCTCAAGCATCGCCTGCACGAGCCGCGCTATGTCGTTCACATCGGACAGGTTGAGGAGCTTCGTTTCGTGCGCGACGAGGGCGATGGCCTCCACCTCGGACCGCTGGTCACGCTCACCCGCCTCACCCGCGAGCCCGCCGTGCGGCGCGACTTCCCCGCACTCGCTCGCGCCGCCTCGCTGGTGGCCGGTCCGCAGCTGCGCAACATGGGCACACTGGGCGGCAATCTCTGCCTCGACACCCGCTGCACCTACTACAACCAGACCTACTTCTGGCGGCAGGCGCTCGGCTTCTGCCTCAAGAAGGACGGCGTGCACTGCCACGTGGTCCCGCAGGGCAAGCGTTGTGTCGCGGCGCACTCCTCCGACACCGCGCCGGTGTTGATCGCGCTCGGCGCCGAGGTGGAGATCGCCTCGCGCTCCGGCCGGCGCACGGTCACGGTCGAGGACTTCTTCGTCACCGACGGGATCCACAACAACGTGCTTGAGCCCGGCGAGATCGTGACGCGCATCTTCATCCCCGCGCGCTCGCGGGGGATGCGGTCCGGCTACCAGAAGCTGCGCCCGCGCGGCGCCATCGACTTCCCGATGCTGTCGGTCGCCTTCGCCGCGCGCATGCGCGACGGCCTGTGCGAGGACGCCCGCCTGGTGGTGAGCGCGCTGGCCGCCAGGCCCCGCACCGTGGGCGGCCTCGAGGCGCTGCTGAAGGGCAAGCCGCTCGACGAGCCGGCCATCGAGGCTCTGGCGCAGTCGGCCTACCGGCAGTGCAAGCCGATCATCAACGTGGCCTACGACGACGACTACCGCCACGAGATGGTGCCGGTGTTCGTGCGGCGCACGGTGCGCGAGGCGCTCGGTCTGCCGCCGCGCGCGCCGGCGGCCGCGGGGGCGCCGGCATGAAGCCGCGCCCGTTCGACGCCGTGCGCGAGGCGCGGCCCGCCGAGGTGTGGGAGACGCTCGCCCGCTGGCGCGCCGCCGGCCGGCGCTTCGCGCTCGCCTCGGTGATCGAGTCGCGCGGGTTCACGCCGCGCAAGCCCGGAGCCCACATGCTGGTGGCCGAAGATGGCGAACTGTGTGGGACCATCGGCGGCGGCGCCATCGAGCAGCAGGTGCTGATCGAAGCCCGCGCGCTCCTCCAGGGTGGCGGCGCCTCGCTGGTGCGCAAGCACCTGACCCAGGAGCTGGGCATGTGCTGCGGCGGCGAGATGGCGGTGTTCCTCGAGGTGCTCGAGCCCGCCCCGCGGCTCTACCTGTTCGGCGCCGGCTACATCGCGCGACCGCTCGCAGCCCTCGCCGCCGGCTGCGGCTTCGACGTGACGGTGGTGGACGAGCGCGCGGAGTGGGCGGTCGCGGAGCGATTCCCGGACTGCCGGGTGTGCGCGCAGGCGCCCGCGGACTTCCTGCGCGGGCTCACGACCACGCCCGAGGACTACGCGGTGGTCGTGACCCACGACCACGCGCTCGACCAGCGCATCGTGCAGGAGCTGCTCAAGCGCCCGCTCAAGTTCGTCGGCATGATCGGCAGCGTGCCCAAGCAGCGGAAGTTTGCGCTCCGGCTGCGGGCGCGCGGGTTCAGCGACGAGCAGATCGCGCGACTGCGCACGCCGCTCGGCATGCCGATCGGCGCCGACACGCCGGAGGAGATCGCGGTGAGCGCGATGGGCGAGATCATCGCCGTGCGGCGCGGCGCCTCGGTCGCGCAGGGCTGGACGCCGCCATTGCCGAAGGCGGCGCGGGCGCGCGTGGAGGATGAAGCCGAGGCGCCGGCCGGTGAGGCGGCGCCGACGATGGGCGTGGAGACCAGGGAGGTGGAGCGAGCATGAACGTGGGCGTGATGCTGGCGGCGGGCGCCTCGCGGCGCATGGGGCGGAACAAGTCGCTGATGCGCGCGGGAGGCCAGACGTTCTTCGTGCACGGCGTACGGCACCTCTGGAGCGCGTGCGACGCGGTGGTCGTCGTGCTGGGTGCCGACGCGAAGCGGGCGCGCGTGGCGGTGGAGGAGGAGTTCGTGCGCCTGGTCAAGGCGGGGGCACTCCACGGCGACCTTGAGACCGCGCACCGGCACGGCGCGCCGGGGCTCGAGGTGCGCTTCGTCACCAACCGCGCGTGGCGGCGGGGCATGCTCAGCTCGGCGCGACTCGGCCTGCGCGCGGCGCTGCGTCTCAAGCCCGAGGCGGTGCTGGTGTTGCCGGTGGACCATCCGGCGGTGAAGCCCGCCACCGTGCGAGCACTTGCCGCCGCGATGAAGGCGGCGCTCGGCTCCTACCGCGGCGTCTCGTCGCGACGCGCCGGTTTCGCCTACGCGCTGGTGCCACGCTACCGGCGTCGGCGCGGACACCCGCTGGCGCTGTCACCCGCGCTGGCGAGGGCGGTCGCCGCGGACACCGGGGCCACCGACCTGAGCGACGCCGTGCGGCGCAACGCCCGCCTCGTGGGCTACCTCGACTGCGGTGACGCGGGGGTGGTCCGCAACCGCAACACGCCGGGCGCGCGATGACCCGCCGCCTGCCGCTGGTGCTCGCCATGCTCTCGGCGGGAGCGCCCGGAGTCGCCGCCGCCGACCTGCTCATCGTGCTCAACAAGTCCGACCACGAGGCGGCGCTCGTGGACCCGGTGTCGCTCAAGACCATGGCGAAGCTCCCGACCGGCAAGGGGCCGCACGAGGTCGCGGTATCACCCGACGGGCGGCTCGCGTACGTGTCGAACTACGGCATGTTCGGCGTCTTCCGCGAGGGCGAGCGCCGCAACGAGCCCGGCAACACCATCACCGTGCTCGACCTCGTCGGGCGGGCGGTGAAGGATACCTTCGACCTCGGCGAGTACTCGCGGCCGCACGGCCTCGCGGTGAGCCAGGACGGCCGCCGCCTCTGGGTCACCTGCGAGGGCGCGCAGGCGGTGCTCGAGCTGGACGCGGCGAGCGGCGCGATTCTCAAGGCATGGAAGACCACCCAGGAGACCAGCCACATGCTGGTCGCGGCCCGCGATGAGAGGAAGCTCTACGTCGCCAACATCCGCTCGGGGAGTGTCACGATCATCGACCGCGCCGCCGGCCGGGTGGCGAGCCTGCCGACCGGGCCGGGCTCCGAGGGCATCGATGTCACACCGGACGGCCGCGAGGTCTGGGTGAGCAATCGAGCCGACAGCTCACTGTCCGTGATCGATACCGCCCGCGACACGGTCGTGGGGAAGCTCGCAAGTGGCGGGCGCATGCCGATCCGGGTCAAGTTCACGCCGGACGGCCGGCAGGCCTGGGTCTCGAACGCCCAGAGCAACGCGGTGACGGTGTTCGACGCCCGCCCGCGCCAGCTCCTCGGCGCCATTGAAGTGGGGGCGATGCCAGTCGGCATCCAGATGTCGCCCGACGGGAAGCGCGCCTTCGTCGCCAACACCAACGACGACCTCGTCACGGTGATCGACGTGCCCGCGCGCAAGGTGCTCGGCACCTTCACCACCGGCAACGAGCCGGACGGGATGGCGTGGGCCACCGAGCGGCGTCGAGACCCCGCGGAGGGCGCCCCCCGGCGTGGCCGGTAGGGCGGACGCCGGCGGCACGCGGCGGGCTACGGCATCTCACCGCGCAGGATGGTCGCGAGTTTGCCGCCGTCGATATTGCCCCCCGAGACCACGCACACCACCTTGCCGGTCCCCGCGCGGCCGGCGAGCGCTGCGGCCACCGAGGTGGCTCCCGCACCCTCGGCCACCACGCGATTGCGCTCGACCAGCAGCCGCACCGCCGCCGCCACCTCGGCGAGCGCCATCACCAGCGAGCCGCCGAGCAGCCGCCGCGCGAGCGGCCAGATCTCGGGGAGCACGAAGAGCCCCCCGATTCCGTCCACGAAGCTCGGTGTGTACGTGATGGTCTGCGGGCTGCCGGCGGCGAGCGATGCGGCGAATGGGGCCGCGGTCGCGACCTCGCAGGCGAAGATGCGGGTGTCGGGCTTGAGCGCGCGCACTGCCGAGGCGATGCCGCACGAGAGCCCGCCACCGCCGTAGGGGATGACGATCGCGTCCGCGTCGGGGAGGTCCTCGAGGATCTCGAGGCCGATGGTGCCATTGCCCGCCATGACCGCCGGGTCGCTGACCGGGTGGATGAAGAGCCCGTCCATGCCGGGATACTCGTGGGTGCGGAGGATCTCGAACCATTCCGCGAAGGGCGCCTTCACCACCCGGCCGCCGAGCCGCGTGATGGCGGCGAGCTTGGTTTCGGGTGCGTGGTCGGGCGCCACGACGGTACACTGCAGCCCCAGCCGCCGCGCCTGCCAGGCGACACCCTGCGCCATGTTGCCGGCGCTGGCCGTCCACACGCCGCGCGCGAGGCGCTCGCGCGGCGCGAGTGCCAGGGCGTTGCTGGCGCCGCGGATCTTGAACGACCCGATGGGCTGGAGGTTCTCGAGCTTGAGGAAGATCTCGGCGGGCGCATCGTCCAGGTTGAGGCGCACGAGCGGCGTGCGAATGGCGGCACCGGCGATGCGGGCACGCGCAGCGCGGATCGCCTCCAGCGGGATGGGGTCGGAGAACCGTTCCACGCGCGCCACCCTACCGCAGCGAGCGGCGAGGACAGAAGCCCGCGAGGCGCGACCGTGATCCCCCTCGCCGACATCGAGGCGGCCGCGGAGCGCATCCGCGGCCGCGTGAACCGCACGCCGCTGCTGTCCTCGCGCACGCTCGGCGAGCGGGCGGGGGTCGACCTCGCCCTCAAGTGCGAGAGCTTCCAGAAGACCGGCTCGTTCAAGCCGCGCGGCGCGCTCAACAAGGTGCTGAGCCTCTCCGAGGCCGAGCGGGCGCGCGGGCTGGTGACGGTCTCGGCGGGCAACCACGCCCAGGCGGTAGCGTGGGCGGCGCGCGAGGTGGCGGTGCCGTGCGCGGTGGTGATGCCGACCGGGGCGCCCCGATCCAAGCTCGACGCGGTGCGCGGCTACGGGGCCGAGGTGATCCTCCACGACGACCGCGCCACACTGTTCGACCGGCTGCACGAGGTGCGCGAGGCGCGCGGCATGACCTTCGTCCATCCCTTCGATGACCCGGTGGTGCTGGCGGGCGCGGGCACCGTCGGTCTGGAGATCGTCGAGGACCGCCCCGACGTCGAGGTGGTGGTGGTGCCGGCCGGCGGGGGAGGTCTGCTGGGCGGCGTGGCGAGCGCGGTCCGTCAGCTCCTCCCCGCCGCGCGTGTGGTCGCGGTCGAGCTGGAAGCCGGTCCCGGCTTCGGCCCGGCGCTGGCGGCAGGCAAGCCCGTGCCGGTGACGCGCCCCGCAGGCACGCTCGCCGACGGTATGACGCCGCCATTCGTGGGAGCACTCCCGCTCGCCATCGTCCGCTCGTGCGTCGAGGCGATCGTGACGGTGACCGAGGAGGAGATCATGGAGGCGATGCGTCTGCTGGTCACGCGCGCCAAGCTCTATGTCGAAGGGTCCGGGGCGGCCGCGACCGCGGCGTTGCTCGCGGGCAAGGTCGAGGTCGCGCGCGGCGCGCGCGTGGTGGCCATCGTCTCGGGCGGCAACATCGACGCCGGGAGACTGTTCGGTATCTTCGACGGCGGGCCGGCGCCGGGGAGGAACGGATGAGCGTGCGGATCGTGACCCAGAGCGAGGTGCCGGCGCTGCTGCCGATGGGCGAGTGTGTGGAGGTGATGACCGAAGCGCTGAAGACGCTGGCGCGCGGCGACGCGGTGCTGCCGCTGCGCACGCTGGTGCGGCTCCCCGACCGACCCGGGCTGCTGGGGCTGATGCCGGCCTATCTCGGCGCCCCGGCGACCATGGGCCTCAAGGTGGTGACGGTCATGCCGCAGAACCACGGCACGGCCTACGACTCGCATCAGGGCGCGGTGCTCATCTTCGAGGTGGAGCACGGCAGCCTGCTGGCGGTGGTGGACGGCAGCAGCGTCACCGCCATCCGCACCGCGGCGGTGAGCGGCGTGGCGACACGGGCACTCGCGCGCGAGGACGCGGGTGACCTGGCCATCCTCGGCTCCGGCGTTCAGGCGGCCTCGCACCTCGAGGCGATGAAGACGGTGAAGCGGCTTCGGCGCGTGCGGGTGTGGAGCCGCGACCCGGCGCGCGCGCGCGCGTTCGCCGCGCGGGAGTCGGCGCGGCACGGGCTGCGTGTCGAGGCCGTCGCCTCGGCGCGGGCGGCGGTCGAGGGCGCGGACCTCGTATGCACGACGACCTCGTCGCGCGAGCCGGTGCTCGAAGGCGCCTGGCTGGCGCCGGGCGTGCACATCAACGCCGTCGGCGCGTGCTTCAAGGATGCGCGCGAGCTGGACACGGCGGCGGTCGCCGGCGCGCGGTTGTTCGTCGACCGGCGCGAGTCGGCGCTGAATGAGGCCGGCGACTTCCTGATCGCCCGCAGCGAGGGCGCGGTCGGCGACGACCACATCGTCGGCGAGCTGGGCGAGGTGCTGCTGGGCAAGTTGCCGGGGCGGCGCGCACCCGCGGAGCGTACGCTGTTCGAATCGCTCGGCATCGCGATCGAGGACCTGGCGGCGGCGCATCACATCTGGCGGAAGGCGGAAGCTCTCGACAAGGGCGCGGCGATCGACTTCGGCGGTCGGCGCGATACGGAGGAGGGGAGTGGGCGCTGAGCGTGCGCCGGGGTCAGTCGCCGGGGCCCACGCACCACAGCGCGCCGTTGCGCTCCTCGACCGCGAGCGCCGTCAGGCGCGCTCCGCGACACGGACCCGCGAAGCACTCGCCGCTCTCCGGCCGGTAGCGCGCCCCGTGGTGACAGCAGACCAGCGCGTCGTACGCCTCGTCGAAGAAATGCGCATCGCCGAAGTCGAGCGGCAGCGACTGGTGACGGCAACTGTTGACGAAGGCGTGGACGCGTCCACGGAAGCGCACCGCGAACGCGTCGCGCGGCACGCCGTCGAGCACCACGGCGAAGCGCACGCCGTCGCCCTCGCGCAGGCGACGAGCGTCGGGCAGGATGAGCACGGGCGTGAAGTCGTTCGGGTCCAGGGCGTCGTCCTCCCGGGTCAGGATGATCGCGCAGCTTACGCGAGTGTGGCCGGGGCCGAACCGTTCGTGGCACAATATGCGCCGATGGCCACGCCGCACGAGCCGACCCCCCGGGAGCCACGATGAGTACCCACCGTCCGCTGATCGCCGTCTACGGCAGCAGCACCGTGAAGGAAGCGGACGCCGCGTGGCGGCTGGGGTACGACCTGGGCCGCGAGCTGGCGCGCGCGGGGGCGGGGGTGATGACCGGCGGCTACGGCGGCATCATGGCCGCCTGCTCGCGCGGCGCCCACGAAGCGGGCGGT
>JBBTLZ010000028.1:0-28516 GCA_038068435.1 Candidatus Eiseniibacteriota bacterium | reverse complement strand
CGCCGTACGAGGCCTCGTGGCAGCGCTTCATCGAGCACCCCAACAAGGCCCTCAGCAACACGCGGTGGCAGACCGGGCTGGACCTGAACTACGCGTTCACGCCGCAGATCAGGGTCGGCGGGATCGCGGAGTACCGCGTGCGGGAGCGTACGCACCGCGAGGTCGAAAAGGACACCGAGACCCTGCTCGGAGGCCGGGTGCGCCTGCGCCCGGTGGAGGGGCTCTCGGTCGCGGGCCTCTACACGCGGGGAGACAGGCAGGCGGACGCGTTCCACACCGACGACTACATCGGGCTCAAGACGCGGCTGGCGACGGGATCCACCCCGGGCCTGTACGACTCCCTGGGCTTGATCGAGCAGCCGGGGCTGCGGCGCTTCGACGTCGCCGACCGGGTGCAGGATCGCGCCACGGCCGACGTCTCCTACGCGTTCGGCGAGCGCCTGGAGCTGAGCGCCAACTACGCCTTCCTGCGCAACGACTTCAGCAGCGACACGACGCTCGGCCTGCAGGAAGACCGCATGCACACGGTCGCCAGCGCGGCCACGGTCCACGTGAACGACCGGCTCGACCTAACCGGAGGCTACGGCCTGGGCAAGGGGAGGACGTTCCAGCGGTCCCGGACCTCCCCCCAGGTGATGACGTTCAGGCCCGACAGCAACTGGACGGCGAAGATCGACGAGAAGGAGGTGTTCGTCTTCGCCGGCGTCGACTGGGCCCCGCGCGACCGGGTCTCGCTGGGCATCGACTACCAGTTCAGCCAGAACGTGAGCGACTACGACCTCGAGAACGGACGCCTCTCCGCGGTGGACCTGCCCAGCACCATCTTCCGGCGGCACGAGACGATGCTGGATGCGCGCTGGCGCTGGCTCGAGAACACGTCGATCGTGGGGCGCTGGGGCTGGGAGGAATACGACATCAATGATTTCGCGTCGAACTCGGTGCCGCTCATCTTCCCGGTCACCGGGACGTCGAACGCGATCTTCCTGGGCGACAGTTCCCAGAGCTACAAGGCCCATCGGCTCGCCCTGCTGGTGAAACACAACTTCTGAAGCGCTCGGGGCGCGGACGGAGCGACCAGGCTCCGTCCGCGCGCCGGGTGGCCGCGCGTAGGAGGTTCCAGCGTGCGGTCGCGCGCTCGGTACCAGCACGTCCTGACGGTTTGGCAGGGCGGTTGATCGCTGCCATCGGGAGGTCGGCCCCGCGGCATTCCGGTGCGCCGGTCTAAGCGGTTGCCGGACGCGGCGGTGGCTTCCAGGTCGTTCAAGCTGTGCGCGTCCGCGTGCGGCGGTTCGTCTCTTGCAGTGACTCCGCGGCGCCGGTGCGCGTGATGTCGCAGTGGATGCAGCGGGCGGCCCGCTCGTCCTCTCGCTTGCGCGCCCGGCGCTGCGGTCGGCGGCGCGAGGCTTGAGGGTCCCCGACCGCTTCCCTATCATGCGGCGGCACCGGCCGTCCTTCCCGCGCCGCCGGCGCGTCGATCGAACCCGGAGAGCCCCGAATGCCGCAGGGCGTGGAGCCTCAGCAGCCGCCTCAGGACCCCACGGGGGCCGCCGGCGTTCCCCCGACCTCGCGCCGGCGGTTCCTCGCCTGGCTGAGCCGCGCGTTCCTGGGGCTGTGGGGTCTCGGCGCCGCCGGCGCGATCGGCGCCTACCTGCGCCCGCCCGAGCACGGCCCCCGCATCGCCGAGCGCATCGTGCGGGTCGGATTGCTCGAAGATCTGAGAATCGGCGAGGCGCGCCTGGTGCGCCACGGCGTCACGCCCTTCTACGTGGTGCGCCTCGACGCCGGCCGCGTGGTGGCGCTCTCCGCGGTGTGCACGCACGTGCGCTGCATCCTCGGCTTCGACCGCGAGCGCCGCGCCCTCACCTGCCCCTGCCACGACGGCCGCTTCGACCTCGCCGGCCAGGTGCTCTCGGGCCCGCCGCCGCGGGCGCTGCCCTCCTACACCGTATCGGTGCGCGCCGGAGAGGTGTTCGTCCAGCTATGAGCGACGCCCCACGGGTCGGCGGCACGCCGGGCGGCGGCGATGCGTCCGGGGGCGGCGCCGGGCCGGGTCCGCGCGGTGACTGGGTGGCCTGGCTCGAGCGCCGCCTGAACCTCACCGAGACCTTCTCGTTCCTCACCCACTTCGGCCTGGTCTGGACGCCGGTGGACACCTCGCGACCGGTGCGCGAAGTGGTGCGCGAGGTGGCGAGCCAGCCCGTCCCCGCCTATGCGCGATGGCCCCGCGTGCTGGGGCTGCTGGCCGCGATCCTCTTCGGCCTCGAGGTGGTGACCGGGGTCCTGCTCGCCTACTACTACCGTCCCACGCCCGAGGCGGCGTTCGAGAGCACGCGCACCATCGTGCGCGACCTGCCGTTCGGCTGGTTCATCCACCAGCTCCACGGCTGGGGCGCGTGGCTGCTGGTGATCGTCGTGGCGGCGCGGCTGCTGCGGCTGTTCTGGGACGGGCTCTACCGCGCGCCGCGCGAGGTGCTGTGGTGGAGCGCGGTGGCCATGGCGTGGCTGGTGCTGCAGTCCGACTTCACCGGCCGGCTGCTGACCTGGGACTCGCGCTCGTACTGGGCGGCGGTGCGCGGCATGGAGGTGGTGTTCGCGCTCCCCGTGGTCGGCCCGCTGCTGGCGTTCCTGCTGGGCGGCCGGGTCATCAACGACGACGTGCTCATCCGCTTCTACGCGCTGCACATGCTGGTGCTGCCCGCGGGCTTCGCCTTCTTCCTCTACCTGACCTTCGCCACCCTGCGGCGCGTGGGCCTGAGCCCGGAAGCGCCCATGCACCGGGGGGCCGCCACCACACTGCGCGATCACCTGTATTCGATGCTCATCCTGTCGGTGCTCCTGTTCGGCGTGCTGACGACGCTGGCGGTGCTGGCGCCCTTCCGCTTCCAGGCGGCGGCGGACCCGTATTCCACACCGACCGGCGTGCGCCCGCCGTGGTACATGCTGGCGCCGTACGCGGTGATCGAGAACGGCCCCGGCCCCTCCTGGCTGCTCGGGCTGCTGCTGCTGGCCGTGGCGTTCGCGGTGCTGCTGCTGCCGCTCTGGGCGCCGCGCGCGGCGGGTGGGCGGGCCCTCGGGCGCATGCGCCTGTGGGGGCTGTGCGCGCTGGCCGCGTGGACGGCGCTGAGCGTGCTGGGTGCGTTCATGGAGCGGCGATGAGACGGGCGCCCTTCGTCCTGCTCCTGCTCTCGGCCGCCACCGCTGCGCTCGCCCAGCCCGGCAGCCAGCGGCCGGCGACGAGCCCGCCGCCGACCGCCTCGGCGGCGGCCGGCAGGTGCGGCGTCTGCCACCCGAGCGAGCGGGTCCAGTTCGAGCGCAGCACGCACGCCCAGGAGGAGGTGCGCTGCGTCTCGTGCCACGGCGGCGACGACCGCTCCCTGGCGCAGGCGGTCGCCCACGGCGCGGGGTTCCTCGGCCGGCCCCGGCGTGACGACGTCCCCCGGCTCTGCTCCTCGTGCCATTCGGACGAGGGGAAGATGCGCGCCTACAACCTGCCGGTGGATCAGTACGCGCTCTACCAGACCTCGGGGCATGGCCGGCGTCTGGCGAAAGGCGACATGCAGGTCGCCGTGTGCTCGGACTGCCACGGGGCGCATGACATCCTCCCGCGCTCGGACCCCGCGAGCCGGGTGTTCCCGCTCAACATCCCCAGGACCTGCGGCCGCTGCCACGGCGGCAACGCGTCGGCGGCCGGGCGCCGGGGCAAGCCCGACGACCACCGCGAGTACCTCTCGAGCGTGCACGCGCACGAGCTGTTCGACCGCGGCAATCCGCGTGCGCCCACCTGCGTGAGCTGCCACGGCGTTCACGGCGCCGCCCCGCCCACTGTCGGCGACGTGGACAAGGTGTGCGGCCACTGCCACACCGCCGAGCGCCGCTATTTCACCGCCGGCCCGCACCGGGAGGGGATGATCGCGGCAGGGCTGCCGGAGTGCGTCTCGTGCCACGGACACCACGACACCTCGGCGACCCAGCCGCAGAGGCTCGCGAGCCTGTGCGCGACCTGCCACGGCGGCAAGTCGAAGCAGGTCACGCTGGGCGCGAAGATGTGGACCGAGTACCAGGCCGCCGCGACCCAGATCGAGCAGGCGGCGGCGCTGATCGAGCGGGCGGACGCGGTGCCGATCCAGACCGACGACTACCGCGCGCGCCTCGAGGAGGCACGCACCTACCTGCGCGAGGCCCTGCCGGCCGCCCATGCGGTCCACGAGGAGACCGTCACCGGGCTCACGACCCGTGCCCGTTCGGTGGGCGCCGAGGTGGCCTCGGAGATCTACGGCAACCTCGGGCACCTCCAATCGCGCAAGCTCGTGCTGGTGGTGTTCTGGTTCTACGTCCTCCTCACGGTGGTCGTCCTCCGCCGGTTCCAGTCGCGGGCCGCGAGGAAGGACTAGATGCCCCTGCCCGGCGTGGGCCCCGACTCACGGCTCGCGCGCTGGGTCGGCCGCGCCAGCGGCGGGCGCCTCACCCCGCGCGGCGCGCACATCGCCACGTTCGGCGTGGGGCTCGCGCTCGGCATCGGCCTGATCGGGATGCTGTTCATGGTCCAGGTGTCCTCCACGCCCACCTTCTGCGGCACCTGCCACATCATGAAGCCCTACTACCAGTCCTGGAAGGATTCGAAGCACAACCAGGTCGCGTGCGTGGAGTGCCACATCGCCCCCGGCCTCACCTCGGAGGTCCGCAAGAAGTACGAGGCGGTCTCGATGGTCGCCAAGTACTTCACCGGCACCTACAGCACCAACCCGTGGGCCGAGGTGGACGACGCGGCGTGCCTGCGCTGTCACGAGCGCCGGTTGCTCGAGGGCAAGGAGGTCTTCCACAACGTCGTGTTCGACCACCGCCCGCACCTCACCGAGAGCCGGCGGGGGCTCAAGCTGCGCTGCACCTCGTGCCACTCGCAGATCGTGCAGGGCAGCCACATCTCGGTGACGCCCTCCACCTGCGCGCTCTGCCACTTCAAGGGCGGGAAGCCCAACGAGGGCATCGGTCGGTGTCTCACCTGCCACGAGATCCCCGACCGAGTGGTGAGCACCGCCGGCGTGGCGTTCGACCACAGCCAGGTGCGGCGGCTCGACATGGACTGCCGCTCGTGCCACGCCGGCGTGGTGCGGGGCGAGGGCAACGTGCCGCGCGAGCGCTGCCTCACCTGCCACAACCAGCCCGACCGGCTCGCGGAGTTGGGCAACCGTGATCTGCTCCACCGCATGCACGTGAGCGAGCACAAGGTGGACTGCATGAACTGCCACCTGCAGATCGAGCACGGCCGCGCGCCGCCGCCGGCCGTCGCGCACGCGGGCGGGGACGCTGCCGGCGCCACGGGCGGCGAGGTGGCGGCCGAGGCGGCAGGCGCCACGGCGTGCGCGTCCTGCCACGGCTCGGGGCACACCCCGCAGCAAGACCTCTACGCCGGCATCGGCGGCAGGGGCCTGCCGCGCACGCCCGGGCCGATGTACCTGGCCGGTGTCACCTGCGAGGGCTGCCATAACCCGGCGCTCGCGCCCGGGACCGTCGCGGCCGACGGCGTGACGGGCACGCACTCCATCCGCGCGAGCGAGGTCTCGTGCATGTCGTGCCACGGTCCGACCTACCAGAGGATCTTCCGCGCCTGGAAGCAGGGGCTCGCGGAGCGCCAGTCGTCCCTGCGCATCCAGATGGACGCCACCCACGCCGCGATGGGCGTCTCCCCGCCTCAGGGGTGGGAGGATGCGCGCCACAACTTCCTGCTGGTCGAGAGGGGCCGCGGCCTCCACAACGTGAACTTCGCCTATGCGCTGCTCGAGAAGGCGCACGAGCAGATGAACCAGGCGCGGCGCGCGAAGGGGCTCCCGCCGCTCGAGAAACCGTGGGTGAGCATCGCCGCGGGCTCGGCCGACTGCCTCAACTGCCACCAGGGCATCGAGCGGCAGTCCGGCGCCTTCGCGTCGCGCGACTTCCCGCACGGACCCCATGTGACGTCGGCCAAGCTCACGTGCCAGACCTGCCACCGTCCGCACCTCGAGCGGGCGCCCGGCGAGGTGGTGCGGTTCGGCGCGCAGGGCTGCGTGCCCTGCCATCACCGCCAGCAGACGGTGGACGCGCCGGCGTGCATGAAGTGCCACGGCGACGTCACCGCGCGCGTGATCACCAGCTTCCGCGGGGAGTTCTCGCACAAGGCGCACCTCGAGCAGGGGCTCGAGTGCGGCACCTGCCACCAGGTCAGGGGCGGCAACCCGCGGCCCGAGAAGGCCACCTGCACCCAATGTCATGAAGGCGGCTAGACGGGCAGGCTCGCGCGCCTGGGACGCCGTCGCGCGCCACGATTCGAAGCCGCCCGCCTGACAGTCGACACGACCCGCCTGACAACCTGACAGCGACTCGTGACGCCCCGGACGAGTCATGCGCACGTTGCACGGGACCTCCACGGCCGCTTACTGCCTTTGGGTCGCCCGATTGGGGCCGAACAGGCGTACCAACGCCGACCGGCGGCTCGCTGGTACGCGGGCTGCTATGACCACCGCAGCGATGCCGGTCGGCCGAGCGCCGAGCGGATCCGAGCTCGGTGGGTCCAGGGCTGCGCCGTGGTGGAGAAGCCAGGGGGGTGGGGATGCGCCGAACCTGCGCTGGTGACGACCGGAACCACCGGACGCCGGGGGATCCCGCGTGAAGGTCCCCGAGCAGGTCGGTCGGCTGGCGGTGGTCGTCGCCGTCCTCCTGGCCGTCGTCCTGGCCGCGCGCTTCGTCGTCATCCCGCGCTCGTACTTCTCCACCCGGCTTCACGAGGCCTCCACCATCAAGCGCGAGGTCATGAAGCCCATCAGCTTCGCCGGCATGACCCTGTGCCGGGAATGCCACGCAGACGAGTACGACACGAAGACCCGGGGCTACCACAAGGGCCTCGCCTGCGAGACCTGCCACGGTCCATCCGCCAGGCATGCGGAAGACCCGATGAGTGTCAAGCCCTACGCGCCGCGGGACCGGAAGTTCTGCCCGGTGTGCCACGCCTACGACTCGGCGCGCCCGACGGGGTTCCCGCAGATCAACCCCACGGTGCACAACCCGCTCAAGCCGTGCATCACCTGCCACAACCCGCACGACCCGGTGCCGCCCGAAGCGCCCCACGAGTGCTCGGCGTGCCACGCCCAGATCGCGCGCACCAAGGCAGTATCGAGCCACGCCCTGCTCCCGTGCGTGACCTGCCACGACGCGAGCGAGCAGCACAAGGTCACGCCGCGCAGCGCCCTGCCGACCAAGCCCGAGACCCGCGAGTTCTGCGGGCAGTGCCACGCGGCCGACGGCGCCAATCCGGACGCGCCCAAGGTGGATCTGGCCAGCCACGGCGGGACCTATCTGTGCTGGCAGTGCCACTACCCGCATCTGCCCGAGGGACGACCATGAACAAGCGCCAGTTCATGAAGGGGATGATCGTCTTCTTCGGGGCCGGCCCGGACTTCGCGACCCTCGCCCGGGCGGCGTACGCGAAGACCGCGGACACTACGAAGGCCGGCGGCGCGAAGGCCGACGCCGACGACATGGGACTCGGCGACTACGACCCCTCGAGCCACTACTACGGGATGGGGATCGAGGTCGACAAGTGCATCGGCTGCAACCGCTGCGTCGAGGCGTGCAAGGCGGAGAACGACGTACCGGACGAGCCGTTCTTCTTCCGCACCTGGGTCGAGCGGTACTCGATCATGCGCAACGGCGAGGCGGTCGTCGAGTGCATCAGCGTGAACCCGAAGAAGCAGCAGGAGGCCCCGCAGGAGAACCGCGACGTCATCCGCAGCTTCTTCGTGCCCAAGCTGTGCAACCACTGCGCGCATCCACCCTGCGTCCAGGTATGTCCCGTGGGGGCGACCTTCGCGACCAGGGACGGCGTGGTCCTCGTGGACCAGAAGCGCTGCATCGGCTGCCGCTACTGCATCCAGGCGTGCCCGTACGGCGCGCGCTTCCTCAACCACGGCACCAACACCGCCGACAAGTGCACCTTCTGCTACCACCGGGTGGTGAAGGGGCTGCTCCCGGCGTGCGTCGAGGTGTGCCCGACGCAGGCCCGCATCTTCGGCGACCTGAAGAGCAAGGCGAGCCGCCTGGTGCGCTTCCAGCGAATGAACAAGGTCCACGTGCTCAAGCCGGCGCTCAACACCGAGCCGAAGGTCTACTACGCCCAGCTTGACGGGGAGGTGCGATGATCGCCGAGGTCCCGAAGGGCCTGGCGGACCTGCTGCAGCAGGTCACCGGTTACATCTACCCGAACGAGATCGAGATCCACTGGTCCATCCTGATCGTCGTCTACCCGTACCTGACGGGACTGGTGGCGGGCGCGTTCATCCTGGCCTCGCTCATGAAGGTCTTCAACGTCGAGCAGGTGCGGCCGACGTACCGGCTGTCGCTGCTCACGGCCCTCGCGTTCCTGCTGGTCGCGCCCTTCCCGCTGCTGCTGCACCTCGGCCATCCCGAACGGTCGTTCGAGATCTTCCTGACCCCCCACCTCGCGTCGGCCATGGCCATGTTCGGTTTCGTCTACGCCTGGTACCTCATGGGCGTGCTGCTGCTGGAGATCTGGTTCGAGTACCGGCGCGACCTGGTGGTCCTGTCGCGGCGGGAGCGCTTCCCGATGAGCTGGATCCACCGGGCGTTGTCGCTGTTCTCGACCGACATCAGCGACGCGGCGGTCGCCTTCGACCGGAAGGCGATCAAGGTGATCACGATCATCGGCATCCCCTCGGCGTTCCTGCTCCACGGCTACGTGGGGTTCATCTTCGGCTCGGTGAAGGCGAATCCCTGGTGGGGCAGCGTGCTCATGCCGATCGTCTTCCTCATGTCGGCCATCGTCTCCGGCATCGCCATGGTCATCTTCCTCTACATGATGATCACGGCGATGAGGAACGAGCGCATCGACATGAAGTGCCTCGACACGATCACGTCCTACCTGTTCTACGCCGTCCTCGTGGACTTCTCGCTCGAGGCCCTGGATTTCCTCCACCGTCTCTACGAGAGCGAGGAGTCGGTCAAGATCCTCGGCCAGCTCATCTCGCTCAAGCTGTTCATGAACCTGTTCGTGCTCCAGATCCTGCTCGGGATGTTCGTCCCGCTCGGGATCTTGATCGTGGCGAAGTCCTTGAAGTTCAACGAGGACATGCGCAAGCTGCTGTACTTCGCCGCGGTCATCCTCATCCAGCTCGGCATCTTCAGCACACGATGGAACGTGGTGATCGGCGGCCAGCTGTTCTCGAAGAGCTTCCGGGGGTTGATGACCTACAAGATGGAGCTCGCGGGGATCGAGGGCCTGCTGATGGCGCTGGGGCTGCTCATCGCGCCGTTCATCATCCTGGCGATCCTGATCCGCGTGCTGCCGACGAAGCGGCTCGAGAACCAGGCGACCCCGGCCAACTAGGGGAGCTGCGTGTCGGGGCGTTCTCCCGCGCCTCGGCGCATGGCGGCGATGGCTGCGTCGTGCGGCCCGACAGAGCCCAGGCGCTGCTCCTCGAACGCCTGGGCCTCGAACTGCCCGAGCGCCTCCGCATCCCACCACGGATGGCCCAGACAAAGTGCCAACTCGGCCGGCTAATGCTTGGAAAACCGAGAAACGCTCCCTCGAACTGGCGAAGTTGGGTTAGGGGGAGCCAGCTACGGTTGGAGCCTTGCCCCGGGAGATCTGAAACCGAGCCAACTCTGGCAGTGTCCGTAATTGCGCGAGCTGCGTCGGAGGAAATCCCTGCGGACGATGGCTCAGTCCTTCTTCATCACCGGCTTGCGAGTGCGGGCTGGGGCCAGAACTGCTGGAGCTTCCCGGGTTCTGGCCTCGCGGCAGCGGCTGAATGCTCGCTCCAGCGCACCCAGGACTCTCGAACACCACGTTGCTCAAACCGAGGATGTTGTCCGCCCTGATCGGCTCCCCGGGCGGGATCTTCAGCTCGTGACCACTGGGTAGTTGAACCTCCGCCTTGATGGAGAGCGCATCCTCCCCTCCATCTGGGCGCATCAGACGTATCTCGAGTGTCTTTCGTTGCCCGGCCTCGGCGCGATTGGCTTCGAGACGAAGGATGAGGCTCATCTGGCTGTGGACCGCGGGGAACTGGCCCGCGAAAACCGTGTCGAACACACCGAGGATGTTCAGCTTGCCTTCGGCCGTCGTGTTCGCGTAATCAGCCAGAAGCGCAAGGGCTACGTCCATGTTCGGCTCTCCTGTAGTCCGGAATGCTGTAACGCCGAACTCAGGCCGCACGATTCTAGCCGACTCGGACTCGATGCGTCACCGACGGGCCCCCGCGGGCTGACAGGATCCTGCGGCCGCTGGCTCCGCCACCGCCTCCCGGTACGGCAGATACTCCGGCTCCCACATCCCCGCCGCCACCCGCTGCTCCACCTCGGCGCGCGGCATCGGCGGCGCCGCCCCCGCCTCGATGAGCGCGCAGCCGACCGCGTTGGCGACCGCTCGCGAGACCTCGCGCAGGCGGGCGAGCGGTGGGTAGATCGCCGCGCCGGGCGCGGCGGCACCGGTCGCGGCGCCGCCCCCCGCGGTGAACTCGAACAGCGCCCGGCTGGCGGCGTTGAATGCCGCATCCGGCAGCCAGCGCGCGCCGACCGCGGTAGCGCCCAGCCCCACACCCGGGAAGATGAGCGCGTTGTTGCCCTGGCCGATGACGTGGGTGCGGCCGCCGTGCTCGACCGGAGCGAACGGACTGCCGGTGCCGATGACGGCGGCGCCGTCCGTCCAGCGGATGAGGTCGGCCGGCGTCACCTCGCACTTGTCGGTCGGGTTGGAGAGCGCCAGCACGATCGGCCGCGCGCAGCCGCGCAGCAGGTCGCGCACGATCGCCTCGGTGAAGGCGCCGGGCTGGCCCGAGGCGCCGACCAGCACGGTCGGCCGGAAGCCGGTCACCACGTCCGCCAGCGGCACGGCACCGGCGCCTCCGCGCGGCCAGCCCGCCACCAGCGCGGGGTCGGCCGCCACCTCGCGCTTGGCGCCGTCGAGACCTGGCCGGTCGGCGAGGATCATCCCCTGCGAGTCGAGACACACCACGCGGCGGGCGAGGTCCGCCTCGGGTACGCCCGCCTCGCGCATCGCGCTGCGCACCGCGAGCGCGGAGCCCGCGCCCGAAGCACCGGCGCCGAAGAACACGACGCGCTCGTCCTCGAGCCGCCGCCCGACCTGGCGCAGCGCGCCGCGCAGCCCGGCCACCACCACCGCGCCCGTGCCCTGGATGTCATCGTTGAACGACAGGACGCGCCGCCGGTAGCGCTCGAGGATGGCAAAGGCATTGCGGCTCGCGAAGTCCTCCCACTGCACCAGCGCCCGCGGGAAGACGCGCGCGATCGCCTCCACCAGCTCGTCGAGCAGCGCGAGGTAGGGCTCGCCCCGCAGCCGCCGCTGCCGGACGCCCAGATAGAGCGGGTCCGCAAGCCGCGCCGGGTTGTTCGTGCCCACGTCGAGGTCGAGCGGCAGGCCGTGGGCGGGGTGGATGCCCGCCCCGACGGTGTAGAGGGCGAGCTTGCCGATCGCGATCGGCATGCCGCCCACCCCCTGGTCGCCGATGCCGAGGATCGCCTCGTTGTCGGTGATGACGATGATGCGCGGCTCGTCGCCCGCGGCGTTGCGGAGCAGCGCGGCGATGCGCCCGCGGTCCTCGAGCGACACGTAGAGCCCGCGGGCGCGGCGGTAGATGTGGCTGTACTGCTCGCAGGCCTTGCCCACCGTGGGCGTGTAGATGACCGGCACCATCTCCTCGAGATGGTCGAGCACCAGCCGGCAGAAGAGGGTCTCGTTGCGGTCCTGCAGCCCGGCCAGGAACAGGTAGCGGCGGACGTCGTCACCGGACTGGAGGTAGTTGCCGTAGGCGCGGGATGCCTGCTCCTCGAAGCTCTGCACCGCGGGCGGCAGCAGGCCCAGCAATCCGAGCCGCTCCCGCTCCCCGCGGGTGAAGCAGGTGCCCTTGTTGAGGAGCGGATCGTCCTTCAGCCGGTCGCCGCGCTCGAATACCGCGAGGTAGCGCTCCCCGGTCTCGGGGTCCACGCGTGGCTCGAAGCGCTTCACGACCCGCCTCCTCCCCTCACCACCTCACGCCGGCGACGTCGGTCTCCCGCCGCCGCGGCCTCCCCGGCGCGGCTCCCGCGGCCCGGGCCCGCGGCTCAACGTCCGCGCTGGTCGATGGCGAGGTACGCCCGCCTGGTCGCACCGGTGTAGATCTGCCGCGGCCGTCCGATCCGGTTGGCCGGGTCGTTCCGCATCTCGAGCCACTGGGCGATCCAGCCCGGCATGCGCCCGATCGCGAACATCGCTGTGAACATGTTGACCGGGACGCCGAGCGCCTTGTAGATGATGCCCGAGTAGAAGTCGACGTTCGGGTAGAGCTTGTGGCTGATGAAGTACTCGTCCTTGAGCGCGATCTCCTCGAGCGTCATCGCGATCTCGAGCTGCCGGCTCCTGATGCCGAGCCGGTTCAGCACGTCGGTGCACGACTTCTTGAGCACCGCGGCGCGCGGGTCGTAGTTCTTGTAGACCCGGTGGCCGAAACCCATGAGCCGGCTGTTGTCCTTCTTGTCCTTGGCGCGATCCACGAACTGCTGCGCGTCGCCGCCTTCGGCCTCGATGCGTTCGAGCATCTCGATCACCTGCTGGTTGGCCCCACCGTGCAGCGGGCCCCACAGCGCGCTGATGCCGGCCGAGATGCTGGCGAACAGGTTCGCCTGCGAGCTGCCCACCATGCGGACGGTGCTGGTCGAGCAGTTCTGCTCGTGGTCGGCGTGCAGGATGAGCAGCAGGTCGAGTGCCCTCGCCAGCAGCGGGTCCACCTCGTACTCGTCGCACGGGGTGGCGAACATCATGTTCAGGAAGTTGGACGAGTAGTCGAGCCCGTTGCGCGGGTAGATGAACGGCTGGCCGATCGAGTGCTTGTAGGAGTAGGCCGCCAGGGTCGGCATCTTGGCGATCAGGCGCACGACCGTCTCCTGCACGCGCTTCGCGTCGTGGTCGGGCTCCTGGTAGAAGGTGGCGAGTGCGGCCACCGCCGCGGCGCAGACCGGCATCGGGTGGGCATCCTTGGGCAGCGCATCGAAGAACCGCCGGAAGTTCTCGTGCAGCAGCGTGTGCCGCGTCACCTCGTGCGTGAAGTCCGCCAGCTGCGCGCGGGTGGGCAGCTCGCCGTGGAGCAGCAGCCACGAGACCTCGAGGAAGGTGCTTTTCTCGGCCAGTTCCTCGATGGGGTAGCCGCGGTAGCGCAGGATGCCCTTCTCGCCGTCGATGAAGGTGATGGCGCTCTTGCACGCGCCGGTGTTCCCGTAGCCGGGGTCGAGGGTGATCATGCCGGTCGCGGCGCGCAGCTTCTCGATGTCCACCGCGACCTCGTCCTCGGTGCCGCGCACCACCGGCAGGGTCACGGACTTGCCGTCGTAGGTCAGGGTCGCGCCCGTCTGGCTCTGCTGCATGGTCTGGGTCGTCATCAGGGTTCTCCTCGGAGCGTCCACACGCTGCGTCTCGTCACTCGCCGGGACCGGTCCCGCGCTCCCTGGGCCTGGTCCAAGTCGGTCCTCATCGCTGGTCGCTGCGGGGCCGCGCACTGCGTCATGGGCGGTCCCCATTCGCAGCATGGAGCCGCAAGAGCCGTACCCGGCCCGCGGCCCGGCGCGGCCCGGCCGCAGGTGGCGCTAAATAGCCGGCCGCCCGCGTGTTCGCTGCCGGCGGTTCAGCTACCCCGCCGGGCAGGATACCTCAGCGGCGCGCCATTCTGTCAGGGACCTGTCGGGCGCGGCAGGGACGCGCCCACGGCCGTCGCCGGGAACCAGTGCCGGGTGCGATTGCAGAAGGAGCACACCGACAGCATCACCGGCACCTCGACCAGCACGCCGACCACGGTGGCGAGCGCGGCGCCCGACCCGGGCCCGAACAGCGTGATCGCGACCGCGACCGCCAGCTCGAAGAAGTTGCTGGCGCCAATCAGCGCCCCGGGTGCGGCGACGTCGTGCGGGATGCGGAACCACCGCATGAGGCCGTAGGCGAGGCCGGCGTTGAGGTAGACCTGGATCAGGATCGGCACCGCGATCAACGCCACGTGCAGGAACCTGCCGGTGATGTTGTCGGCCTGGAAGGCGAAGATGAGCACCAGCGTGGCGAGGAGCGCCGCCGTGGTCACGGGCCGGAAGAGCGGCAGGTAGACGCGCTCGAACCACTCGCGACCCCTCGCCCGGGTCAGCGCCGCGCGACTCGCGCTCCCCAGCGCGAGCGGGATGACGATGAACGCCACCACGCTGGTGAGCAGCACCCGGAACGGCACGTGAAGACCGCTCACCCCCGCGACCAGCAGGCCGACGATGGGCGCGAACAGCACCAGCATGATGAGATCGTTGAGCGAGACCTGGACGAGCGTGTAGGCCGGGTCACCGTCGGTCAGGTACGACCAGACGAACACCATCGCCGTGCACGGGGCGGCCGCGAGGATGATGGTCCCGGCCACGTACTGGTCCGCGAGCGCCGGGTCGATCCAGGGCCGGAACAGGTGCTTGAAGAACAGCCATCCGAGCAGCGCCATGGAGAACGGTTTCACCAGCCAGTTGACGAACAGCGTGACCAGGATGCCGCCCGGGCGCCGGCGGACGCCGAGGATGCTCGCCAGGTCGATCCGGAGCATCATCGGGTAGATCATGAGCCAGATGAGGACGGCGATCGGCAGATTGATCTGGCTGCCGCTCCCGAGCTCGATCCGGCGGATCGTGTCCACGGCGCCCGGCGCGGCTTTGCCCAGCAGCACGCCCGCCCCCATGCAGAGGCCTACCCAGAGGGTCAGGTAGCGCTCGAAGAGATCGAGCCGGCCTGCCGGTCGGTCCTGGTGTCCCTGCATGCTCAGGCTCCCGGCGGGGCGCCTGGAGCCGTCGCCCGGTCGATGAGTTCCCGGACCCGTCGCTCGATCCGGTCCCGCACCTCCCGGAAGGCGGGCGCGTCCATGTGCTTCGGATCCGGGAGATCCCAGTCGAGACGATGGCGGGCGGGCAGATGCGGGCAGGCGTCGCCGCAGCCCATGGTGACGATGTAGTCCCAGGTGAGCCCGGGCGGGAGATCGTCGAGGCCCTTGGAGCGCTGAAGGTCCAGATCGATGCCCTGCTCGGCCATGAACCGGAACGCAGCAGGGTGGATGCCCCCCGCGGGTCGCGAGCCCGCGCTGTACGCCGCCACGCGGCCCTGGCCGAGCGTGCGGGCGAAGCCCTCGGCCATCTGGGAGCGGCAGGAGTTCTCGACGCAGACGAACAGCAGGGTCGGGCGGGGGTCAGGCATGCCGGTGCGCCTGGCGAGGCGGTCGGAGGCCGCCGCGCGTGCGACCGCGGCGCCCCGCGCTGGTGATCCGGCACAGCTCGGTGGTGGGGATGGCCCGCACCTCGCGGAGCCGGCGGCGGTCGGCCTGCACCCTCGGCTCGCGGTCCAGCGGCCCCCGGAGCAGCGCCAGCACCCGCGGCGCGTGTCGGTTCCGGCCGGGATCGGCGAGGGCGTAGTGCGTCCACCGGCCGTCGCGCCGGTCCTGCACGAGGGCGGCGAGCTTGAGGATCGCGAGGTGCTTCGACACCGTGGAGGGTGCGAGACCCAGCACCGCCTGGATCTGGCAGACGCACAGCTCCCCGGCCTCGAGCAGCTTGAGGATACGCGTCCTCGTCGGGTCCCCGGCGGCCTTCAGCGCCAGCTCGAGATCACGCACGGGCGGACCCGCATCGATTCGTCATGTGGCGAAATGTAGAAGCTGCCCGCCGCGCCGTCAAACCCCCGTCGCTGGTCCGGCGCCCCCCTACCGGTACCCGAATATTGCCGCGTAGAGGATGAGCAGGATCAGCAGGATCCCGATCGTCAGCGCGATCGCCCCGAACACCCGCCACGCATGCACGACGCGCGGCGAGGGCGCCGGCGCCAGGCGCTGCTCCAGCTCGCCGCTCTCCACCAGGGCCTGGTACTCGCGCGGGCGATCCCGCTTGAACTCCTCGAGGGGCACGGTGCCGGTGAAGATCACCGTGTCCATCGGGAACTTCTCGGGGCGGAAGTGGGTGTTGAAGAAGTGCACGGTGAAGATGAATCCCACCGCCAGCAGCGCCTCGTCGCTGTGGATGATGATAGCGACGTTCAGCACCCAGCCGGGCAGGACGTACGTGAAGCGCGTCGGGAACCAGAGGATCAGCCCGGTCGCGCCGATGATGGCGACACCCCAGAACACCGCGAAGTAGTCGAACTTCTCCCAGTACGTCCAGCGCCCGTAGTCGGGCCGCTTCCCGCGCCCGAAGAACCACAGCACCGACTGCCAGAACTCCTTGAGATCGACCGGGCCGGGCAGCATCCCGCTCGGGCCGGTGACGAACGCCTTCCACGAGAGCCCGCCCGCCCGCTTGCGCCGCACCATGTCCCACAGATGGATGCCGAAGTAGGTGAAGGTGATGAGCGCGCACACGCGGTGGATGAAGCCCGCCGCCTCGAATCCGCCCAGCAGGCGCGCCAGCACCCACGCCCACGGCGTGTAGGAGAACTTGAGCGTCATGCCGGTCAGCGCCAGGCCGATGAAGCTCACGATCACCATCAGGTGCAGGTTGCGGTAGAGCGTCGGGAAGCGGCGCACGTGGACCGGCGACTCGCCGGCATGGGCGCGCTTGAGCTCGCGCCGGTAGCGCAACGAGCGCGGCAGCCACGCGAGCGTGTGGATCCCCGCCACCACGAAGGTCCCGACCAGCAGCCCGGTCATCCCCCAGAAGGTCCAGAACAACGCCGGGTATTTCTTCGGATCGTGGTGCGTGGCGTGCGTGAGGTAGCCCGCGAAACGCCGGTTCGATCCCGGATGGCAGTGGCCGCAGGTCTTGACGATGTTGGCGCGGCTCAGGTGCGACTTCGGATCCCACTGCGGCAGGATGTCGTGGGCGCCGTGGCAGTCGTAGCACTTGGCCGTCTTGAGGTAGCCGAGCTTCGAGACCTTGCCGTGGTAGGTCTGGAAGTAGGTCTTCGCCAGCTCGCCGTGACACCGCCCGCACTGGCTCATGATCTGGAGCCGGAAGTCCTCCCGATCGGTGCGGCTGATGGTGTGCGCCGAGTGGCAGTCGGAGCAGGTGGGCAGCGGCTGCTTCGACTTCGACACCGAAGGCGAGTGGATGCTGGTCACGAACAGCTCGTAGATACCGCGGTGGCACTGGGCGCAGGTCGAAGCGACGTTGGCGCGGTTGACGCTGGAGGCGGGGTCGGTGTGCGGCAGCTCGCCGTGCGCGGTATGGCAGTCGATGCAGGTGGCGGTCACCGTGAGCCCGCTCTCGAGCAGCCCCTTGCCGTGGATGCTCTCGACGTAGTGCTCGACAATCTTCTTCTCCGGCCCCCGGTAGCGCAATGCCGCCTTCTCACCCGTGCGATGGCAGCGCCCGCACAGGGCGGGGATGTTGCGCGAGAAGGTGGGCGAGTGGGTCTGCACGCGCCCCGGAGTCCCATGCGTCCCGTGGCAGTCGGCGCACTCCGGCGCGTCGGGGCTCCCCTTCGCCGCGAGCTGGCCGTGCGTGCTGCGCTTCCAGGTGTCCACCTGCTCGGCGTGGCAGACGGAGCAGTCCACCTTCGCCGCCACCGTGCGGCAGGGACGCTCCTCGGACGGGGTGCCCCCGGCGTGGCATTGGGCACAGGCGACCTTCGCGTGCCTGGAACTCGCGAGCTCCTCCGCGTCCACGAACATCGAGACGGTCCGCTCACCGCGCTTCGCCGTGAGATCCCGCCGGCCGTGACAGGAGAGGCAATCGCGGTCGGCCATGCCCTGCGTGTAGAACACCTTGCGCACGCGGTGCGGCTGGTGGCAGTCCACGCAGGCGGGGATCGCTTGCGGCTGCTTCTCCCACAGCTCGCCGCGGATGATCTTGCGATGCACCGCCTCGATGCGCGCGTGGCACTGGGTACAGGTCGCCGCCACGTTCTGGCGCGCGATGCTCGAGCGCGGGTCGGTGTGCGGCAGCACATGGTGCGCCGTGTGGCACGAGGTGCACACTGCCGTGACCAGCAGGCCCTTCTTGTAGAGCCCCTCCCCGTGGATGGATTCGGTGTAGTTGGCGAGGATGCTGTCCTGCGGGATGTGGTACTTGACCTGGATCGGCGAGCCCTCGCGATGGCAGGTATTGCACAGCAGCGGCACGTTCACGACGTTCACCGGTGAGCGCGGGTCGCTCGCCTTCACCACGTCATGCCGGCCATGGCAGTCCCTGCATCCGGGCGCCAGCTTCTCGCCGCGCGCAGCCGCCTGGCCGTGCACGCTCTCCACGAACTGCGTGTGTTGGGCGGCGTGGCAGGACGCGCACTCGACCTTCGCGAGCCGCGGCGGGTGCGGGAATTCCTTGCCCTCGAGATCCTGGTGGCAGGAGACGCACGCCAGCGCGGCGTGGGGCGAGGCGCGCAGCGCCGCCGCGTCGAAGTTCGGCGGCTCTTCGGTGACGCGTCTGCCGCCCGCGGGCCCGGGCTGGTGGCACATCGCGCAGTCCTCGGAGCCCGGCAGGACCACCGGGGCGGCGGGCGCTCCCCACACGCGCGCCGCCAGGAGGAGCACGACGATCAGGACCAGGATGGAAACGGACAGCGCGGCGGTGCGGTCATGGACCGCCCCCGCCCCGCCGGGTCGTTCGAGCCGGGACGCGCCGCACCGACCGGTCGGGACCGGGATGGCGCCGTGCCGGAGCTGCTGTCGCACCAGCCCTCCACTCCCCACGGCTCCTACCCGCCCGCGGACGCGGCCCCGCCGCGGTCCTGGATCCCGGCGAGCCCGCGTCCGCCCTCCATCCGTGCCGCTGCCCGACCCGCCGCGATCGAGCCGGCGACCACTACTTCGCCGCCGCGGCTACCGCGTGCACTCCCTTCTTCGCGACCTCGAAGTCGAACTTCGGGCTCATCGCCGGCGTATGGCACTGCGTGCACATGTTCGCCGTGGCCTTGTAGGTGAACTTCTTCTTCTCGGCCATCGGCGCGGAGACGTGCAGGCTGCCGGGGCCGTGGCACGCTTCGCAGGTCACGTTGGCGAGGTTCGCGGCCTTCGTACTGTCCGCCTGCGGGTAGCCACTCGCCAGCTGGAAGCCGGTCACGTGACACCTGACGCACTCGTCGGTGCCGGCCGGCGAGCCCTTGATCTCCACCTTGAGGGCGGCGGCGATCTCGGCGGACTTCGTCGAGTCCCCCTTCGCCAGCCCCGCCCACGCCTTCGCGTGCGGGGTCCCGAGCCATGCCTTGTGCTGCTTGATGTGGCACATCCGGCACTTGTTGGCGCCCACGTATTCGGCGGCCTTCGCCGCCCCGGCCGCCGGCGCCTTGCCGTCCGCCTTGAACGCCTTGCCCGCATCGCTCAGGTCCACACCACCCGCCGCATTCACATGGCAGGTCGCGCAGGCCGCCCTGGTCTGGCGCGCGACTTCGGGATACGCCCACAACTGGGTCGCCACCGCGATACCCAGCGCGACCATCAGGCCGCTCGCCACCCTCTTCGACCGGTTCACGAACCCTCCTCCTTGTGTCGCTACCGACCGCCGCAGCCGTCGGATCGTTCTGGGGAGCATCGCCCCGGGAAACCCCGGGTCCGTATCACTACGGAGTAAGGCAAGCGCCGGGCCGTAGGCTCGCATGACTCGTTCGCGCCCGCAACCCCAAGACACAGCGAGCCTCTCGCGGCGTGAGCACGATACTGCACGGGGCCGCGGCGTCTGCCGCTTTTTCAGCCCGGCTGACAGATTGGCGTCGAACCCGGGTCGCCGGTCCGGGCGATCCCTCGCGGCGAGGACCACGATGATCTTCCCGGCGCAGTCCTCACGCCGGAGCCGAGTTGGCGGAGCAGCGCGGCCTGCCCTACGGCCCGACGGCTCCTCCGGAACCAGGATTCGGGGACGCCGCCGCCGATCGCGCAGGAGGACAGGCTGTGCGATGGCCTCGCCCACAGCGAAAGCGCCTCGTGAGGGCGCCAGCCCCTGTCGCTCCGTCCATCCCGTCGGTGTCACGCCACCCCGGCGAGCGGAAGCGGTACGCCGAGCCGCCCACGACGGCAGGCTCGCGCGAGAAACAGGGTCGGCGAGACATCGTGGCGTCCGGGGAGACCCAGGATGGTCCGGCCCGCCGCGCGGGACAAAGCCCGCGGGGCGGGACCGGAACCGCGACGCCGGCCGGCTGGGGCCGCCGACCGAGCGTCGATTGCGCGACTCCGCACCGGGAAACGCGGCGCTGCGAGTCTTGCGCGCGGTCGCGCCCGCCTCGGCGCTGCCGCACTCCCCCTACTTCAGCTCCGCCAGCCGATAGAGCCGGTCCACGTTCGCGTGCACCCATGCGCGCAGGCGCGCCATGTCGTCCTCGCGCCCGCGCTTCACCACCGCGCGGCCGGTCTGCTTGTCGCGCTGCACCAGGTGCGCGAAGCGGCGCTGGGCGGCGAGGAAGTCCTCGATGGGCGGCCGCTCGGCCGCCTCCGGCGGGCAATCCTTCACCGCGCCGCCCTTGCCCCGCTCCCAGATGAAGGCCGGGAAGATGCCGCAGCGCGCCCCGAGCAGCGCCAGCTCGACCGTCATGCCGTCCTCGAACTTCCATCCGCTGATGCACGGGGAGGGCACGAACAGCACCGCGGTCCCCGCGCACTCGAACGCGCGCTCCACGGTCTTCACGAACAGCTTGCCGTGCGCGGGGCTCACCTGCGCCACCAGGTCGGCGCCGGCCGCGATCGCCAGGTGCAGGTAGTCGAGCGGCGGCTCCAGGTTCCCCGCAGCCTCGGCCCCGCCGGGGGTGGTGCTGGTGTCGGCGTAGGGCATGGTCGCCGGGCTGTACTGGAAGCCGGTATTGGCGAAGATCTCGTTCACCAGCACCATGATGGTGATGCGCGCGCGGCGGTGGATGGTGTGCAGCAGCGCGCGCAGGCCGATGGCGAGCGCGCCGCCGTCGCCGCTGGTCGCGATCACCTGCACCGGCGCCGTGAGCGCTCCGCACTCCGTGAGCAGGTCGGCCACGTCCCGCACCGCTTCGCCAAGCGTGGGCGCCGACTCGAACACGTTGTGGAGGATGGCGAAGCTGCGGGCGAAATCGTCCGGCGGCGCGTCGCCGCGGCCCCACGCCACCACGTTCGGGAACGCCAGCGTCGAGACCTCGGCGCACGAGGTGCCGATGGTGAAGATGGTCTTGACGCCGTTGTCCGACACGCGGCCGACGTTCTGGAACGCGATCGCCTCCATGCAGCCCGGGCACAGCGATGAGCCCGGGTGGAAGCAGCTCTCCTTGAGCGCGGTCCCCTTGTAGCCGCTCATGCCCCGCCCCTCCCGAGCCGCGTCCGATCCCGCGGGCTCACAGCGCCACCCCCTCGTGATAGACGCGCGGCGCCGCGGGCGCACGCCCGCACGCCACCGCGCGCGCCTCGTCGAGCATCGCTTCCCAGGTGGCTTCCGACACGTCAGCGCCGCCCAGTCCCGCGAAGGCGCTCACCACCCGCGGCGGCGCCGCGAGATCCGAGAGCGCATCGGCCACGTCGAGCGTCAGGTGTCCGCGCCCCCAGTGGTGCGCCTGGTTCACCACCAGCACCACCTGCGCGCGGGTGAGCCGGTCGCGCACCGCTTCGCGCGGGAAGGGGGTGAGCAGCTTCATGGCGATGCCCGCGACCTTGAACCCGTGCGCGGACTCGTAGCGTTCGCGCAGCGCCTCGAAGGTGCCGAAGTCGGGCCCCATCCCGACCACGGCGATGTCCGGCCAGCCGCCGTTCGGCCAGCCGACCTCGTCGAAGAACGACAGCCCTGGCCGGCCGAAGTGGCGCTCGAAGTCGGCGCTGATGCGCGGCAGCACGTCGAAGGTACGCTCCATGCGCTGCTTCTGTGCGACCTTGAAGCCCTGGAAGTGGCGCGAGGTGACGCAGTTCCCCATCGCGGTGTCGCCGTTGATCAGCCCGGGCAGCGGGCAGGGCTGGATCCACTCGTCCTGGAACGCGTGGATGGCGGCGTCGGGCTCGACCACGAGACGCGCGCTGCGGTGGCTGTCCTTGATGCCGTAGAAACCGGGCATGGTAGGCGTCAGGATGTCGGGGTGCATCCCGAGGCACGGCGCCTGGAGGATGGTGTCGTAGATCTGCTGCTTGCCGCGCGCGCACAGCTGGATGAATCCGTCGTCGCGGTGCGCGAGCGTGTCGGACGGGTCGCCCTCGATGCAGAGCGGGAAGTTGGCGGTGGCGCGGTAGACATCGATGATCATCACGTTGCCGAGCCCGCTCGCTCCCAGCGAGCGCGTGGTCTCGGTCATGTGGTCGAGTCCCACCGAGCTGGTGGCGGTCGGGAACACCAGGTCGCGGCACGCCGCCGCCGCGCCCACCAGGTAGTCGGCGACCGCGTGCTCGGCCTCGAGCAGCTTCACGCGCTTGGGTCCGCCGGGATGCGCGGCGAGGTGCGCGGCGACGGTCTCGATCCACTTGGTGGAGGGCGTGATCGGGAAGCCCGCGTAGAGCACGGCGCGCCACATCTGGAGCGTGGCGATGGCAGCCGCCGTGTTCCCGTCGGCGGTGAGGGCCTCGCGCGCCGTATAGAGCGCCCGGTGGGCGTCGCGCACGCGCGCGAGGTCGATGGCCCCGTCGTAGCGCTCGCCGGCCGGCGTGGCGGCGTGGGGCAGCGGGAAGGCCATCGCGGCCGGGGCGGATGTGGTGCTCACGTCGTCACCTCCGTCTTCTGGGTCTCCTCCCAGACATCCTCGTACGGCATCTCCTTGAACAGGTGCTCGGGGCACACGGCGATGCACTCGCCGCACAGCTTGCAGAAGGTGGAGACGTCGACACCGGTCACCAGCAGCCCGCGCTCGGGGTCGGGATGGAAGCGGATGATCCCCTCCGGGCAGTTGGTGATGCAGTGGGCACACCCGGTGCAGGCGGTCGTGGGGTCTTCGAAGCGCAGGCGGAAACCGCTGCGCGCGTAGTCCGCCGTGCGGTTGGCGCGCGCCAGCCGCAGCGGCGTCTGGGCGCCCGGCGGCAGCTCGCCGTAGCCGGCGAAACCCACCGGCGCGTGGTCGCCATTCCCCGCCTCGTCGAAGGTGCCGCTGCGGATGGCCTCGTCGCTGGCCTCGAGCGCCTCCCGATTGCTCTCGATCAGCGACATCGGGATGCGCCGCTTGGCCAGCATGGCCAGAAACGAATCGATGACCTCCCCGCGCTCGAACCCGCCGATCGCCCGTGCCATCGCCATGTAGGTGGAGATGTTGCCGATCGGGTGCTTGAGGAAGCGCGAGCCGATGTCGTCGCCGGGGACGGTGATGACGTGGCCCGAGAGCCGGTAGTGCCGCGCGCACCCCTCGGGGTCGCGGCGCGTGTTGAGCACGAACGTGCCGCCACGCGGCACGCCCTGCGCGAAGTCCACGGAACGCCCGGCCGCCTCGTCCATCAGCAGCGCGATGGTGGGGCGTGTGATCTCGCACGCCAGCTCGATCGGCCGGGTACTCATCCGCAGGAACGAGCGGATGTTGGCGCCGCGCCGGGCCGAGCTGAAGAACGGCCACTCCTGCACGTGCAGCTCCGCGTCGTGCAGCGCCAGCGCCGCCAGGCTCTGGAAGGCCAGCACCAGCCCGCCGCCGGCCTTGCCGTCGCCGCGGATCTCGAGCACCGTGTCGCGCATGACCTCGCGCGGGTCGAGGGGCTTCATCGCCGCCTCACTTGCGCCACAGGATCGCGTGGCCCGGACATTCTGTCATCATCTTCTGCAGGCTTGGCAGGTGGGACTCGTCCAGGTTCGCGTTGTAGGCCTCCGCGACCTCCTCGTCTTCGACCTTCCGGAAGGCCATCGGCATGGCTTTGATGCAGTCGTTGCATTCCGTGCAAAGGTCTGGGTCTACATAGAATTCAGGGACTTTCCCCATCCTTGTTCCCTCCGTCGTTCGAGTCCGGGGGCGGCGCATCCGCCCCGGACCCCCCGGCGTTCCCTCTCGCATAAGTTATGCAAGGACGTCCCAGCATCGCGCGCGCCCGGGGCAACGCGACGGCGGACCAGTCCATCCCCGGGACTGGAGGTAAGATACGCCATGTCGCCCCCCGTCCACCGCCTGCGGGTGATGCCGCCCGATGCGCCCGCGGCGGGCTTCACGCGCCGCCGCTTCCTCGCCGGGCTGGGCGTGCTCGCCGCCGGCGCCGTGTGCGCCCCGCTGCTGAACCGGGTGCGCCTGGGCCGCGTCACCAGCGTCGAGGTCGAGCGCCCGGGTCTCGGCACCTGGATCCGCGTCGTCGCCCGCGACCAGGACCCCGCACGCGCCGAGCGCGCGATCGAGCATGCCTTCGCCGCCATCGCCCTGGTCGACCGCCAGATGAGCGTGCACCGCGCCGACAGCCAGCTCGCGCGGGTCAACCGCGCGGCGGGTGTGCGCGCGGTCGCGGTGGACGCGGCGGTGCTGGAGGTGGTGGAGCGCGCGCGGCGGGCGGCCGACCGATCGGCCGGGATCTACGACCCGACCGTGCTCCCGCTCATGCGACTCTACGGCTTCTACGACGCGCGGCGGAACGGTTACCCGACCGACCGCGAGATCGCGAGATCGCTCGCCACCGTCGGCTGGCGGCAGGTGCTGGTCGACCGCGCGGCCGGGACACTCGGTCTCGCGCGCCGCGGCGCCGGGCTCGACCTCGGCTCCATCGGCAAGGGCTGGGCGGTGGACCGCGCCGTGGCATCGCTCCGCGCCGGAGGCATCGCCTCGGGCCTGGTGGACGTCGGCCGCAACGTCTACGGGCTGGGCGTCCCCGGTGAGCGCGCCGACGGCTGGCCGGTCGGCGCGGTCCATCCGGTCACCGGCGCGGTCGAGCGCGTGTTCGTGCTGCGCGATGCGGCCCTCGCGACCAGCGGCAACGCCGAGCAGCACCACCGGCTGGGCACGGCGACGGTCGGCCACCTGCTCGACGCGCGGCGCGGACGGCCCGCCGACGGCCCGCTGAGCGCCACCGTCCTGGCGCGCACCGGGGTGGACGCCGACGCGCTCTCGACCGTCGCCTTCCTGCTCGGGGCGGACCATCTCGGCGCCTGGCCAGAAGCGCTGGCCAGCCACGTCGCCGGATGAGTGCGATGGCGGCTCTGGGGCTGCGCACGTTCGGACGCGGGGGCATCCATCCCGATCCGAACAAGCACCCCACCTCGTGGCGACCGATCGAGCCGCTGCCCGAGCCGCCGGAGGTGCGCCTGCCGCTGCTCCAGCACATCGGCGCGCCGGCGGTACCGCTGGTCAAGAAGGGCGATCGCGTCCGGCGCGGCGAGAAGATCGCCGCGGCGGAGGACTCCGGCGCCCCCATCCACGCGACCCTCTCCGGCAAGGTGAAGCCGATCGAGAAACATCCGCACCCCACGCTGGCGGTGGCCCCGGCGATCGTCATCGCCCGCACCGACGACGCCGAGGGTGAGCTGGAGTTCCCCGAGGACCCCGACTGGCGCAGCTGTCCGAACGACCAGGCGCTGGCCCGCATCCGCGAGGCGGGCATCGTCGGCCTCGGCGGCGCCGCGTTCCCGACCTGGCGCAAGCTCACGCTCGCGCCCGGCACGGAGATCGACATCCTGGTGGTCAACGGCGCCGAGTGCGAGCCGTACCTCACCGCCGATTTCCGCGTGATGGTGGAGCACGCGCGCGAGGCCGTGGAGGGCGGGCTCATCATGGCGCGCATCGTCAGCGCGGCGCGCGTCCTGTTCGGGGTCGAGGCCGACAAGCCGCGCGCGATCCAGGCGCTCCAGAACGCGCTCGTCGACCATCCACGCTCGATCCCGGCCCACGTGGTGCCGTGCGAGGCCCGCTACCCGCAAGGCGCCGAACGCCAGCTGGTCACGGCGGTCACCGGCCGCGTCGTGCCGCCGCGCGCACTCCCTTCCGCGGTGGGTGTCCTGGTGCAGAACGTGGCGACGGCGGTGGCCGTGCACGACGCGGTGCGCTTCCGCCGGCCGCTGCTCGACCGGGTGGTGACCGTCACCGGCCCCGGAGTGCGCACGCCCCGCAACGTGCGGGTCCCGATCGGCACGCTGCTGGGCGAGGTGCTGGCCTTCTGCGGCGGGCTGAGCGACGACGCCAACCGGATCGTGGCCGGCGGACCGATGATGGGGCGCACGCTGCCGCGGCTCGACGTGCCCATCACCAAGGGCATGAACGGCCTGGTGGTGCTCGAAGGGCGCGGGCCGTTCGAGGACGGCTACGGGCCGTGCATCCGCTGCGGGCGCTGCCTCGAGGCGTGCCCGCTCGGGCTCGAGCCGGACCAGGTCTCGGTCCGCGTCGAGGCGGGACGGGCGCTCGAGACCGAGCGATACGGCACCCTGGAATGCTACGAGTGCGGGTGCTGCACCTACGTGTGCCCGGCCGGGCGCCCGCTCGTCCAGTTCATGCAGGTGGCCAAGTCGGCGCTGCGCCGCGCCGAGGCCGTGAAGGCGTGATGACCGCCGCGACCGGAAGCGCAGCGAGCCCCGCGCGCATGTTCGTGCTCGCGCCGGGGCCGCACCTGCACGCGGCGCAGGACACGGCCAGCATCATGTGGTGGGTGAACGGCGCGCTGGCGCCGGTCGTGGCGTGGGGCGCGTTCGTGTTCGGCTGGCACGCGCTGGCGGTGGTGGCGGCCGCGATCGCCGGCGCGACCGCCGCCGAGTGGGGGGCGCTCCGTCTGCTGCGCCGTCGCGCCACGGTCGCCGACGGCAGCGCGGTCTGCACCGGGCTGCTGCTCGCGCTCACACTCCCGCCGCTGGTCCCGCCGTGGATGGCACTGCTGGGCGGCGTGTTCTCGATCCTGATCGGCAAGATGATCTTCGGGGGCCTCGGCTACAACCTGTTCAACCCCGCGCTGGTCGGGCGCGCCTTCATGATGGCGAGCTTCCCGCTGGCGATGACGGCCGGCTGGGCGACCCCGCGCGCGGGGATCGGCGCGCCCCTGGCCGCGGTGACGACCGCCACACCGCTGGCGGTGCTCAAGGAGCAGGGACTCGAGGCGGCGCTGCGGCTCATCCCAGGGAACACCTGGGCCGGGCTGGCGCTCGGCTTCCGTCCCGGCTCCATCGGCGAGGTCTCGCTGGTGCTGGTGGCGTTCGGCGCCGCGCTCCTGGTGGCGCGCGGGATCATCCGGCTCACCATCCCGCTGAGCGTGCTCACCGGCACCTTCCTCACCACCGCGTTCACCGGCGCCCCGCTGCTGCACCTGATGAGCGGCGGACTCTGGCTCGGCGCCTTCTTCATGGCGACCGATTACGTGACCTCCCCGACGACGCGCGGCGGCCAGATCGCCTTCGGGCTCACCGTCGGCGCGCTCACCGGCATGATCCGTGTGTTCGGCGGCTACCCGGAGGGGATCTGCTACGCGATCCTGATCGCCAACGCGCTGGCGCCGGCCTTCGATCTCTGGTTCCCGACGCGCCGGATACGGCTGGCAGGGGTGCCGTCGTGAACGGGAGCCGCAACGAGATCCTGCGCATCGCGGCCACCATGACCGTGGTGTGCGCGCTCGCCGGCGCGGTGCTCGGCGGCGCGTTCCTGGCGACCCACCGTTATCGCGAGGTGGCGGTCCGGCGCGCCGAGCAGCGCGCCATCCTCAGCCTGCTGCAGCTGGATTCGTCGGCCACCGTCCTCGAGGTCCGCCAGTACCTGGCGCCCGCGCGGAGCGAGGTGGTCTACCGTGCGGCCCCCTATGGGGAACCCCCGGAGCGGGAGGTGGTCTTCGCCCTCGACGGTCGGCTCATCGCCGCCGGCGCCGCCACGGTTCCGCAGGGCCCGCACGCCGAGCGCGGGCTGCTGCCGCTCGGCCGCGTCTTCGTCGCCACGCGCTCCGGAGCGGCGGCGGGCTTCGTCATCGAGGGCGAATCCCGCGGCTACAAGAACCGCATCCGCTTCTTCGTGGGCCTCTCCCCCGCGTTCGAGATCGCCGGCGTGCGCGTGCTCGAGCACGAGGAGGATCCCGGGCTCGGCGCCGAGGTCGCGACACCGGTGTTCCAGGGCCAGTTCCTGGGCCGCGCGGCGGCCAGCCTGGTCTCGCTGACCGTCACCCGCGACCCGATGCCCGAGGACTGGCGCGCGGCACTCGCCACGATCGCGCGCACCCCGGTGGCGCGGTGGCGGGAGCGCCACGCCGCGCTGCTCGCGCGCGAACGCACCCGGCCTGTCTACGCGGTCACCGGCGCCACCATCTCGAGCCGCGCGCTGACGGAGGGCGTGCGCGAGACGGTGGACCACTTCCAGCGGCGCTGGGCGCTGCTCGGTCCCTACCTCGGGAGTCCGTCGTGAGCGCGGCACTCCATCCCGGCCCGGCCCCGCGCGCACGGGACCTCGTCCTCAACGGCATCTTCGGCGAGAACCCGGTGTTCCGCCTGGCGCTCAGCCTCTGCCCGGCGGTGGCGGTCACCACCACGGTGATGAACGGCATGCTGCTGGGCGTGGCGGTGCTGGCCGTGCAGGTGCTCTCGAGCGTGAGCGTGACGCTCACGCGCCAGTGGATCCATCCGCGCGTGCGCATCCCGATCTACACCATCATCATCGCGGTGTGGGTGAGCATCATCGACATGCTGCTCGCCGCCTTCACCCCCGCCCTCTACGCGCAGGTCGGGCTCTACGTGAAGCTCATCGTCGCCTTCGCCATCATCA
>JBBTLZ010000027.1:0-23364 GCA_038068435.1 Candidatus Eiseniibacteriota bacterium | reverse complement strand
GCGCCGGCGGACTGCTGGCGCGCGCCACGGGATGGTGCTGCCGCTGTTCGATGAGCGCGCACGCGGGGACGTGCGTGAGCAGATCGACCGGCTGGTCGAGCGGGTCGCGCATGCCCGCGAGGCGGCGGAGGGCTTCTTCGCCGCGGTTGAGCCGCGGGGCGCGCGCCACGAGCTCTACGGCGCACGCGAGCGCTACCGCTCGGCGTCCGAGCTGTTGGGCCGCGACCTGCGACCACTCGAGGCGCTGCTCGGCGAATGCGCCGCCTTCGCGTCCGGTCTCACCCGGCTGGCGGGAGCGGTCGGCACGCTCGTCCGGCGGCGCGACGACGGGAGCGCGCTGGAAGAGGAGCTGCAGGCGGAGATGGAGCGGGGTGCCTCGCTGTGGACGGCGCTCGGCGCCGATCTCGAGCACCTGGGCGAGGCCGCCGACCGGGAGTGGGTCTACTGGCGCACGGCGGGCGGCCGGGGCGTCGAGCTGCACGGCGCCCCGGTGGCGGTCGGCGAGCACGCGCGCCGGCTGGTGCTCGGGCGGGCGAGTGCCGCGGTGCTGACCTCGGCGACGCTCG
This sequence comes from Candidatus Eiseniibacteriota bacterium, assembly GCA_038068435.1. Taxonomy (GTDB): domain Bacteria; phylum Eisenbacteria; class RBG-16-71-46; order RBG-16-71-46; family RBG-16-71-46; genus WS-11. The sequence goes on along the minus strand of JBBTLZ010000027.1, from coordinate 22,798 downwards.
CCGCCGATGGCGACTTCCGCTTCACCGCCGAGCGGCTCGGGCTCGGCGAACACCACGGGATGCCCTACCACGCGGTCTCGTATCCGTCCCCCTTCCCGCTCGCGCGCCAGATGCGCGTCTGGGTGGCGCCCGCCGGTCGCCCGTCCGCCGACGAGGCGGAGGGGATCGCCGCGATGGTCGCCGCCCTGGCGGCGACCGGCCGCAACCAGCTGGTGCTGTTCACGGCGCACGAACGGCTGCGCCGGGTGCGCGAGCGCCTGCGCGAACGGCTCGCTCCCGATCAGGTGCTGCTGGCCCAGGAGTGGGACGGGCCCGCCACGCGGGTGAGCGAGCGCTTCCGCGAGCACCGCGGGGCGGTCTTGCTCGGGGTTCAGAGCCTGTGGGAAGGTGTGGACTTTCCCGGTGAGGCGCTGGAGATCCTGGTGGTGGCGAAGCTCCCGTTCTCGGTCCCCGACGATCCGCTGGTCGAAGCGCGCGCCGAGCGCCTGCAGGAGCGGGGGCTCGACCCGTTCCGCGACGACGCGGTGCCGGAGGCGGTGCTGCGCTTCCGCCAGGGCGTGGGCCGTCTCATCCGCCGCGCCGACGACCGTGGGGTGCTGGTGGTGTGCGACCCGCGCCTGGCCACCGCCTCGTACCGGAGGCCGTTCCTGGCCGCCCTGCCCGTCGAGCCGCTCCCGGCGGGTGACCCGCGGACGCTCGCGCGTGAGGCGGCCGCGTTCCTGGACCTCGTGGCTGCCGACCCCGCCCGGGTGCCGGCCGGCCCGACGGAGGATCCGGCGTGATCGAGCTCGGCGCCCGGCCCCTGACGCTGGCGGAGGTCGCGGCGGTCGCGCGCGATCAGGCGCAGGTGCGGCTGGTGCGCGCGGCCCGTGATCGCATGACCGCGAGCCGCGCGGTGGTCGAGCGGGTGCTCACCGGCGACCGGGCGATCTACGGCGTCAACACCGGCTTCGGCGTGCTCAAGGACCGCGTCATCGCCGCCGATCAGGTGCGCCAGCTGCAGCTGAACCTCCTGCGCTCGCACGCCGCCGGGGTGGGCCGCTTCGCCCCGCGCGACGTCGCACGCGCCATGCTGGTGCTGCGCGCGGCCTCGCTCGCCCACGGCCACTCCGGCTGCCGGCCCGAGATCGTCGAGGCGCTGATTGCGATGCTCGAGGGGCAGGTGACGCCGGTGGTGCCGCTGCAGGGCTCGGTCGGCGCCTCGGGCGATCTGGCCCCGCTCGCCCACCTCGCGCTGGTGCTGGTGGGCGAGGGGGAGGCGTGGCTCGGCGACCAGCGGATGCCGGGGGCGCTGGCCCTGCGGGGCGCCGGGCTCCAGCCGCTCACCCTCGAGGCGAAGGAGGGCTTGGCACTCATCAACGGCACCCAGCTCTCGACCGCGCTCGCGGTGCTGGCGTGCGTGGACGCGCGGCGCGTGTGGGAGGCGGGCGTGGCGGCGGCGGCGCTCTCGACCGAGGTGCTGCTCGGGTCGTTTCAGCCGGCGCGGCCCGAGGTGCAGGCGCTGCGGCCCTACCCGGGGGCGCTCGAGGCGGCGCGGCGGCTGCGCGCCTACTCGGAGGACAGCGCCCTGGTCGCCTCGCACGCCGACTGCGGCCGCGTGCAGGACGCCTACAGCCTGCGCTGCGTGCCGCAGGTGATGGGCGCCTCCTGGGACGCGCTGGTCCACGTCGAGGGCCAGCTCGCGATCGAGGTCAACAGTGTCAACGACAACCCGCTGGTCTTCGCTGCGTCGGACGAGGTGATCTCGGCCGGGCTCTTCCACGCCCAGCCGGTGGCGCTGGCCGCCGACTACCTCAAGATCGCGGTGGCCGAGGTGGCGTCGCTCTCCGAGCGCCGCATCGACCGGCTCACCGACGCCCGCGTCTCCGGCCTGCCGGCGGTGCTGGCCTGTGTCCCAGGCCTCGAGTCGGGCTACATGCTCGCGCAGTACACCGCCGCCGCCCTGGTCTCCGAGAACAAGACGCTCTGCCACCCGGCGAGCGTGGATTCCATCCCCACCGGCGCCGGGATCGAGGACCACGTGAGCATGGCGCCGATCGCCGGCCGCCACGCCCGGCAGGTGGTGGACAACGCCGCGTATGTGGTGGCGCTCGAGCTCATGTGCGCGAGCCGTGCGCTGGAGTTCCGCCGTCCGCTGCGCGCCGGCCTCGGCTGCGAGCGTCTCTACGGCACGGTGCGGCGGCTGGTGCCCGCGCCCGACGGCGACCGACCGCTCGCGAGCGCCTGCGAGACCCTGGCGCGCTGGGTGCTCTCGCCCGCGCCGGTCAGGCTCGCCGAAGAGGTGCTGGCCTCGTGAGTCCGGTCGCCACCGCCCGCCCCGTCCGCGCGCCGCGCGGCCAGGCCATCTCGTGCCGGAGCTGGACCCAGGAGGCCGCGCTCCGGATGCTGATGAACAACCTCGATCCCGAGGTGGCCGAGCGGCCCGACGACCTGGTGGTCTACGGCGGCACCGGCCGGGCCGCGCGCTCATGGGACGCCTTCGAGCGCATGGTGGTCGCACTGCGCGCGCTCGAGAACGACGAGACGCTGCTGGTGCAGTCGGGCAAACCGGTGGGCGTCTTCCGCACCCACGCCGACGCGCCGCGGGTGCTGATCGCCAACTCGCTGCTGGTGCCGCGCTGGGCGACCTGGGAGCACTTCTGGGAGCTCGAGGGCAAGGGCCTCATCATGTTCGGGCAGATGACCGCCGGCTCGTGGATCTACATCGGCTCGCAGGGGATCGTGCAGGGCACCTTCGAGACGCTGGCCGAGTGCGCCGACCGCCACTTCGGCGGCTCGCTCGCCGGGCGCCTGGTGCTCACCGCCGGCCTCGGCGGCATGGGCGGGGCGCAGCCGCTCGCGGTCACCATGAACGGCGGCGTGTGCCTGGCGGTCGAGGTGGACGAGGCGCGTGCCGCCCGGCGCATCGAGTCCGGCTACTGCGACCGCCTGACCCGCTCGCTCGACGAGGCGGTGGCGCGGTGCGGCGAGGCGCGGGACGCGCGCCGTCCACTCAGCGTCGGCCTGATCGGCAACGCCGCCGAGACCCATCCCGAGCTGCTGCGGCGCGGCCTGGTGGTGGACGTCGCCACCGACCAGACCTCGGCCCACGATCCGCTCCACGGCTACGTGCCGGCCGGGCTCACGCTCGAGCAGGCGGCCGTGCTGCGGGCCGCCGATCCCGACCAGCACGTGCGCCGGGCGCGCGCCTCGATGGCCACCCAGGTGCGGGCGCTGATCGCGATGAGGGCGCGCGGCACGGTGCTGTTCGACTACGGCAACAACCTGCGCGGCGAGGCCGAGCTGGGCGGGCTCCCGCACGAGCAGGCGTTCTCCTATCCGGGATTCGTGCCCGAGTTCATCCGCCCGCTCTTCTGCCTCGGCAAGGGACCGTTCCGGTGGGCCGCGCTCTCGGGCGATCCGGCGGACATCCTCGCCACCGATGAGGCCGCACTCGCGGAGTTCCCCGACGACCGGCGGCTCCACCGCTGGATCCCGCTCGCCCAGCGGCACGTGCGCTTCCAGGGCCTGCCGGCGCGCATCTGCTGGCTCGGCTACGGCGAGCGCGCGCGGCTGGGCCTGCGCTTCAACCGCATGGTGCGCGAGGGGGCGCTCCGGGCGCCGGTGGTGATCGGGCGCGACCACCTGGACGCGGGCTCGGTCGCCTCGCCCTACCGCGAGACCGAGGGCATGCGCGACGGCAGCGACGCGATCGCCGACTGGCCGATCCTGAATGCGCTCCTCAACACGGCGTCCGGCGCCTCCTGGGTGAGCGTCCATCACGGCGGCGGGGTCGGCATGGGCCTCTCGATCCACGCCGGCATGGTGGTCGTCTGCGACGGGAGTGCGGCCGCCGACCAGCGGCTCCAGCGCGTGCTGACCAACGACCCGGGCACCGGCGTCATGCGGCACGCGGATGCGGGCTACCCGGCGGCGATCGAGCACGCGAAGAAGACCGGCATGAAGCTGCCGGGGATCACAGGATGAGGGGCGCGTGACGGTCTTCCCGGCCAGCGACCCCCACGGCAAGGCGGTCGCAGGGCGCACCTCCTACCTGGTGCTCCACAACACTGCCGAGGTCGTGACCCCGGACGCCGACGGGACCCGGGTGCTGCGATATCCGAAGGGTGCGGTGGTGTTCCGCGATGGACGGGTGCTCGAGGTCGGCCCCGGCGCCGAGCTGTTGAGGCGGCACGGCGACGCCCGGCCCATCAGCGCCAACGGCCGCCTCGTGACCCCGGGTCTCGTGGACTGCCACACCCACATGATCTTCGCCGGGCACCGCGCGCTGGAATTCCAGCGCAAGCTGGCGGGCGAGAGCTATGCCGCGATCGCCGCGGGCGGCGGTGGCATCCGCGCGACCGTGGCCGCCACCGGCGCCGAGCGCGACGACGTGCTCGAGAAGGGCCTGGCGGCGCGGCTGGAACGCTGGCGGGCGAACGGCTGCACCACGGTCGAGGTGAAGAGCGGCTACGGACTCACGCCCTCGGGCGAGCTGCGGCTGCTCGAGCTGATGCGCGCGGCCGTCGCCCGAGTCCCGGTGCGCGTCGTGCGCACCGCACTCCTGCTCCACGCGCTGCCCGAGGCGTACCAGGGCCGGCGCGAGACCTATCTGGCTGAGATGCGCGAGCGGACGCTGCCCGAGATCGTGCGGCGCGACTTCGCCAGCGCCGTGGACGCCTTCTGCGACCCGGTGGCGTTCACGGTGGACGAATCTCGCGCGCTGCTGGCGGCCGCGAAGGCGCTCGGGCTCGCGGTCCGGGTGCACGCCGACCAGACGAAGCGCAGCGGCGGTGCGGTGCTCGCCGCCGAGCTGGGGGCCGCCTCGGCCGATCATCTCGAGTGCGCGAGCGAGGAGGACTGGCGGGCGCTGGCGGCGGCCGGCACGGTCGGCGTGCTGCTGCCTGCGGCCGCGCTGACGCTCGGCCAGAAGCTGCCTAGGGCGAAGCTCCTGCGCGCGAGCGGTGCGCGGGTCGCGGTCGCCACCGACTTCAACCCGGGTACCGCCCCCGCACAGTCGCTGCTCGAGTGCGCCGCACTCGCCGCCCGCCTGTGCGGTCTCACCGCCGAGGAGACGCTGCTGGCGGTGACCTGGAACGCAGCGAAGGCGCTGGGTCTCGAGGCCCAGGTCGGCCATCTGAACCCGGGCGCCTGGGGCGACGCGGTGGCGTGGGAGTGCGAGTCGCTCGAGGAGCTGCCCTACTGGATGCCGGCGGTGCGGCCCGATTGCGTGTTCATCCGCGGCGCCGACCTGGCACTGCCGGCGGTGGAGAGGCGGGTATGGCCGTAGTCGTGGGGCCCGATGTGCGCGGGATGGTGCGCGGCCTTGCGCGGTATCGCGTCGAGTGGGTGCTCGCCGGGTCGGTCGCGGCGCTCGCGTGGTACCCAGGCCGATGGCCGTTCATGCCCGGTGACCTCGATGTGGTGCCTGCGCGTACGCCGGCGAATCTTCGGCGTCTCGCCGGACTCCTCGATGGGCTGGGCGCGAAGCCCGTGCACGATCCCGCGTGGAGGGAGAACCTCTCGTCGGAAGCCTGCGCAGCCTGGACGCCATGGCCACCCACCGAGGAGCGGCTCGATCGCCTGTTCGAGACAGCGCTCGGGCGGCTGGACGTCGTGCCAGGGAGGGCCGGTCACTTTGAGGCACTGCGTCCCCGGAGCCACGCGCTCCTGGCGTGGGACATCTCGGTCCTGGTCGCCGACCCGGAGGACCTTGCCATCACTCTGCGGCCCGCGAAGCCCAAGCACGCCGCACGGCGCGCCCTCATGGAGGAGATCCGAGTCCGACGCGCTCGCGGCGAGGCGCCGTGCCGGCTCTCGCCCGACTGACGACCGACCGCGATCCCTCAGCGCTACGGATCGGCGGGAGATCGACGCGCTGGGACTCGCTCCGGCTTGGAGCCGCCTGTTAGCGCCGGTCCGGTGCGGAGTCGGGGATTTGGTAGCATGCCGCCCTTGCTTCCGACCTGGAGCGCTCCCCCGTTCAGCGGAGAATCTCGCGCCCATGACCCGACTCGTCGAATGCGTCCCCAACTTCTCGGAAGGCCGCCGCCGCGAGGTGGTGGAGGAGCTGATCCAGACCATCGCCTCGGTGCCGGGGGCGACGCTGCTCGACAGCGAGATGGACCCGGACCACAACCGCTCGGTCCTGACCTTCGCCGGCGAGCCCGCGCCGGTGATGGAGGCGGCATTCCGGGCGGTGAAGCGCGCCGCCGAGCTGATCGACCTCAACCACCACTCGGGCCAGCATCCGCGCATGGGCGCCACCGACGTGGTGCCGTTCGTCCCGGTCGAGGGCGTGACCCTCGAGGACTGTGCCGAGCTCGCGCGGCAGGCCGGCCGGCGGATCGGCGAGGAGCTCGGCATCCCGGTGTTCCTCTACGAGGCCGCGGCGTCGCGGCCCGAGCGCACCAACCTTGCGGACGTGCGGCGCGGCGAGTTCGAGGGGCTGCGCGAGCGGATCGGCCGGGAGGCCTCGCACGCGCCTGACTTCGGCCCGGCGCGCATCCATCCCACCGCGGGCGCCACCGCGGTCGGGGCGCGGCGGTTCCTGGTCGCCTTCAACGCCAACCTCAATACCGGCGATGTGCGCGTGGCGAAGGCCATCGCCGCCGCCATCCGCGAGCAGAGCGGGGGCTTGAAGCACGTGCGGGCGCTCGGCTTCTCGATCGAGGGCGGCCGGCGCGCCCAGGTGAGCATGAACCTGGTGAACACGCAGGCGACGCCGATCCACCGGGTGCTGGCGCTGGTGCGCGAGGAGGCGGCCCGCCGGGGGGCGGCGATCTCGGGGTGCCAGGTGGTCGGCCTGGTGCCGGAGTATGCGCTGCTGGACGCGGCCGAGCACGCGCTCCAGCTCGAGGACTTCCGGCGCGACCAGGTCCTGGAGCTGCGCCTCAAGCAGCCGCCGCTCACCGGGGCGGTGACGCTGGCGTCCTTCTTCGACCAGGTGGCCGCGGCGACCCCGACCCCGGGCGGCGGGACGGTCGCGGCGATCGCGGGCGCGCTGGCCGCCTGTCTCGCGGCCATGGTGGCGAACCTCTCGATCGGCAGGAAGAAGTACGCGGAGCACGCGGAGGCCCTGCGCGGCGTCCAGCATGACGCCGAACGCCTGCGCGCTGAGCTGCTGGCGCTCGGCCGGCGTGACAGCGAGGCCTTCGACGCAGTGCTCGAGGCGGGGCGGCTGCCGCAGGGGAACGCCGAGGAGAACGCCGCCCGCGACCAGGCGCTGGCGCTCGCGGGGCTCGAGGCGGCGCGCGTCCCGCTGGCGACCGCCGGGGCGTGCCTGGCGGTCGTAGAACTCGCGACCCTGGTCGCCAAATGCGGCAACGTCAACGCGATAACCGATGCCGGCACCGCCGGGCTGCTGGCCAGGGCGGCGGGCGAAGGGGCCCTGCTCAACGTCGAAATCAATCTGAAGTCTCTCGGGAAGTCCGCCGATAAGCAGGGTGTGGAGATGGAGTTGCATCGGCTCCATTCGGCCTTCGCGCGCGCGTCCGATGCCTGCGCGATCGCCGTGCGAGCCGCGCTTGGTGCGTTGTAGGGAAGTGACGAGGCCAGAGTTCCCGCCTGCGGTCCCGGGGGAGAGCCACCAACTTGGACAGGGCTATCGACATCAAGCGCCGGGCCCAGCGCTCCATCCAGAGCGGTGACCTGGACGGCGCGTTGGCCGAGTACGAGAAGCTGGTCGCGACCGACGATTCGGATCCGTACAACTTCGTCCTGCTGGCCGACCTGTTCTACAAGAAGGGCGACCACGAGAACGCAGCGAAACGGTATCTGACCGCGGCGTCGTGCTACGAGAAGGCCGGCCTCTACAAGAACGCCATCGCGGTCGGCAAGAAGATGCTGCGGCTGGGGCTCTCGCCCGCGACCGTGCTCGACCGCCTCGCCAACCTCCACGCGCTCGACGGCCTGGCCACGGAGGCGACGCTGTACTACACGCAGTTCGCCGAGCACATGGTGCGCGAGAACAAGACCAGGGACGCGGCCGCGGCGCTGCGCAAGGCGTTCGATTGCTGCACGGAGAACATCAAGGCGCTGGAGCGGCTCGCCGAAGTGCACACGCTCGCGGACGACCTGCCCGCCTCGGCGCGGGCGCTGGCCGAAGCGGCGTTCTACCACCGCCGGGCGGGTCAGGACGCGGATGCCGAGCGCTGCCGCGCGCGCGCGGAGCAGATCGAGCCCGGCGCGGTGGCCGCGTTCGAAGCGCAGGCCCCGCCGCCGCCGCCGCCGGGCGCCAGGGCGGGCGTGCCTCCCGCAGCGAGTCCGCCGGCGACCGGGCTCCACGGGGCCGCCCCCGAGCCCGGCGTTCGCATGTCGTCCCCCGAGCGTGCGCGGTCCCAGGCCCCGCCGGCGGCGCGCGCGAGCGTGACCGCGGACGCGGATCGTCCGGACCTCGAGACCGATCGTCCCCCGCGTTTTGCCCCCCCGACCGAGGAGCGGCTGCCCGCACTCGAGATCGACCGGCATGTGCACGCCGCGCCGCCGGCCGTCGCCCACGCCGGGGCGGCGCCGCCCGCACCGGACACGGACCCACCGGCCGCGCCCGAATCCGTGAACGGCGAGAGCGCCGCCGACGCGCTGCCCGCCGACCTCGAGGGCGTCGAGGGCCTGCTGGGCCTTGCGCAGACGGAGTTCCGCGCCGGCAACCGCGAGCGCGCGGCGGGGATCCTGGCCCGCGCCGCGCAGGCCTACGAATCGCTCGACCGCCTCGACAACGCGGCGTCGATCTACCGGAGCCTGTGCAAGGGGCCGCACGCGACCACGGAGATGATGGAGCTCTGGCTCCGCAACTGCGAGCAGCGCGACGACCGGCGCGAAGCCGCCCAGGTCGCCTGCGAGCTGGGCGATCGCGCGATCCAGGCCGACGACCTCGAGCAGGCACGCGCCTGGTTCGAGCGGGCGACGAACTTCGACCAGAACAACCTGGTCGCCCGCCGCCGTCTCGACCGGCTGCGCCCCGCCGAGGCCGCGACCGCGACGCCCGCGGCGGAGGCGGCCGCGGCGACGGCAGCCCCGGAGCCGACCGAGGGCAAGGTCGAGGTGGCGGTCGATCGCGGTCAGGCGGTGACCTTCGACTTCGCGTCGATGCTGGCCGAGTTCCAACGCGGCGTGGAGACGCAGCTTTCCGGCGACACCCAGGCCCATTACGATCTGGCCATGGCGTATCGCGAGATGGGGCTTTCGCAGCAGGCGATCGAGTCGTTCCGGCTCGCCTCGAAGGACGTGAACTTCAAGCTGCGCGCCGCCGAGATGATCGGCCATTGCCTGCTCGCGGAGGGTCGTTTCGAGGAGGCTGCCCACGAGCTGAGCGAGGCGCTCGCCGACGCCGCGCTCGAGCCTGCGTCCGCCGTCGGCATCCGCTTCCAGCTCGGCCTCGCGCTGGAGGCTGCCGGGCGGCCGCACGAAGCGCTCACCGAGTTCGAGCGGGTGTTCGAGATCCAGGCGAGCTATCCGGACGTCGCCCAGAAGATCCGGGACCTGCGGAAGAACCTGGAGGCGGCCTGATGGCCGGTCCGGCCCTCGTCGCGGGGGGCCGGCGCGTGGATCTCCACGCGCACACCACGTTCAGCGACGGGGTGCTGACGCCCGAGGCGCTGGTCGCGCGCGCCATCGCGAAGCGTCTGGCGGCGCTGGCGGTCACCGATCACGACACGGTCGAAGCGATCCCCCGCGCCCGCGTCGCGGCCGGCGCCAGCCTCGAGCTGGTCCCCGGCATCGAGATGTCCACCGCGTTCGAGGGCGCCGACCTCCACATCCTCGGCTACTACGTCAATCCCGAGCACGGCCGGCTGCGCGAGCGGCTCCAGCGCTTCCAGCAGGAGCGGCGCGACCGCGCCCTGTCGATCGTCGAGCGCCTGCGTGAGCTGGGGGCGCCGGTGGATCTCGAGGCGGTGCTGGAGCTGGCGGGCCCGGGCGTGGTGGGGCGTCCGCACGTGGCCGAGGCGATGGTGCGAGCGGGCCTGGTCGCCGACTTCGACGACGCGTTCGACCGCTACCTCGGCAGCCAGGCCCCCGCCTACGTGCCGCGTCCGGCGTTCAGTCCCGGCGAGGCGATCGCGCTCATCCACGCGGCCGACGGCGTGAGCGTGCTGGCGCATCCCGGCTCGCAGATGCCCGACAGCGTCATCGAACGGTTGCGCGCCTCCGGCCTGCGCGGCATCGAGGTCTGGCATCCGCAGCATGGGAACGCCACCGTGCGCCGGTACCACGCGCTGGCCGAGCGTCTCGGGCTGCTCGAGACCGGCGGCTCGGACTTCCACGGCGAGCACCGCAGCGTGGACCTGGGCGAGCTGCCGGTGCCGGTCACCGTCCTCGATCCGCTCAAGCAGGCGGCGGGGGTCACCGGCTAGGGTCCCGGCCGGTCGCGGCGGTCTTTACGGCGCGCCGCGTTGACGGCCCGCGGGCCCGGCGGCTATCTTCCGGGGTCAGCGGCACCCGCACCGGCCGCGCGCCCCCCGCTCGCACCCACCCCGCACGGAGAGCCCCTCCGATCGCCCGGCAGCCGTACAGTTCCCGCCGCCTCTCGTACGCCGCGCTGCTGGTCGCAGCGGGTCTCACCGGCGTCTACGCCGAAACCATCCCCAACTTCGAGGTCCTCACGCTGGTGGTGTTCTGCTCCGGCGTGCTGCTCGGCGCCCGCGACGGCATCCTGGTGGGGGTGCTCACCATGCTCGTCTACTCGCTGCTCAACCCGTACGGTCCCGCGCATCCGCTGGTCACGGCCGCCCAGGTCGCGGGCAACGCCCTGTCGGGGGCGGGAGGCGCGTTGTTCGCCCGCATCGGATTACCCGCGCGGTCGCCCGCCGTGCGCGCTGCGTCGCTGGCCGTGTTCGCGCTGCTGCTCACCGCCTCCTACGATCTCCTCACCAATGTCGCCACCGGCCTCGTGTTCGGGCAGATGCGGACATGGCTGCTGGCGGGGATCCCGTTCGCCCTATGGCACATCGGCTACAACGTCGCGCTCTTCGCGGCGCTCGGCACGCCGCTCACGGCGGTGTTCGCGCGCTACGGCGAGCGGCTCTCGGCCTGACGGTCGCGCTGGCGCTGCCGGCGTCCGCGCTGGCGCAGGCGCCGGGTGCGGAGCGTGCCGACCTGATCGGCTCGGGTCTGGCGAGCCCTCCCGGCTGGTGGGGGGCGCCCGGGCGGGCGGGGTGGCTGCCGGATGGCGACCTCGGCACCGGCTATCCGTGGACGCTTGCCGGACTCGTGGCCGGGACCTGGGTGCTCGACGAACCCGGGCGTGCACCGACCTCGTTCCCGCCCCCCGGCGTGGCCGGCGCGCAGGATGCGCTGGCCTGGTTCGACTCGCTCGCGGTGGTGGCCGGGGAAGGAGGCGGCTGGGATGGCTTCGATGCGGCGCTGGCGCGCGCGAGCGCGGGTCCCGGACTGACGGGGCGCCCCGGCAGCGGCTGGCAGCCGCGCGCCGATCTGGTGCTCACCAACGGATCGCGCGGACTCGGCGACCATGCGCTCACGCTGTGGCGCGGCGACAGCCTCGGCGGCGTCCGCGCCGAGGCGGCGAGCGGCGAGCGCGCGGCCGCCGGCGGGCTCGCCGGTGCCGGGCGGGATCTCTATGGCGTCGCCGGGGCGGTGGTGCGCGGTCGGCACCTGGTCGAAGCGGCGTTCGCGCACCGGCGCGCGAACGCGAGCCTGGTCGGCGGCGAGGCGCAGGAGGTGCGCGGCGAGAGTGGCCACGGTCGCTACCGCTATCAGGGCGCAGGCTGGCAGGTGGACGCATCCGTCGCGCGCGGCTACGACCGGCATGAGAGCGCGGGCGGCGGCTCGCCTCCGGGACTCCGGCTCGCCGACGCGAACGCCGCCACACTCGAGCTCGAGCGCGGCGGCGAACGGGGGCGCCTGGCGCTGCGCTGGTCGTGGAGCGACACGCGGGTGATGCCCGCCCAGGGCAGCGGCACCCGCGAGCGCGGCCGCGGTCAGTGGGGCGCGGTGCGCTGGCAGGGTCCCTTCGGCGACGGGCGGCTCGAGGCGGCACTCGGGCTCGGCCGCCACGGCGGCATAGAGCGCACCGCGGTGGCGCCGTCCCTCGCCTGGCGTTTCACGGGCACGCCCTGGGAGGGGCGGGTGGTGCTCGAGCGCCTGCTGACCCCGGTCTGGACCGACCTCGCGGTCGGCCAATCCGCATTCCTGCAGGATACCTGGGTGAGCGGGCTCGAGGTCGGCGGGCGCGCCGCGGGCGGCGGGCGGGCGCGGGTGAGCTTCCTGGCCGGGCGCACCCGCGACCGCGCCCTGCTGGCGCGGCTCCCGCTCGAATCCCTGGCGCTCCGCTCGGGCTTCCGCGCCGATCCGCACGTCTACGACTTCGGGCTGCTGGTGGGCGAGGCGCTCTGGCGGTCGCCGCACTGGGCCGGCGGTCTCGAGGGCTTCGCGCTGGCGCGCGACGCCAGTCCGCTCCAACCGTGGGTGGACCCCGGCCGCGGCGGGCGCGTCTTCGCCGAGGCCGGCATGGCGCTGTTCCAGGGCGACCTGCGCATCCGTCCGCGGGTCGAGGCCTGGGCGATCGGGCCGCGCGAGAGCGAGGCCTCGCCCTCGCGCGCGCTCCCCGGCTACGTGAGCTTCGCGGCCGGGCTCGAGCTGACGCTGGGCGACGCGGTGCTGCTGATCGAAGGCCGCAACCTCGAGGACCGGGCGCGGCCGCAGACCTGGGTGGACGCGGCCACCGGGACCGAAGCGCTCGGGCCCGGCCGCGAGCTGCGCACTACCTTCATCTGGCGTCTCTGGGACTGAGCCGCCGCTGAGATCCCGCCCCCGCGGGGGGACGAGGTGGAAGCGCTCACGCCGGCCGAGCGCCGTGGCGCGCTGATCGTGGTGTTGCTGCTGGCGCTCGGCGCCGGCCACGACCTGTGGCGCGCCTCGCGTCCGCTGCCCGGCCTCGCCCCCGCCGGCGCGCCGACCGCGGAGCCGCTCGCGCCGCGACCCGTCCCGGGCGACCCGGTCGCATCGGGCGGCGGCGCCTCCGCAGGGGCGGAGCTGCGCGAGTCGGTGACCCTCGACCTCAACCGGGCGAGCGCAGAGGAATTGGACACCCTGCCGGGGATCGGCCCGGTCCTGGCCGCCCGGATCATCGCCCATCGGCAGCGTCACGGTCCCTTCGGGAGCCCTGAGGAACTGCTGGCGGTGCGCGGGATCGGTCCGCGGCTGCTCGCCCGCCTCGGTCCGCGCGTCCGCGCTGGATCGAGCGAGGCGCCCGCCCGCCCGGACACCCTGCCGCGCGCAGACTAGGGACGGCTCACGGCCGCGTCGGTGCCTCGGGGACGGGGTTGCAATCCGCAGCGGCCGGTCCGGCCCCCCGTGCAGATTCCACTTCAGTCGCGGGCCGCCCCGTCCCGATAACCCCGGTGACCAGACCGCCGCGCGTCCCCACGACCCGCATGTTCCGCGGCCTGCAGGGCATGCTGGTTGCCTGATGTGGGGCGACGCGCCGAGTCCGCCACGCCCGCGCATGCCCGGCATGCCCGCGGGCGCCGCCAACGACGCCATGGAGAGCCATCGTGCTGGAAGACCTCGGGCAGAAACTGCTGGACGCCAACCTGGTCGACGAACAGGCGCTCGCCAAGGCTGGACTGCAGCAGAAGAGCACGGGCGGCACGCTGACCGGGAATCTGGTCAAGATCGGCGCGATCACCGAGCCGGAGCTGCTCGAGTTCCTCACGCGCCTGTACCACGTGCCGGCGGCCGACCTGGCGAACTACGAGCCCGACCCGACGCTCACCAAGCTCATCCCCGGCGACGTCGCGATCAAGTTCATGGCGCTGCCGATCTCGCGCAGCGGCCGTCGTCTGGTGGTCGCGATGGCCAACCCCTCCAACATCTTCGCGATCGACGACATCAAGTTCATCACCGGCTACGAGGTCGAGCCGCACGTGGTCTCCGAGACGGCGCTGAGGAAGGCGATCGATCGCGCCTACGACTCGGCCGGGACGATGGCCGACGTGATGAAGGGGATGGAGGATGAGCTGGCGGTCGTCGAGGAAGACGACACCGCCGAGGCGGATGCGGGCATCGCCGGCGCCGACGAGGCCCCGATCGTCAAGCTGGTCAACTCGCTGATCGCCGACGCGGTGCGCAAGGGCGCCTCGGACATCCACATGGAACCCTACGAGAAGTCGATGCGCGTCCGCTTCCGCATCGACGGAGTGCTGCACGAGATGATGTCGCCGCCCTTCAAGTTCAAGGCGGCGATCCTCTCGCGCCTGAAGATCATGGCCGAGCTCGACATCGCCGAGCGTCGGGTGCCGCAGGACGGGCGCATCAAGATCAAGGTGGTGAACCGCACCATCGATCTGCGCGTCTCGTCGCTGCCCACCATCTTCGGCGAGAAGATCGTGATGCGGATCCTGGACAAGACCAACCTCAACATCGACCTGGAGAAACTCGGCTTCGAGCCCCGGGCGATGAAGGAGTTCTGCTCCGCGATCGCCAGTCCGTACGGGATGGTGCTGGTGACCGGGCCGACCGGATCGGGCAAGACGACGACGTTGTATTCGGCGCTCTCGCGCATCAACACCCCGGAAGTGAACGTGCTGACCGCCGAGGATCCGGTGGAGTACAACCTCGACGGCATCAACCAGGTGCTGGTGCACGAGGACATCGGACTCACCTTCGCGGCGGCGCTCAAGGCGTTCCTGCGGCAGGACCCGAACATCATCATGGTGGGCGAGATCCGCGACCTGGAGACCGCCTCCATCGCCGTGAAGGCGGCTCTGACCGGGCATCTGGTGCTCTCCACCCTCCACACCAACGACGCCCCCAGCGCCATCGGCCGCCTGGTCGATATGGGCGTCGAGCCGTTCCTGGTGGCCTCCTCGGTGAACCTGATCCTTGCGCAGCGCCTGGTGCGGCGCGTGTGCAACGGCTGCAAGAAGCCCATCGAGATGGACGCGGAGATCCTCCGCGAGCTGCAGCTGGCCCCGGCCGAGGCGAAGGCGGCGCAATTCGCCGAGGGCGCCGGCTGCGTGGACTGCAGCAACACCGGCTACCGCGGCCGCCAGGGCGTCTACGAGGTCATGGCGATGTCGCCGCGCGTCCGGGACCTGACGCTGGATCGGGCCCCGGCGAGCGAGATCAAGAAGACGGCGATCGCGGAGGGCATGCTGACACTCCGCCGCGACGGCCTGGAGAAACTGAAGCGCGGCATGACGACCGCCGAGGAGATCCTCAAGGAGACCGCGTCCGACGATCTGTAGTGGGATCGCGGGCCCGTTGGTCACGACACAAGGAGAGTCATCGTGGTGACGCTGCGAGAGCTGCTCGAGGAGATGACGCAGAAGAGGGCCTCGGACCTGCATATCACGGCCGGGGTGCCGCCGGAGTTCCGCGTCGACGGGATGATCACGCCGAGCGAGCACGAGGTGCTGACCCCCGAATTCACGACCCAACTCGCGTACAGCGTGTTGTCGGACGAGCAGCGCAAGCGCTTCGAGACCACGAAGGAGTTGGATTTCTCCTTCGGCGTGAAGGGGCTCTCGCGATTCCGCGCCAACGTGTTCCTACAGCGGGGGGCGATCTCGATGGCGATCCGCCAGATCCCCTACGAGATCCTGGCCATGGAGACGCTCGGCCTGCCGCCGGTGGTGCGCGAGTTCACCACCCACCACAAGGGGCTGGTGCTGGTGACCGGGCCGACGGGCAGCGGCAAGTCGACGACGCTGGCTTCGATCCTCGACAAGATCAACGCCACTCGCCAGGCGCACATCATCACCATCGAGGACCCGATCGAGTACATCCATCACCACAAGAAGTGCATCATCAACCAGCGCGAGATCGGCGCCGACACCGTCTCGTTCCCGACCGCCCTCAAGTACGTGCTGCGCCAGGACCCCGACATCATCCTGATCGGCGAGATGCGCGACCTCGAGACCATCGAGGCGGCGCTCACCATCGCCGAGACCGGGCACCTGGTGTTCGCCACGCTCCACACCAACTCCACCTACGAAGCGGTCAACCGCATCGTCGACGTGTTCCCCGCCGACCAGCAGAAGCAGATCCACACCCAGCTGGCGTTCACGCTGCAGGGCGTCGTGACGCAGCAGCTCATCCCACGGAGCTACGGGGCCGGCCGGGTAATGGTCGCGGAGGTGCTGGTCTGCACCCCGGCGATCCGCGCGGTCGTCCGCGAGCGCAAGACCCACCAGATCTACAGCCTCATGCAGGCCGGACAGAAGTTCGGCATGCAGACGATGAACCAGGGCCTGCTCCAGGCGGTACTCGACAAGGCCCTCAGTCCGGAGGATGCCCTCGAGCACAGCACCGACCGCCCCGAGCTGGAGTCCATGCTCGAGAAGGTCCTGCGGGCGGCGGCCTAAGGAGGAGTGTGATGCCGACATTCGTGTGGAAGGGTCGAACGCTCGCCGGTGAGGCACAGGCCGGCGAGATCGAGGTGGGGCGCCAGGATGAGGCGCTCGAGCTGCTGCGCAAGAAGAAGATCCTCGTGACGTCGTTGCGGCCGAAGGGCGGGTTCAAGCTGCCCAAATTCGGCGGCGTCTCGGTGAGCACCAAGGACCTGGCGATCTTCACCCGCCAGTTCGCCACCATGATCTCGGCCGGCCTGCCGCTGGTGCAGTGCCTCGACATCCTGGCGAAGCAGTCGAGCAAGCCGTCATTCGGGCGCGTCATCGGTGAGGTCACGCGCGAGGTCGAGTCCGGCTCGACCCTGGCCGACGCCCTCGGCCGCCACAAGACAGTGTTCGACGATCTGTTCCGCAACATGGTCGCCGCCGGCGAGGCCGGCGGCGTGCTGGACGAGATCCTCATGCGCCTGGCCGTCTACATCGAGAAGGCCGACGCCCTCAAGCGCAAGGTGCAGAGCGCCATGGTCTACCCGGCCGTCGTGCTGACAGTCGCCCTCGGGGCGACCGCGTTCATGCTCATCTTCATCATCCCCACCTTCGCCAAGATGTTCACCGACTTCGGCGGCGAGCTGCCGCTGCCCACCAAGATCGTGCTCGCGCTCTCCAACGGACTCCAGATGCTGTGGTGGGCGATCATCCTCGTGATCGTCGCGGCGGTCATCGCGTTCAACCGCTACTACGCGACCGACAACGGTCGCCGCACCGTCGACGCGCTGATGATCAAGATGCCAGTGCTCGGCGACGTGCTCCTGAAGGGGGCGGTCGCGCGTTTTACCCGCACGCTCGGCACCCTGATCGCTTCGGGCGTGCCGATCCTCGCCGGGCTCGAGATCACCGCCCGCACCGCCGGCAACAAGGTGGTCGCGGAGGCGATCATGACCGCACGGGCGTCGATCCGTGAGGGCGAGACGGTCGCCGCGCCGCTCAAGGCGTCGGGCGTGTTCCCGCCCATGGTGGTGCAGATGATCTCGGTCGGCGAGCAGACCGGCGCGCTCGACGAGATGCTCACCAAGATCGCGGTCTTCTACGAAGCCGAGGTGGACACCGCGGTGGACACGATGACCTCGGTCATCGAGCCGATCATGATCGTGGTCATGGGCGGCATCGTCGGCGGCATGGTGGTCGCCATGTACCTGCCGATGTTCAAGCTCATCAGCGTGGTGTCCGGAGGGAACTAGTGGCGCTAAACCGGAGCCTGGAACCCGATCCCAGCGCGCTGACTGCGGCGCTGGCCAACGTCGGTGACCGCTGGGACCGCCTGAAGGGGCTGATCCGCGCGCGTCTTCTGGTGGCCACCCTGGCGCTGCCGATCGGGGTGCTGCTCGCCCCGAGCGCCACCCCCGAATCCTGGTGGGTGCTGTGGTGGTCGCTGCTCGCCGTCGGCGTGCTGTCGGCGCTCTACTGGCTGGGCACGCTGCTGCGGCGTGGGGAGGGCGGGCAGGCCTGGGCCCAGCTCGCCTGCGACCTGGTGATCGTCACCGCCTTGGCGGCGCTGACCGGCGGCCGGGAGAGCCAGTTCGTGGTCTTCTTCGCGCTGGTCGTCATCGTCGGCGGGCTGCACCAGCGCCTCACCGGGGGCCTGATCACCGCCGCGGGCGCGAGCCTCGGCTACCTGGCGCTGCCGTGGGTCGGGCCGTGGCTGGGCGCCGCCGCGGGCGGCGACGCCCGTCCGGACCTCCTCGGCGCCTTCTTCGCGATGGTGGGGGTGCTCTCCGGGATCCTCGGTCGCCGTGTCCACCGCACCCGCGAGCACCTCGAGCGCACGGCGCGCGAGCTGAACCGGGTGATGGTCAACAACGATCTCATCCTGCGGCACCTCACCTCGGGCGTGTTCACCGTGGACCGCACGGGCATGGCCGCCTACCTGAATCCGGCGGGCGAGGAGGTGCTGGGCGTCCGTCTCCAGGACGTGCGGGGACGCTGGATCCAGGATGCGCTCCCCGACCGGCTCAAGGCACTCCGGGACGCCATGCTCGCCAGCCTCGAGCAGCACCACTCCCGCGCGCGCGCCGAGATCATGGTGCGGAACGCGGGCGGGTCACCGCTGCCACTCGGCGTCTCCACCAATCTCCTCATGCACGACGGCGCGGTGACCGGCGTCGTCGCCGTCTTCCAGGACCTGACCGCGGTGCGCGAGATGGAGCGCCGGGTCCGCCGCAACGAGACGCTGGCCGAGGTCGGCGCGCTCGCCGCGGGCATCGCCCACGAGCTGCGCAACGGGCTCAACCCCATCAGCGGCTCGGTGGAGTGCCTGCAGCGGGAGCTGCGGCTCGAGGGCGAGAACGCGGTGCTGATGGAGCTGATCGCCACCGAATCGGCGCGGCTGAACCGGTTCGTCACCGACCTGCTGACCTACTCGCGCGAGCGGGACCTGGTGCTCGAGCCGTTGGCACTCGACGACCGGCTCGCAGAGCTGTGCGAGGTGGTCGCCCGCGATCCGCGCTGCCAGCCCGGCGTGACGGTGCGCTGCCAGCCCGGCTGCGGTGGCGCGACGCTGCAGGGCGATCACGAGCAGCTGCGGCAGGTGTGGCTCAATCTCGCCACCAACGCCCTCGAGGCGATGGGCGAGGGCGGAACCCTGGTGGTGCGGTCGCGTGAAGGCGACGGCGACCAGGTGGTCGTGGAATTCATCGACAACGGCCCCGGCATTACGGCGGAAGACCTGCCGCGGGTCGGCCAGCCGTTCTTCACTACGAAAAGGGGAGGCACCGGTCTGGGCCTGGCGATCGCACAGCGGATCGTGGAACGGCACGGCGGCACGCTCGCGTTCGAGAGCGCGCCGGGCCGTGGCACGACCGCCCGCGTGACCCTGCCCGCGGCCACGGCTCCCGTGGCACAGGCGGCCTGACCGGTCGCCGGAACTTCCTGAGCGAGGTGAACACGATGCCTGCGGACAAGATCCTGGTGGTGGATGACGAGCAGAGCATGACGCAGTTCCTGAGCATCGTGCTGCGCAAGGAAGGCTACCTCGTCACCGCCGTGAACAACGGCAGGGACGCCCTCGAGAAGGTGAAGGCCGAGGCTTACGACGTCGTCATCACCGACCTCAAGATGCCGGGGATGGACGGCATCCAGCTGCTCCATCAGATCAAGAAGCACGACCCGTCGCTGCCGGTGGTGATCATGACCGCCTATGCCTCGCAGCAGTCGGCGATCGACGCGGTCAATCACGGCGCCTTCCAGTACCTGATCAAGAACGCCAAGAACGAAGAGATCAAGCTGGTCGTCCGCAACGCGCTCGAGATGCGCAAGGTGCGCAGCGAGAACCTGTTCCTCAAGCGGGAGCTGAAGAAGGGGCACGAGGAGAAGACCATCATCGGCTCGTCCGACGAGATGGTGCGGGTCTTCAAGATGGTGGACAAGGTCGCCGGCAGTGAAGCGACCATCCTGATCCAGGGCGAGAGCGGCACCGGCAAGGAGCTGATCGCCCGCGAGATCCACTACCGGAGTGGGAAGTCACAGGGGCCGTTCGTCAGCATCAACTGCGGGGCCATCCCGCGCGACCTGCTCGAGAGCAACCTGTTCGGGCACGTGAAGGGCTCGTTCACCGGCGCGGTGCGCGACGCTGCGGGATTGTTCCAGGTGGCGGAGGGCGGCACGTTCTTCCTCGACGAGGTGGGGGACATGCCGCTCGCCACCCAGGTCAAGCTGCTGCGCGCGCTCCAGGAACGGGAGATCATCCCGGTGGGTGGTACCCAGACGATCAAGATCGACTGCCGGCTGGTGGCTGCCACCAACGCCGACCTCGAGAAGGACGTGGCGGCGGGCCGGTTCCGGGCCGACCTCTTCTACCGGTTGAACGTCATCCCGATCCGTCTGCCGGCGCTCCGTCAGCGGCGCGACGACATCCCCATCCTGGTGGACCACTTCCTCAAGCGTCACGCCCAGGCCCACACCCCCAAGGTGGTGAACAAGGAGGCCATGGACCTGCTGCTGCGCTACGACTGGCCGGGCAACGTGCGGGAGCTGGAGAACGTGATGGAGCGCGCACTCATCCTGGACGAGACCGGCGTCATCGGCCCCGAGGACCTGCCCGAGAAGATCCGTTTCGGTCAGAGCCAGCGCGGAAGTCTGGTGATCGACACCCCGACGCTCACGCTCGAGGAACTGGAGAAGGAGTACATCCTCAAGGTGCTCAACCACACGCGCTGGCAGAAGAAGCGGGCCAGCGAGGTCCTGGGCATCAACGCCTCGACGCTCTATCGCAAGCTGCTGGGCTACGGGCTGGACAAGGGCGAACACCCTGAGCAGGAGCAGGGCGACGCGAACGCGGCGTGAGGATTGCGGTCCGCACGAACCGTGGTCGGACGATGCGATTCGCCCGTCCCGCGGTGTCACCGGACGAAGAATGCCCGGTCCACCGCGATGTTGATCGCATCACGCAGCGGAAACGGGAGCAATAAGTAGAAGCGAGACAACACGTCGTGACCGGGGACAGGGAGCCGCCCCCGGTGGCACACCGGTTGCACAACCATGGGTAGCGAGGGTCAGCGCAAAGTAAGCGGCCCCGGACCGAGACGGAGGAGGAATACCAGCCATGTTCAAGTCCCAGAAGGGCTTCACCCTGATCGAGCTGATGATCGTGGTCGTGATCATCGGCATCCTGGCGGCGATCGCGATCCCGAACTTCATCGCGATGCAGAGCCGCGCCAAGGAAGGCAGCACCAAGGCCAACATGCACACCTTCCAGCTCGCCGCCGAGGACTACGGCGTGCAGAACGACGGTGCGTATGCCGACGCTGCGGTTACCCTGGAACCCATGCTGCCGCAGGCCGGGGCCAGCTTCAAGAACCCGTTCACTCAGGGGACCGGCGTCGGTGTCGCGTGGGAGAATCGCACGAGCATGCTGGGCGCTGTGGGAACCCTGAACGGCATCACCAGCTACGCTGACTCCTCGCTGACCAACTACAACATCAAGGGCCGTGGCAAGACAGCCGCGCTGGCCCTGGTGCTGACCGCCGGCCAGTAGTCAGGCGGGCGTCGAACGGCGAGGGCGGGA
The DNA here is from genome assembly GCA_038068435.1 of Candidatus Eiseniibacteriota bacterium. GTDB lineage: Bacteria > Eisenbacteria > RBG-16-71-46 > RBG-16-71-46 > RBG-16-71-46 > WS-11. The sequence continues at coordinate 1,450 of JBBTLZ010000027.1, read as the reverse complement.
GCGATCCCGCCCTCGATTCGTTGGTACGCCCGGCAGAGTCACTGACGGGGGCGATCGGCAGCGTCGTCCACGGCGACGGGGGTGGCGGTGGTGGGATCCAGAACGGTGCGATCGGTGGAGAGCAGGTAGTGGCAGTGCGCGCGCTGAGTTCTTGGCACAATGATTGCCGCGTGATTCCCGCAGTCGAAGGGACCCGAGGCGAGGAGAATCACATGTCCCGGAGCGCGCAACGCGGTTTCACCTTGATCGAGCTGATGATCGTGGTCGTGATCATCGGCATCCTGGCCGCGATCGCGATCCCGAACTTCATCGCCATGCAGGACCGTGCGAGGGAAGGCAGCACCCGGGCCAACATGCACACGTTCCAGCTCGCGGCCGAGGATTACAGCATCCAGAATGATGCGACCTACGCCTCGTTGGCCTCCCAGGTGTGGGCGCTCATCCCGTCGGCCGGGACGACCTTCATCAATCCGTTTAACCGCAGCGCGAGCGCGTGGGTGGACCAGGCCGCGTGGGCCATCCCGCTCGGGACCGGTTCGGAGGTCAGCGGCATCACGGCCTACGGGGACTCAGCCGGCCTGCTTTATCAGGTGGCCGGTCGTGGCAAGACCGGCGAGATCGGCCTGGTCCTGTCCCGCGGCCAGTAGGCCGCACTCCCGGCCCGGACGCCCCGGCCGGTTCCTCGAGCACCCCTCCCTTCGCGTCGCGGGCCGACCCTCGCGGGCGGCACGGGGGTTGCGTTCTGCCCGCCTGATGTGCCGGTTCCACGCCAGGTGGCGACGGCCGGCGGGAAGCCAAGTCCTTGTCCGGGCAGCATTCCGATCACCGAGAGGAGACCTGTGCATCCGACCGACGCCCATCCCGATGGCCGGCCAGTCCCTGGCCGCTTTGGCACGGTGCCCGAGCGGGAACCGGCCGTGCGGACTGTCGGCCTCGGCAAGTCCTATCGCCATCCCTGGACACGTCGGGTGGTGCCGGGGGTCGAGGACCTGAACCTCGAGGTCGAGCGTGGCGAGGTCATGGGGTGCCTGGGTCCCAACGGGGCGGGCAAGACCACCACGCTCAAGCTCCTCACCGGTCTGCTCAAGCCGACCCGAGGGAACGCGTGGCTCCTGGGCGAGCCGATCACCCGGGTCGAGAGTCGGCGCCGACTGGGGTTCCTGCCCGAGCAGCCCTACTTCTACGAGTACCTGAACGGGATCGAGTACCTCGAGTTCGTCGGGCGGCTCTCCGGGCTCCAGGCCCACGACGCACACGAGCGGGCGCGGCGCTGGCTGGGACGCGTGGGGCTGGGCGCCCGGCCGCAGCTGGTGCTGCGCAAGTACTCGAAGGGCATGCTCCAGCGTCTCGGCCTGGGTGCCGCGCTCATGCACGATCCCGAGCTGCTCATCCTCGACGAGCCCATGAGCGGGCTGGACCCCTTCGGCCGGCGTGACGTGCGCGACCTGAT
>JBBTLZ010000026.1:0-5347 GCA_038068435.1 Candidatus Eiseniibacteriota bacterium | reverse complement strand
TCAACGGCAGCCAGGGCTCAGGCGGATCTCCAGGAGCCAGTTCCGAAACTGCTGCGCCGCGGACGTGCGGCTGGACGCTGGCCGTGCTCCTCGCTAATCTGCGGCGGCCTGCCGTCTATACGCAGGTGGATGGCTTTGGGCCGTGGGAACGCCATGCTCAAACCCAAGCAGCTCTACAAGCGTCTCGAAGCGGTCTTCGATGGTCTCGAGCCGCACGGATCCTCCGAGCACATCGCCGCGCGGCTGGCGCCGCGGGTACTCGACAAGCTCGGCCGGCCGCTCGGCATCACCACGGCGCACCTCTATCAGCGCGCGGAGGCGGATCTCGCGCTCAAGGCCCGCTGGGGCCAGGGGCGTCCCGATCTCAGCGGCGAGCTCACCCGCCGCCTGATCCCGGCCGAGACGCGCGACATCACCGATCTGCCGTGGGCCGGCGACACCACCGGCGGCCGGGTCGGCCTGGTGCCGATGAGCGAGGACGACCACCTGCTGATGGCGCTGTTTGTCGCCGACCCGGGCGAGCTTCAGGGGGCGCCCACGCGAGCCCAGCTCACCTCCGTGCTCACCTCGTTCCACTACGCGTTCGGTCAGCATCGCAAGCGGCGCGAGCTGGAGGATCTCTTCGCGCAGGCCCGTGCCATCCAGCTGAGCCTGCTGCCGCACGGCCGGCCGACCTTCGGCGACTTCGACATCGCGGCACTCAGCGTGCCCGCGCAGTCGGTGGGCGGCGACCTCTACGACTTCATCCACGTGGATCCCGACACGCTCGGCATCGCGGTCGCCGACTCGTCCGGCCACGGTCTGCCGGCCGCGCTCCAGGCGCGCGACGTCGTCACCGGGCTCCGGATGGGGGTCGAGCGCGACCTCAAGCTCCAGCGGGTGGTGGAGAAGCTCAACCGCATCATCCACCGGAGCGGACTCGTGTCGCGCTTCATCTCGCTCATCTTCGGCGAGCTGGAGAAGAACGGGAACTTCACCTACATCAACGCCGGCCATCCGCCGGGACTGCTCCGCGACCGGCGTGGGTTCAGCGAGCTGTCGGTGGGCGGCACGCTGCTCGGTCCACAGCACGACGCGGTCTACAAGCTGGGCTTCGCGCACCTGGACCACGGCGCCACGCTGGCGCTCTACACCGACGGCGTCATCGAGCGCGGCGTCGAGTCGGGGGACATGTTCGGCGACGGGCGGGTGAAGGAGTGGATGGAGGCGTGGCCCGCGGGCCCGGCGCACGAGGCGGCGGCCGATCTGATCGAGCGCGTCACCGCTTTCGGCGGCGGCGCGCCGATGGAGGACGACGTCACCGTCGTCTACGTCCACCGGCCGGCGTGAGCGGACGCCGGGACCGGCGCGGCTCGTACCGCCGCGCGCTAGACTCCGCCGCGGCCCGCCGCTAGGCTGCCGCGACCATGCCCGTCCCGGCGGTCTCCCTGCGCGGCATCACGCGCCGCTTCGGACCGGTGATCGCCAACGACGGCGTCTCGCTCGACCTCGCCCCCGGCGAGATCCACGCGCTGGTGGGCGAGAACGGCGCCGGCAAGAGCACCTTGATGCGCGTGCTCTACGGGCTGCTCCAGCCCGACGCGGGCACCATCGAGGTGGACGGCCGCCCGGTGCGCATCCATCGCCCGGCCGACGCCATGCGCCTCGGGCTCGGCATGGTGCACCAGCACTTCATGCTGGTGGACACGCTCACCGTGAGCGAGAACATCGTGCTCGGCCGCGAGCCGAAGAGCGCGCTCGGCGGCTTGCGGCGCGCGGCCGCCGACGCGGAGGTGGAGGCGCTGGCCGAGCGCTACCGGATGCCGGTGGAACCAAGGGCGCGGGTGAGCCAGCTCTCGGTCGGCGTGCAGCAGCGGGTCGAGATCCTCAAGGCGCTCCACCACGGGGCGCGGGTGCTGATCCTCGACGAGCCGACCGCGGTGCTCACCCCGCACGAGGTGGACGAGCTGTTCCAGGTGCTGCGCGCCCTCAACGCGCAGGGCACCACCATCATCCTCATCACCCACAAGCTGGCCGAGGTCAAGGCGCTCGCCCGGCGCGTCACGGTGATGCGCGACGGACGCGTGGTGGGCGGCGGCGAGGCCGCCTCGCTCACCACCGAGGCGATCGCCGAGCTGATGGTGGGCCGGCCGCTCGCCGGCCTGCGCCCGCGCTCCCCGACCGCAGCCGCGGCGCCGCTGCTCGAGGTGCGCCTGCTCGACGCCGACGACGACCGGGGCCTGCCCGCGGTGCGGGGCGTCTCGCTGAGTGTCTGCGGCGGCCAGATCCTCGGCATCGCCGGCGTCGAGGGGAACGGCCAGCGCGAGCTGGCCGAGTGCATCGCCGGGCTGCGCGCTCCCCTGCGCGGCGAGATCGTCGTCGCCGGCCGGCCGATGCACGGGCGCTCGCCGCGCGAGCGCGCCGCGGCGGGCCTCGCCCACATCCCGGCCGACCGACTCCACCGCGGCCTGGTGCCCGAGATGACGCTGGCCGAGAACCTGGTGCTGGGCCGCCACCGCGAGCCGTCGCTCGGGCGCGGCCCGCTGCTCGGCCGCCGCGCGCTCGCGTCGCGCGCCGCGGCCCTGCTCGCCGAATACGACGTGCGTCCTCGGTCGCCGGGCCTGCTCGCCTCCCGGCTCTCGGGCGGCAACCAGCAGAAGCTGATCGCCGCGCGCGAGCTGTCGCGCGGCGCCCTGGTGCTGCTGGTGGCGCACCCGACGCGCGGCCTCGATCTCGGCGCCGCCGAGGCCATCCACCGCCGGCTGCTGGCCGAGCGCGACGCCGGCCGCGCGGTGCTGCTCATCTCCTCGGACCTGACCGAGATCCTGGCGCTCAGCGACCGCGTGTGCGTCATGTACGAAGGCCGCCTCACGCACGAGACGCGCCCCGCCGAGACCGACGAGAGGACACTCGGGCTCCACATGACCGGCCGCGGCCGCACGGGGGTGCCGTGAAGCCGCGCACGCTGCTGCTCGCCTCCGCCCCGCTCATCGCCGTGGCGCTGGCGCTGGCGGCGGGCGCCGCGTTCATCCTCGCCATCGGCGAGGACCCGCTCGGCATCTACGCGCTGATGCTGTACCAGACCTTCGGCACCGGCTACGGCATCGGCCAGGCGTTGTTCAAGGCGACGCCGCTCATCTTCTGCGGGCTCGCGGTGGCGGTCGGCTTCCGCGCCGGGCTCTTCAACATCGGCGTCGAGGGCCAGCTCACGGTGGCGGCGTTCGCGGCGGCGCTGGCCGGCGCCGGGCTCGCGCATCAGCCCGCGGTCCTCCTGCTGCCGCTCACGCTGCTGGTGGCCATGGTCGTCGGCGCGGCGTGGGGCGCGGTGCCGGGCGTGCTCAAGGCGCGCTTCGGCGCGCACGAGGTCATCAACACCATCATGCTCAACTTCATCGCCGCGGCACTCGTCTCCTACCTCGGCCGCAGCGTCTTCCAGCCCGCCACCGTGCGCACCGCCGAGGTCGGCGCCGGGGCGATGCTGCCGCGACTCGACATGTGGTGGCCGGCGCTGCGCGGCTCGCCCGCCAACGTTTCCCTCGCGATCGGCCTGCTCGCGGCGTTCGCGGTAGGCGTGCTGCTCTTCCGCACGCGGCTCGGCTACGAGCTGCGCGCCCTGGGGCTCAACGCGCCGGCGGCGCAGTACGGCGGCGTGCCACTCGGAGTCACCCAGGTCAAGGCGATGGCCATCTCCGGGGCGCTCGCCGGGCTCGCGGGCATGAACTTCGTGCTCGGCTACAAGCACTTCTTCGAGCTGGGCTTCTCGGCCGGCGCCGGCTTCCTCGGCATCGCGGTGGCGCTGCTCGGGCGCAACCATCCGGCGGGCGTGGTGCTGGCGGCGCTGTTCTTCGGCGCGCTCTCCTACGGCGGCCTCGCCATCAACCAGCGGGTGCCCAAGGAGCTGGTGGACGTGCTGCAGGCGATCGTCATCCTGCTCGCCATCTGCGTGCAGCAGGTGGTCGAGCGCGCCGCCCGGCGGATGGCCTGATGGACCTCCTGCTGTTCATCGCCGCCAGCCTGCGCATCGGCGTGCCCTACACGCTCGCCGCACTGGGTGCCACCTTCAGCGAGCGCGGCGGCGTCATCAACATCGCGCTCGAGGGCATCATGCTGAACGGGGCACTCGCCTATGTGCTGGGCGCCCACTGGACCGGTAACGCGTGGGCCGGCGTCGTGGCCGCGGTGGCGGCCGGCGTGCTCACCGGACTCCTCCACGCCCTCGTCACCGTGCGCTTCCGCGCCGACCAGATCACCAGCGGGCTCGGCATCAATCTGCTGGCCGCGGGCCTCACCAAGTTCGTTCTCACGCAGGTGTTCCACTCGTCGTCCAACTCGAGCCGGGTGGTGGGGCTGCCCGACTGGGACCTGTTCGGTCTGGTACGGCTGCCGGCGCTGGGCCCGGTGCTCGCGACCCCGCTGGTGCTCCTCACCGTGCTGCTGGTGCTGCTCGGCCAGGCGCTGCTCTTCCGCTCGGTCTTCGGCCTCCGGCTGCGCAGCATCGGCGAGCGCCCGGAGGCGGCGGCGACGCTGGGGCTCCCGGTCGCCTCCTACCGCTACGCCGGCGTGCTCATCTCCGGCGCCCTGGCCGGGCTGGCGGGCGCCTGGCTCGCCAGCGAGCAGCACTCGTTCACCGACGGCATGACCAACGGCCGCGGCTACATCGCCATCGCGGCGATGATCGTGGGCAAGTGGTCGCCGCTCGGGGCGGCCGCGGCGTGCCTGTTGTTCGGGGCCGCCGAGGCGCTGCAGATCACGCTCCAGGGCTCGGCGTTCCCGAGCGAGCTGTTGCAGATGCTCCCCTACCTCGTCACCATGCTGGCGCTGGCGGGGTTCATCGGCCGCGCGATCCCGCCGCGCGCCCTGGGCACGCCGTACGATGCCGAGAAGACTTGAGAGGAGACGTCCCGATTGAGCACCGAGCCGCTGCTCCCCACTCACGACCTGGCCGCGCGCGTCGCCGACGTGGTGAGCGCCATCCGTTCGCGCTCGACCCTCGTCCCGCGCGTCGGGCTCACCCTGGGCTCGGGGCTGGGCGGGGTCATGGACGCGCTCGAGCAACCGGTCAGCTTCGCGACCCGCGACCTGCCGCACTGGCCGCGCTCGACCGTGGCGGGGCATTCGGGCCGGTTCGCGCTCGGTCACTGGCGCGGCGTGCCGGTGGCGGCGCTGGCCGGGCGCAGCCACCGCTACGAAGGCTACACGCTCGACCGCGTCACGCTCGCGCTGCGGGTGATGCACGCGCTCGGAGCCCGCACGCTGCTCTTCACCAACGCGGTCGGCGCGATCAACCCGGAGTTCGCCCCCGGCGAGCTGATGCTGGCGACCGACCACATCAATTTCATCGGCAAGCACGGCCTGTTCACGCCCGCGG
>JBBTLZ010000025.1:0-7468 GCA_038068435.1 Candidatus Eiseniibacteriota bacterium | reverse complement strand
CCGTGCTGGCGGCGGTGATGGTGGTGCTGATGACGGTGATGTACGCCGCCCAGCGCAGCAAGACCTCGACCTCGAACCGGGTCGAGTCGGCGCAGGGAGCGCGCATCGCCATCGACATGATGGCCCGCGACCTGCGCAGCGCCGGCTACGGCGCCGACCTCGACTGGCTGGCTTCTCCGCAACCGTCGATCGCCTACATCGACTCCCTCCAGGTGCTCATCAACGCCAACATGAGCCCGTGGCCCGACTCGCTGCCAGGGAAGCCGGTGGGGGTGCCCCAAGCCTACCAGCCGACCGGGGCGCCCAAGCCCTATCCGCTCAACGGCACCTCCTGGCAGCCGCCGAAAAAGTACAGCCGGGGAGCCGAGGTCGTCCGCTGGACGCTGGACGTGAACAACGACGGCAAGGTGGACTCGCTCGACTGGACGGTGGCGGATGGGCTCGATGCGCAGCGCACGCCGAACCAGAACGATTACGTCCTCGTGCGCCAGGTCTACGGCGACTCGACCGACAACGTCGCGGGCAACAACGGCGGCGCCACCGAGCGCATCGCGCTCGTCCAGCGCCCGGCCCGCGCCGGCGTCGCACCCCTCTTCAAGGTCTACATGCAGGGAAGCACCACCGCGTGGGACTGGTCGTCAGGCCCGGTGCCCGCTGCGGAGCTGGGCAACATCGAGCGCGTCGTGCTCACGGTGAGCGCGGCCAGCGCGCGGCCCGACGTCAAGGGCAACTTCGCCGTGACGAACCTGAGCACCGAGATCAACTCGATGCGCAACGTGCCGAACTTCGGCGCCACCCAGTACGCGGTGGACGGCTACATCTTCAACGACGCGAACAAGAACGGGGTCATGGACGGGGGCGAGTCGGGGCTGAACGCCACGACGGTCCGGCTCGGGATCCTGACCACGCCGACCAACGCCAGCGGCTACTTTCTCTTCAAGGTCCCCGCCGGGACGTTCACGCTCAGGCACACTCCGCCGTCCGGTTACGGCGTGCTGACCAGCCCGGACAGCTTCGTGGTCACGGTCGGGCCGGCGATCACGCGCTCCTTCGCCGACACCGCCCGCGCGGGAGGGTGGGTCACTTCGTTCACCTTCAACGACGTGAACGAAAACGCCGAGTTCGATGCCGGCACCGACACCGCGCTCGCGGTGACCAAGGTGACGCTGACTCCCGGCCCGGACGTGCAGTACACGGACAACAGCGGTTACGCCGTCAACTTCGCTCCGGTGGGTGGCTACACCGTCACCGTCACCGCACCGGACTCGTTCGTGGCCACCACCCCCAATCCGGTGACGGGCACGATGAGCGCCGGTGGCTCGGCCTCGTACAGCTTCGGCTTCACCAAGTCGCCGATGGGCACGGTGGAGGGCAGGGTGTTCACCGATAACAACCGCAACGGCGTCCTCGACGCCGGCGAGCCCGGCATCCAGAACGTGTGGGTCGGGGTGACGCCGGACGCCGGGGTCACGGTCCTGGGCTGGCAGTACACCGACGCGAGCGGGGATTTCTCGATCGACGTGCCGCAGGTGCAGTCGCCGGCCGCGCCCTACTACATCACGAGCATCGTCAAGGCAGGCTACTACCCGACCAGCACCACCGCCATCGGACCCTTCTACATCAGCGGCGGCCAGACCATCCTCAACAACAACTTCGGCGAGGTGGGCTACCAGGTGATCACCTTGAACGCGAGCCGCGTGCTGAGCCTCGCGAGTCGCGACCTGATCGAGGCCGACTGGAACGGCAACCAGACCCAGAACGCCCGCGTCGACCAGGACCTGGTGCTGGGTGCCGACGCCAGCGGCGCCGACCAGATCTCGGTCTGGTTCAACCAGTACGATGCCACGCCGATCTTCACCACCAACGCGTCCGAATCGCGCACCGCGCAGGGCTCGGTGCTGAGCATCGCCGTCGACACGCTGGACAACACCGCCTCCTGGCGCAAACGGCCCGACCTGGCGACCGGCACCCGGAACGCGAGCGGCGGCAACTTCTTCGTCTGGCTGAACCAGAACTCGAACAACAACGAGGGCATCCTGCTCGCCAACGCCAGCCTCTCCTACCGCACCAGCGACATGGGCGACGTGCAGGCCATCCTCGCCTACGACTGCTCGGGTGGCACCATGCCCGACCTGATCGTCGGCACCAAGTCGCCGACCGCGAACCAGGGCACCATCGAGGTGTGGCAGAACAGCGACGCCGCCTCGCCGGTCTTCACGCGCCAGGAGATCTACCCGCCGAACGGGGCGATCCCGCTGAACGTACTGGGCGAGGTCACGGCGATGGCGCTCGCGGACTTCGACGGCGACGGGGCGAAGGACCTGGTGGTCGGTACCAGCAACGGCACCTACAGTGGCCAGCTGATGTTCTTCAAGTACGTGAGCAAGGTGAACGGCGCGCGCTTCGTCTACCAGTGCGGCTACACGCTGGCCCAGGACGCCGTGACCTCGCTCGCCTGCTTCGACATCGACGGGGACGGGAAGCAGGACGCGATCGTCGGCACGCAGCGCGGCCTGAGCCAGGGCAACCTGCAGCAGTGGGGCAACAAGTACGCGGCCGGCATCTGGACGTTCGAGAAGGACCGCGAGGTCAACGCCCCGGGCATCGTGCTGGCACTGGCGACGGCCGACTTCGGCGGCTCGACGCGCGGCGACCTCGCGGTGGGCTATCGGGCTGACGCCAGCACCTACGTGGGCGGCGTGCGCGTCTACTTCTGCGACGCGGGCAAGATCCCCGCCCTCGGGGCGGATCCCTCGGGCGGGTCGGTCACCAACATGGTGCCCGCGCTCACCACCGCCAACTTCAACTACGGGGTCAAGCCCTCGCTGCCCACCCCGCCGTATCTCATGGACCTGGCCGCCGGCGTCAAGATCACCGCCACGACCGGCGCACTGGTCGTCTACATCCGATGAGGACCCCCGCCATGCCGATCGTTCCCGCCCCATCCCGCGACGAGCGCGGCATCGCGCTGGTGATGGCGCTGCTGGTGCTGCTCGTCATCTCGCTGCTGGCCGCGACGCTCATGATGTCGATCAATGTGGACACCAAGATCGCGAACTTCAGCACGCGCCAGATCCAGGCGCTCAACATCGCCGAGGCCGGCGTGGCAGAGGCCGTGTCGCGCATCCGCTCCGGGGACATCCCCACCAACAGCAACGCGAAGCAGGTCGCCCAGATCTTCAACACGATCCCGGGCAGCGTGCCGGTGCTGGGCACGGACTCGGTCGCCCTGGCGACCAAGCAGCCGACCGGTCAGTGGCTCACCTATACCACGGCCAACAAGTCGGACAGCGTGCTGACCGTGACCTACAAGACCAACGCCGCCAAGACGCTGATCTACAAGTACGACCCGACCAAGAACCCGGCGATCCAGACCAGCAGCGGCTACCCCATCTACGTGGTCACCAGCACCGGCCGCAAGGGGTCCGCCTATCGGCGCATCGTCACCGAGGTCATCCAAAAACCATTCAATGCCAACGTGAAGTCGGCGATCGCCGCCGAGGTGGGGATCGACTTCTCGGGCAATTCCGACGTCTGCGGCTTCAACCACAGCATCGACACGCCGACCGGCGACGAGATCCCCGCGTGCAACAACGACCATCTGGGCTTCGGCGACCTGCCGGGGTCCTGGAGCAGCGGCAGCATCTCGAGCGGCGGCTCTTCGGTCCAGAACGGCACGCCGGTGAACAACAATCCCAACCAGACCGGCTTCTACGCCGGGCCCTGGGAGGCGCTGGGCATGAGCCAGTCGGAGTACTTCTCGTGGATCGGGGCTCCGCTCTCCTCCGAGCCCGCGAACCCCAGGGGCGTGTACTACCTGGACAACAACAGCGTCACCCAGGACCAGTCGGGCGCCTTCGCCTACCAGGGCGGTGACGGTGAGGGGCTGCTCTACGTGGACGGCGACCTGACGGTGAACGGCAATTTCAACTTCCGGGGCCTCATCTACGTCGAGGGCAATCTGAAGATCAACGGTACCTGCTGGATCCTGGGCGGCATGATCGTCAAGGGCAAGGCCAGGATCAAGATCGCTAACGGCAGCTGCGCCATCCTCTACAGCGGGGACGCCATCTCGCAGAACATCGCCAAGTACGGCGGCCAGTTCGTGACCCTGTCCTGGCGGGAATCCAACTACTGATCGCTTCGCGCCTCCCGACTCCCCCGGCGGCGCTTGACGCGGCGGCGGGGCCGTGGCATGGTCCGCCGCTATCAGCACAAGGCAGTGACGGGGACGAGTACGCGCGCCAAGCGCAGGCAGCGAGCCGGGGACGGTGCGAGCCCGGCGCCCACCCGCGCGCGGAGAGCACGCCCGAGTCGCCGACCGAAACGGCGCGCACCGGCCCCGGGAGCGCCCTGGCGGGCTGGCCTGAGCGGCGGCCCGTGCCGGAGTAGATTCGGACGGACGCCCCCGAGAGCGGGCTGGAGCCGGCGAGACAGCCGCGCTCCCCGAGGAGGCGCCCTGCGACCGCGCGGCGCCGCGAAGTTGGGTGGTACCGCGACCCCGTCGCCCCAACGGTGGACACCGTCGGGGCGATCTCGTTTCCGGCGCCCGTCACACTGGAGGCGACGATGGCCGGCTACCGTGACACGCTCAACCTGCCGCGGACCGACTTCCCCATGAAGGCGGATCTGCCGCGACGCGAGCCCGACCGAATCGCCTGGTGGCGCGAGCGCGATCTCTACCGGAAGCTCCGCGCGGCGCGCCGCGGCCGGCCCGTATTCCTGCTGCACGACGGGCCGCCCTACTCGAACGGCCACATCCACATGGGCACCGCCTCCAACAAGGTGTGGAAGGACGCGGTGGTGCGGAGCGCGTCGCTGCTGGGGTTCGACTCGCCCTACGTGCCCGGCTGGGACAACCACGGCATGCCGATCGAGACCCACGTGAACCAGGAGTTCCGCAAGCGGGGCGAGACGCCCGACTGCCTGGCGCTGCGCCGCCGCTGCCGCGAATACGCCGCCGAGTGGGTGGCGATCCAGCGCGCGGAGTTCGAGCGGCTGGGTATCTGGGGCGAGTGGGAGCGCCCCTACCTGACGATGGACGCCGCCTTCGAGGCCGAGATCCTCGAGACCTTCGCCACGCTGGCCGCCGGCGGCTCCATCCAGCGGGGCCTGCGGTCGATCCACTGGTGCCCGACTGACCGCACCGCGCTCGCCGAGGCCGAGATCGAGTATCAGGACGATCCCTCGCCGTCGATCTTCGTGGCGTTCCCGCTCCGGCGCGATCCGAACCGGGCTCTGGACCGGCGCGCAAAGGCTCTGCGCGACTTTCCTCTCAATGGTCTGGCTTGGACGACGACTCCGTGGACCCTGCCCGCGAACCGCGGTTTGATGGTCGATCCAGAAGCCGAATACGTCGAGGTCAGGCCCGGCAAGCAGTGCTACGTGGTCGCCACCTCGCGGCTTCCGGCACTCCGGTCGGCCTTGGGCTGGGGCTGGCTGGAGGAAGGTGCCCGCTGGAAAGGCCGTGACCTGCTCGGCCTCGTCTTCGAAGGGCCGTGGGGCAACGACTCCCCGATCGTCGATGGCACGCCATTCGTGAGCATGGAGGACGGCACCGGGCTGGTCCACACGGCCCCCGGGCACGGCAAGGAGGACTTCACGGTCGGCCAGCGCGCGGGGCTCGAAGTGGCCTGCCCGGTCGACGAGGCCGGCCGCTTCACGGCGGGCGCGGAGCCCTTCGTCGGCCGCAGCGTGATCGACCATGAACTGAACCGCGAGATCATCGACCGGCTCCGGCAGCACGGGCGCCTGGTTGACGAGAAAGAACTTACCCACGCCTACCCGCACTGCTGGCGCTGCCACCGGCCGGTCATCTTCCGCGCCACCAAGCAGTGGTTCATGATGATCGACCACCGGGGCCACCGCGAGCGCGCGCTCGAGGCCATCGAGCGCCAGGTGCGCTGGGAGCCGCCGAGCTCGCAGAATCGCATCCGCGACGCGGTCCGGCTGCGCCCCGACTGGTGCCTCTCGCGCCAGCGCTCGTGGGGCGTGGGCATCCCCGCCGTCTACTGCGAAGCGTGCGGCGAGGCCGACCTGGACCCGCGCGTGATGTCGAATGCGGCGGCGCTCGCCCGCGCGCAGGGCTCCGACGCCTGGTACGAGCTGCCCGTCGAACGCTTCCTGCCCCAGGGGTTCGCCTGCCGCCATTGCGGGAAGGCGGGTCCGTTCCGCAAGGAGACCGACATCCTGGACGTGTGGTTCGACTCGGGCTCCACTCACCGCGCCATCCAGATCACGCATCCGGGGCTGCGCGAGACCTGGACGCGCGCCCTGGCTGAGGGCGGTCGCCTCGTGTACTTCGAGGGCCCGGACCAGCACCGCGGCTGGTTCAATTCCTCGCTCATGGTGGGGATCGGCGCCGGGGGCCGCGCCCCCTACACCGACGTGCTGACCCACGGCTGGGTCCTGGACGCCGAGGGCCGGGCCATGCACAAGTCGCTCGGCAACTTCATCGCGCCCGAGAAGGTGATCGCGCAGTCCGGTGCCGACATCGTGCGCTGGTGGGCGCTCGCCACCGACTGGCGCAGCGACGTGCGCGTCGGCGACGAGATCCTGCAACGCGTGGCGGATGCCTACCGCAAGGTGCGGAACACCTTCCGCTTCCTGCTCGGGAACCTGAGCGACTTCAGCCCCGCGGACGCTCTGCCGGCGGAACGGTTGACGGCGGTCGACCGTGTCTTCGCGGGCCACCTCGCGGCACGCCTCGAGCGCCTGCGCGACGACTACCGCCAGTTCCTCTTCCACCGGGTCGCCGACGGCCTGCTCGACCTGTGCACCGTGGACCTCTCGGCAGTCTTCCTCGACCTCGCCAAGGATCGGCTCTACACGCTCGCCCCCGGCGATCCCGCGCGGCGCTCCGCGCAGACCGTCCTCTGGCAGGCGCTCCACGACTTCGCGATCGCCGCCTCGCCCCTGCTGGCGTTCACGGCCGAGGAGGTGTGGCAGCACCACCCTGGGCTCACCGCCGAGGCGGAGAGCGTCCACCTGGCGCGCTGGCCGGAGGGCGCGGCGCCGGCCGGCGCCGAGGAGGAATGGGAATCCCTGCTGGCGGTGCGCGACCTGGTGAACGCCGCGATCGAGCCGTTGCGCGCGGCGAAGCAGCTCAACACGACGGCCGAGGCCGATGTGACGGTCACGGCGCCGCAGGGCTGGATCGACCGCCTCGCGCCGTATCGGGACGAGCTGCCGGCGTTCCTGCTGGTGGCGGGGCTGACGCTGCAACCGGGGCGCGACGGCCAGGATCCGCAGGTGGCGGTGAAACGCACGAGGTTCGCCCGCTGCGAGCGCTGCTGGACCTACCGGGCCGACGTGGTCGCCGACGGTGTGCACGCGGGGCGGTGCGGCCGATGCGTGGGCGTGCTGAGCGCGACCGGCCGGACCGCGGAGAGCTGAAGCCGGCGGGCGGCGCCCGCTAGGGGCCGAGCTTGAGCTCGGCCTGGCGGGGATAGCGGCGCTTAAGATCCTC
>JBBTLZ010000024.1:0-22501 GCA_038068435.1 Candidatus Eiseniibacteriota bacterium | reverse complement strand
GCGATCGTGCCGAGGGCGCCTCCGAGGGCCAGCGAGCCGGTGTCGCCCATGAACAGGTTCGCCGGATGGCAGTTGTACCACAGGAAGCCGAGCGCGGCGCCCAGCACCGCGGCGCAGAACACGGTCAGCTCCCCCGCGTAGCGCAGGTAGCTGATGTTCAGGTACTCGCTGAACTTGAGGTGGCCGCTCAGGTAGCACATGCCGGCGAGGGCGACTGCCGCGATCGCGACCAGCCCGGAGGCCAGGCCGTCGAGCCCGTCGGTCAGATTGACCGCGTTCGAGGACGCGGTGATGACGAGGATCACGAACGGCACGAACAGGATCCCGAAGTCGATGAAGCGGAACTTGAGGAACGGCACGTGCGTGACGGTCGGCGAGAGCCCTTTCTCGGGCCACAGCACCAGCGCCAGGCCGATGAGCGCGCCGGCCGCGATCTGCCCCGCCAGCTTGTAGCGGCCGAGCAGTCCCCTGGGATAGCCCTTCACCACGCGCAGGTAGTCGTCCAGGAACCCGAGCGCCCCGAGCCAGACGGTGGCGAACACGGCGATCCAGACCGGGCGCGAGTGGAAGTTCCCCCACAACAGGGTCGGCACGACGATGGCGGCGACGATGAGCAGCCCGCCCATCGTCGGCGTCCCCGCCTTGGCCAGATGCGCCTGCGGGCCCTCGGCGCGGATCCTCTGCCCGAGGCGCAGGCGCTGCAGCCACTCGATCATCGGCGGCCCTAGCACGAAGCACACCAGCAGCGCCGTGATGGCCGCGTAGGCGGCGCGGAAGGTGATGTACCGGAAGACGTTCAGCGCCGAGAACCCGTCCACGGTGTGGAGCGGGTAGATCCACTCGTAGAACATCTCAGCCCTCCGCCCCGAGCAGCGCCAGGACGTCCTCGAGCGCGGCCTCGCGCGAGGCCTTGAGCAGCACCACCGTGCCCGGCGCCAGCGTCCCGCGCAGCGCCTCGGCGAGCGACACCTGGTCCGCGAACACGCGCGCGCCGGCGCCGGCCCGCTCCGCGCCGGCCGCGTAGTCGGCCGCGTGCGCCCCCACCGCCCACAGCTCGGCGTCGCGCACCGCCTCGCCGGTCTCGCGGTGGAGCCGCGAGGCCGTGGGCCCCAGCTCGAGCATGTCGCCCAGCACGGCGATCCGGCGGGTGGCACCGGGCCAGCCGGCGAGGGTCGCGAGCGCGGCGCAGGTCGAATCCGGGTTGGCGTTGTAGCAGTCCACCAGCAGCGTCGCCCCGCCGAGCGTGCGTGCCTCCATGCGACCCTTCGCCGGCCGCTGCGCCGCGACCGCCGCGACCGCCGCCGCCGGATCGACCGCGTACTCGCGCGCCACCGCCAGCGCCGCCAGCGCGTTCTGCACCTGATGGCGGCCGATCAGCCGCAGATGGATCGGCGGGAACCCCGCGACCGTGAAGCGGGTGCCGTCGGGGCCGAGGTCGGTCAGCGTCTCCGCGCGCACCGCCGCGTCCGCGGCCAGCCCGTAGCTCACGATCCGCACGTTCATCCCGCGCAGCGCCGCCATCAGCCGCGGCGAGTCGGCGCCGGCGAAGACCGGCCGCCCTTCCGGGAGTGCGGCGGCGAGCGAGGCTTTCTCGCGGGCGATCGCCTCGAGTGAGCCGACCCCTTCGAGGTGGGCGCTGCCGGCGTTGGTGATCACCGCCGCCTCGGGACGCGCGATCGCCGCCAGCAGCCCGATCTCGCCCGGCCGGTTCATGGCGATCTCGACCACCGCCGAGCGATGCTCGGGGCGCAGGCGCATGAGCGTCAGCGGCACGCCCCAGTGGTTGTTGAGATTCCCCTCGGTCTTGAGCGTGGGTGCTGCCGCCGCGAGCACGGCGGCGACCAGGTCCTTGGTGGTCGTCTTGCCGGCGCTGCCGGTGACGCCGACCAGCAGTCCGTGCCAGCCGTCGCGGAAGCGCCGCGCCAGCCGCTGCAGCGCCGCCGTCGCGTCCTCCACCACCACCAGCGGCCCGGGCTCGCGCCCCTCCCACTCCGCGTAGCGGTCGCGCTGGCAGAGCGCCAGTGCGGCGCCGCAGCGGAACGCCTCGGCCAGGAAGCGGTGGCCGTCGGTGTTCCCGCCGCGCAGCGGCACGAACAGTTGCCCGGGGGCGAGCGTGCGGGTGTCGATGCTGACGCCGTCCACGCCCGAGCGGAGGAAGGCCTCGCGCTCATCGGGCCGCGTCGGCACCTCGCGCACCACCAGGTCGCCGGTGGCCATGCGCGCGACCTCGGCCAGCGTCAGCAGCGGGGCGGTGGCGAACGCCGTCATGGGCGCCCCGCCGCCAGCGCGCGCAGCGCCTCGCGCGCCACCGCGCGATCGTCGAAGGGGAGTACGCGCGCGCCGATCGTCTGCGTGGTCTCGTGGCCCTTGCCGGCGATGAGCACGACGTCGCCGGCGCGCGCGGCGGCGATCGCCGCGACGATCGCCGCGCGGCGGTCCAGCTCGAGCGCGAGCGCGCCGCCGGGGACCCCCGCCCGGATGTCGGCCGCGATCGCCGCCGGGTCCTCCCCGCGCGGATTGTCGCTGGTCACCCAGGCGCGGTCGCACCCTTCGGCCGCGACCCGTCCCATCGCCGGGCGCTTGGCGCGGTCGCGGCCGCCCCCGCAGCCGAACACCAGCAGCACGCGGCGGCCCCCGTGCTCGCGCGCCGCCGCCAGCGCGCGCTGCAGCGCGTCCGGCGTGTGGGCGTAGTCGACCACGACCAGGAACGGCTGGCCCGCCTCGACCCGCTCGAGCCGCCCGGGGACGACCGGCATCGCCGCCAGCCCGGAGGCCGCCGTCTCGGGCGCGATGCCCAGCGCGCGCGCGGCGGCGAAGGCGCCGGCCGCGTTCCAGGCGTTGTGCCGCCCGAGCAGCGGCAGCGCGATCGGCGTGCGAGCGCCGTCGTGCCGCAGCTCGAAGGAGAGCCCGCGCTCGCGCGGGGCGAGCGCGGCGATGCGGTAGCGAGCGCCCTCCGCCTCGCCGAAGCTCGCGACCTCGCCGCCGCCGCGGCGCGCCGCCGCGACCACGCGTGCCGCCGCCGGGTCGTCGGCGTCCACGACCGCGGTCCAGGCGGTCCACGCGCCGGGTGCGCGGTCGAGGTTGCGACCGTCGAACAGCATGAGCTTGGCGTCCAGGTAGCGCTCCATGGTGCCGTGATAGTCGAGGTGGTCGTGGCTCAGATTGGTGAACACCGCCACCTCGCAGGCGAGCCCGAAGGCGCGCCGCTGCACCAGGGCGTGGCTGCTGACCTCGATCGCGACCGCCTGCACGCCGCGCTCGACCATCTCGCGCAGCAGACCGAAGAGCTCGGGGGATTCGGGCGTGGTGAGGACGGCCGGACGCTGCTCGTCGGCGAGCCGGACGCCGATGGTGCCGATCACGCCCGCCCTCCAGCCGGCGGCGCGGAAGATGGATTCCAGCATCCAGGTGGTGGTGGTCTTGCCGTTGGTGCCCGTGACCCCGACCACCTTGAGCGCGCGCTCGGGATGGCCGTGGAAACGGGCCGCCGCCTGCGCGAGCGCCTTGCGGGGCTCCTCGACCTCCACCACCGTGGCACCGTCGACGGCCGTCCCGCGGGCCATCACCACCGCGGCGGCGCCGGCGGCCAGCGCCTGGCGCGCGTAGCGGGCACCATCCTCACGGAGCCCGGCGAGCCCGAAGAACACGGCACCCGGTGACACCCGGCGCGAGTCGTAGCACAGGTCGGAGACTTCGCGATCGGTCGGCCCGCTCACGGCGCCCACGTCGACCCCTTCGAGCAGCGCTCCGAGGGTCACGGGAACACACCCGACGCCGGCGGCACACGCTCGGCGACGGCAGCACCCTCGCCCGCCGGCGCCGGCATGGCGAGCCCGGGCTCGCAATAGAGCACGCACGGACCGTCGAGCGGCAGCCGCGCGCCGGCGGCGGGCATCTGCCGCACCACCGTCCCGTGGCCGACGATCTGGACCGCCACCTGGCGCAGCGTCAGCTGGCGCAACGCCAGGCGCACCGAGAGACCCACCAGGCTCGGCAGGCTCGTCCCGCTCGAATCCTCGGGCGCCGAGAGCCACACCGCGACCGCGGCACCCCGCTCCACCGCCGCCCCGGCCGCCGGCTCCTGTGCCAGCACGCGCGGGCCGGCGCCGGCGAAGCGGGCGCGCAGGCCGTAGCCGGCGAGCCGCCGCTCGGCGGCGCCCGGCGGCAGCAGCCGCAGGTCGGGGACCGTGACCGGCGCCGCAGCCGGCGGGCGGGTGGCGACCTGTATGACGCCCGACCCCAGAGGACCGCTCGGCAGCCGCCGCAGGTCCCGGATGACCTCGCGGAACACGGGAGCGGCCACCTCCCCGCCGTAGTACTTCTTGCCCCGTGGCTCGTCGATCACCACCACGCCCACCACGCGTGGCTCGTCGGCGGGGGCGAAGCCGATGAAGGAGGAGAGGTAGAGCCCCTTGCCGTAGGTGCCGACCGTGGCGTCGTACTTCTGCGCGGTCCCGGTCTTGCCCGCGATGGGGATGCCGGGCACGCGCGCCTCCTTCGCGGTGCCGCTGTCGACCACCGCCGTCAGCATCTCGCGCAGCAGCGCGCTGGTCCCCTCGCTGAACACCCGGTGGGACGCCTCGGGCTGATAGCGCCGCACCACCGCGCCGCCGGCGTCACGCACCTCGCGCACCAGCATCGGCCGCATGAGGACGCCACCGTTGGCGATCGCCGCGTAGGCGAGCGTGAGCTGGAGCGGCGTGACCGCGATCTCGTGGCCGATCGCGATGGTCGGCGCCGAGCGCGCCGACCAGTGCTCGGGGCTGCGCAGCTTGCCTCCCGCCTCGCCCGGGAACGGCACGCCGGTGATGCTGCCGAAGCCGAGCGCGGTCGCGTAGCGGTAGAGCCGCTGCGCCCCGACCAGGCAGCCGATCCGGCCCATGACGATGTTGCTCGAGAAGCGCACCGCGTCGCGGAAGGTGTAGCGCGCCTGCTTGTGCACGTCATGGAACAGCGCCCCCGGGGCCACCAGCGCCACGCCGGTCGCCGACGCCTCGAACACCTGATCGGGCTTCGCCAGCCCCTCCTCCAGCGCCGCCCCCACCACCACCGCCTTGTAGGTGGAGCCGGGCTCGTACTGGTCGGTGAAGTTCCAGTTGCGCCCCTTGCCGGGACCGAGATGCGGCGAGACCGCCGCCGCCAGCACCTCGCCGGTGCGCGGGTCCATGAACATGGCGAAGCCGCGCACCGCCCGGAGGGTATCGACCGCCGCCGCCAGATGCGATTCGAGGATGCACTGAAGGTCGGCGTCGAGGGTCAGCACGACGTGGTCGCCGTCCTCGGGGCGGCGCCGCAGACCGCGCGGGAGCGGGTGCGAGCGCCCGGCGCCGTCGCGGAACAGGGTGGCCCAGCCGGTCCGGCCGCGCAGCGCCTCGTCGAATTGGAGCTCGAGCCCGTCCACGCCGCGGTCGTCGAGGTCGGTGCGGCCCAGGATCTCCGCCGACGCCTCGCCGAGCGGGTAGACGCGCTGCACCTCGGTCGCCAGGTAGACACCGCGCTCGCGGCGCGCGGCGATCTGCGCGGCGAGGGCGGGCGAGATGCGGCGCTTGACCCACAGGAATCGGGGCCGCTGCGCGAACTCCCGCTCGAGGCGGCGGGGCCGCTCGCCCAGCAGCGCCGCCAGGGCGCGGGCGGTGCGCTGCGGCTCCTTCATCTCGCGGGGCGCTGCCGACACCGAATAGGTCAGCAGGTCGCGGGCCAGCACGCGACCGCCGCGATCGAGCAGGTTGCCGCGCGTCGGGCGCAGCAGTACCCGCTGCTCCTGGTTCAGATCGGCGCGCTCCTCGTAGTAGGCGTGGCGCACGATCTGCAGCCACCCCACGCGCAGCCAGATCGCCACCAGCCCGAACAACAAGCCGGCCGCAGCCACCAGCACCCGACTCTTGCGCATTTCCCTGTGGGCCAACTCCTTCCCTCCGTGGAACGGCGGTTCACGCAGACCGCCGGGCCGTCACAAGCGCGGTGCGGTGGTGCGGCCGGCACACATCATCCGGACGCCCGATCCGTCATGGGATGTCGGTCGTCAGTTCTCCGCGCGAACCCGGGCCGTGGCCTCCGGCACGAGCGCACGCGATGCCCTTTCTGCCCACACCAGCACCGAGGCGGGTTCACCGTCCCGGTTCGGTGTCGCTCCCGCCGTTAGATATGCGGACGGCAGCGCGACCACCTGCTGGGCGTCGGCCGGCGCCAGGCCCAGCCGTGCAGCGAGCGGGGCCGTTTCGGCGCGGGTGGTGCGGCGCTCGAGGTCGGCGCGGACGAATGCCAGCCGCGCCTGCGCCTCCTCGAGCGCCGTCCGATTCTGGCCGAGAGCGAGCGAGAGCTGGGCCACACGCGAGCCCTCCCACACCTCGACCAGCAACATCCCGACCACGACGGCGGCGATCAGCCACAGCCCGGGCCGGGCGACGCGCCTCTCCGATGCGCGCCACGATGGACGGGAGCGACGGGGTCCCTGCTTCATGCCGACTTCCTCCGGAAGGCGCGGAGCCGGGCGCTGCGCGCGCGCGGGTTCGCGGCCTTCTCCTCCAGCGAGGGGGTCACCACTTTCCGGATCAGCTCCTGCCACGGCCCCTCGGGAGGCCGCTCCAGCAGCAGACGATGCCGGCGCCGCGGGGCCGTCTCGGGCCGGCCGCGCAGCGCCTGCTTGATCCTGCGGTCCTCGCCCGAGTGGTAGGCGAGGGTCACCACCACGCCGCCGGGGCGCAGCGCTCCCGGCAGCCACTCCAGCGCCGCCTCCAGCTCCGCGGCTTCGTCGTTCACCCAGATGCGCAGCGCCTGGAACACGCGCGCCGTGCGTCGGGGATGGGGCCGGCCACCCAGCACGCGGTCCACCAGGACCGCGAGGGCGCGGGTCGTGGGGAGATCCCCTCGCCCCGCCGCAGCGATGATGGCGCGCGCCAGGCGCCGGCCCTGCGGGAGGTCCCCGTGCTCGTGCAGCGCCGCCGCCAGCTCTTGCTCGGTGGCGGTGGCGAGCCGCTCGGACGCGGGGGCGCCGCAGCCGGCGTCCATGCGCAGGTCGAGCGGTCCCTCGCGCATGAAGCTCATGCCGCGCGCCGGCTCGTCGATCTGTCGCGACGAGAGACCGAGGTCAAAGAGCGCGCCGGCGAAGGGGTCCGCGCCCAGGCGCGCGCGGAGCGCCGGCACCTCGCGGAAGGTGGCCTGGGCGGTCGTCACGCGATCCCCGAAGCGACGGAGACGCTCACTCGCGAAGGCGATCGCCTGCGCATCGCGATCGCAGCCGAGCAATCGCGCCCGCGGTTCGGCGTCGAGGAGGGCCTCGGCGTGCCCCCCGTCGCCGAGCGTGGCGTCGAGGTAGAGGCCGGGACCGTTGCACAGGAAACGCAGGACTTCGGCGACCAGCACCGGCTCATGACGCGCACTCACGGCCCGGCTCCGGCGCGGCGGCGCCCGTGGCCAGCAGGTCGGCCGCCGAAGGCCAGCAGCGCAGGCGGGATTCGCACCCCGCCATGCGGAAGAGGTCCCGCAGGTAGCGTGAGAGCCCGCACAGCACCACGCCACCCGAACGCGCCTCGAAGCGGTCGAGGGCGGCCACCAGCGCCGGCACCATGCGAAAGTCGATGTGCCGGAGCTCCACGCAATCCACGAGCACCTGCTCGACCCCGCGCGACGCGAGGTCGTCGAGCACCTGCTCGAGGCGCCGCGCCGCCACCGCGTCGATGCAGCCGCGCAGGGCCACCCGCGCCAGGCGCGAAACGCCGGGCGACCGGCCGGCGTCCGCCGCCACGCGATCGTGCAGCTCGACGCGCGCGGAGGCGCCGGGCCGGCCGTGGCTCAACTCGAGGTTGAGCGCCAGCGCGGGGCGGGCGACGTGCGCGTCCAGATGCACGGTCATCAGGCTTCTTCCTTGAAGAGCACGGCGGCGAGGTCTTCGTAGTCGCCGGGGGTGTCGACCACCTTCCCCGTCAGCTCGGCGAAGCGTTGCGGGTTCCAGATCTCGATGCAGGTATCAGAGCCATGCAGCACGGCTTCCTTGCCGAGTGCTGCATGGGTGATCAGTGCCGGTGGGATCGTGATCCGTCCCTGGGAGTCCACCGTCACTTCCATCGCGTCCTTGAGGAACGCGCGCTTGAAGGCGCGTGCCTTCGGGTCTCCGGGTGAGAACTTGCGGATCTTCTCCAGCATGCGCTGCCAGCTGTCCGGCGGGTAGACCGCGATGCAGTTGTCGAAGCCGCGGTTGAGATAGAACCGGGTGAGCGGCTTCCGCGCTGAGTCGCCGCGCCGCATCGACGGGGGGATCGCGATGCGTCCCTTGTGATCGATGGCGTATGTGAAGGTGCCGACGAACGACGGCATCGGGTGCGGCCCTCAGGGCTGAATCACCATCGACCACCACTAATCCCCACTTCTCCCCACGGAGGCGCAAGGTAGTGGAGGGCCCGCTCCCCTGTCAAAAGGAAATCTGTGACCGCCGCGAAAAAAAACGCGGCCCCGGGCTGCACGTGTGTGCAGCGACGCGGGAGGAGGGCGCCGCGCCGCGCGGGGCAAGCCGCGCGCGGCGGATCGTGCCCAGGCCCGCGGCGGAGCGCCTCAGCGCGCCGCGCGCAGCGAGTCGAACACCGCCCAGTCCACCCGGTAGAAGGAGTAGACGACCGGTTCGGGGCGCGCGAGGCCCAGGTTGGGCACCCGCGCCTCGCCCAGGGGCGTGAGGCACGCCGCGTAAGGGCTGCTGGTGAGCAACGCGTAGCGTTCCGGGGCGCGGTCCACGAGGTAATCGGGCCGCGAGAAGGTGGCGAAGAAGAACCCCGCCACCGCGCCCTCCGGGGTCCCGCGCGCCAGGCGCGGGATCATCGCCGGCGTGACGAGGCCCGCGAGATCCACCACGCGCCTCCGGCCGTAGTAGCCAATGGCGCCGATGTCGGGCGTGGCGATCACCGCATCCGGGTCGGTGTGGCGGTCGAACCAACGGCCCCAGGCGACCAGGCTCCGCTCGAGCGCGGGGCTGAACGAACGCACGTGCGGGAGCACCTGCGTGCGGTAGACGACCAGGTTCTGCGCCAGCACCAGCGCCGCCAGCGTCGCGGCGAGGACGGCGGCGAAGCGCCGCCGCGCCGGCCCCGGATCGTCGCCCACCCACCAGCGCTCGGCAGCGCGCCAGGCGAGCCAGCCGAGCACCGGCAGCAACGGCAGCAGGTAGCGCGAGAGCACCGGCACACCGCGCGCGGTGTAGAGCACCGGCAGCGCCAGCACCCACGCCCACGGCAACAGGCGCAGCGCGGGGATCCCGCCCGGCCACATGCGCCGGCCCCCGAAGACGAGCGCCAGCAGCAGCACGACCGCGAGCAGGCCGTCGGTGGCGCCGACGATGCGGGCCTGGCGCCACAGGTTCTCAGCGTGATAGGCGAGCCCCACCCCGCCCGCGGCCTTGGCCGCCAGGGTCTGCGGCCAGAACGTGCCGTAGTAGAGACGGGCGAACAGCAGCCAGCCGCCGTAGACACACACCGGCGCCAGGGCGCCGAACACCAGACGACGCAGCCCGTCGCGGCTGTCGGCCTCGATCAGCAGGAACACGCCCCACAGGAACAGCAGGAACACCCCCTCGGGGCGCGTGAGGGCGGCGAGCGCCCACAACGCGCCGGTCCGCACCGGGCGCGATCCCCACCGCTGGCCCTCGGTGAACGCCACGAACCCGGCCAGCGTGAGCGCCACCGCCAGCGGGGTCTCCATGCCCGAGGTCGACCAGCGCACCATCCAGGCGTTTCCTGCCCAGGCCAGGGTGGCGGCCGCGCGCAGCGCCGGCGTGCGTACCGTGCGGCGCAGCAGCTGCAGGAAGAGACCGATCGAGGCGAGCGTCGCCGCGGCACCGATCGCCCTCGCGGCCGTGAGCCCGTCGAAGCCCAGCGCCATCGCGTCGGCGAGCAGCGCCGCCCACAGCGGGCTCGTGCATCCGTAGACGCGCTCGCCGACGTTGAACACGAGCCCGTGTCCGGCCGCCACGTTGCGCGCGTACTGGAGGTGGATGAAGGTGTCGTCCGTCAGGTAGCCGCGCAGCGGCCACATCAGCGCGGCGGCCAGCATTACGCCGCAGGCGAGCGCCCAGCGCTCGAGCCGTGTGATCGGACCGTTGAGGACGCGGATCACAACCCGCCCTCCCGCCCGGCGACGACCAGTCCATCGAGCAGCTCCGCCAGCCGCCCCGCGAGCCGGGGGCGGGCGTGTGCGGCCAGCCACTCGGGCCGTCCGGGATGCGCGCGGACGCCCTCCTTCCACGCCAGGTAGTGGCGCTCGATCGCCGCCGCGAGTAGTACCCGCTGCCCGGGAGGCAGCACCTCGCCCCCGGCGCGGCGCACGAGTTCGGCCGCCTCGTCCGCCGGCTCGAGCAGCGCCAGCACCGGCCGGCCCGCGTCCAGGTACTCGTAGAGCTTGCCCGGCACCATGGTGCGGTAGCCCGCCCCGCGCGGCTTCCACAGCAGCAGCAGGTCGGCGCGGCGCTGCAGCGCGCGGGTCGCAGCGTGCGGGCGCGGGCCGGTGAACTCGACGATGCCGGTGAGGCCGAGTGCCACGGCGCGATCGGCGTAGCCGGACTCGAACGGCCCGGCCAGCTTCGCGCGCACCCGGCGGCGCGCCTCGGGCCGTCGCGCGAGCAGGTCGTGGAGGGCCTCGAGCAGGACGTCCGTGTCCGGCATCAGCGACATCGTCCCGGTGAAGGCGAGGGTGAAGTGGTCGGCGGTGACGGCGGGGTCCATGGTCCCCTCCCCGCCCGCCTCCGGCTCGAAGCCGTTGGGCAGGTGTTCCAGCCGCCGCAGCGCGAGGCGCCCGCGCGCTCCCGGGGGCGCGGCCGCCTCCCGCGCCAGATCGTCGGCGTGGGTGCGCGAGGCCGCGAGCACCAGGTCCGCCCCCTCCAGCACGCGCCGCTCCATCGCGGCCTGGCGGGCGCGGTGCCACGCGGTCGGCGGGTCGCGGAAGCGCAGCCCGATCCAGGGATCGCGGAAGTCGGCGACCCAGGGCAGCGCGAAGCGGTGCCGGAGCTCGAGACCCGCCAGGTGCGCGCTGTCGGGCGGTGAGCTGGTGAGCACCGCGTGCACGCCGCCGCGGGCGATGCGCCGCGCCGCGGCCGCGGCGGCGCGCCGCGACCATCCCGCGTACGAGTCCGGCAGCAGCCACCAGTCGCTGAGCGAGCGCAGCCCCGCGAACGCCCGGCCCGAGCGCCGGCCGTCGCCGCCGCCCCGCCCAAAGCGCAACAGTGCCGCGAGCGCGCTGCCGCCCGTCACCCGGATCACCTCCGTGCCGGCCGGCACCTGTGCCGTCAGCGATGCGTCCCTCACCCAGTAGTCCTCTTCCCCCGCGCACACCACCGTGCAGGCCCAGCCGTGCGCCGGCAGGTGGCGGGTGAAGCCGAGCACCCGGTGCACGCCGCCGCCTGCCAGCGGCGGGTAGAAGTAGCACAGGACGAGCAGCCGGCGCCCGCTCACCGCGCCCCTCCGGCGCCCGCCGCGCGTCGCTTTCCGGCAAGGGCGGTGAACAGCGCCTCGATGCGCCCCATGTTGCGCGCCGCGTCGCCGCGCTCCTCGACCACGCGGCGGTTGCGCGCGCAGGCGCGCTCGGCCCACGCGGGCTCGTCGAGCGCGCGCTCGAGAGCGTGGGCGAGTGCCCCGGGGTCGCCGGGCGCGAACATGCGTGCCCCCTCGCCCTCCTCGACCCACTCGCGATTGCCCTCGATGTCGCTCACCACCGGCAGCGCGCCGCCGGCCATCGCCTCGAGCAGCGAGACCGACGTGGAGTCGGAGCGCGACGCCGAGAGGTAGACCGCGGCCCGCGCGAGATACGCCGCGAGCGCCGGGCGTTCGAGCACGCCGACGAATCGGTAGCGCCCGGCGGGCAGCAGGCGCGCCGCCAGGCGCTCGAGCGCGCCGCGCCGACGGCCGTCGCCGGCGAGCACCAGGTGCAGGTGCGGACGCCGCGCCATCACCGGCGCCACGCCGGCGATGAGCGTCTCCAGGTCGTAGACCGGCTCGTGCATCCGCGTGCTGAGCAGGAGACCGGGCTCGCGCGCGCCCGTCATCCGGAAACGCACGAGATCCACGCCCCACGGGATGACGTGCACGTGGTCGGCGGGAGCACCCAGCTCCCGCGCGGCGCGGCCCAGGTTCGCGGCGTCGGCCAGCACCAGGTCGGCGCGCGTGAGCACGAAGCGGGCGCGCGCGCGCTGCAGCGGGCCGCTGCGGCCAGCCAGCAGCAGATCGGATCCCCAGGCGGTGACCGACAGCGGATGCCTGCCGCTCAATGCGCCGAGCAGGCCGTAGTTGGGCACGAAGTGGGCGTCGACCAGGTCCGGCGCAAAGCGCGCGAGCGCCCCCGTCAGGGCCGGCGCCGCGAGCGGGTAGCGCAGGACGCCGGGCAGCGGGGCGGCCGGGAGCGGCTCGGCGGCGAGCTCGACCGGCCCGCGCTCGAGCGACCACACACGCACCTCGTGTCCGCGCGCGCGGAAGTGCTCGACCCAGCGCCGCGTGTGGCCGACCGCGGCATTCGCGAGTGTCGCGATCCTCACGCGGCTCCCTCCCGCGGCGCACCGGTGGACGCCCGGTGGGCTTCCGCGCGCCGTGCGCCTCCGACCCCGGCGCCCACCGGCGTCAGTGAAGCAGCACGAAGCGCGCGCGGGCCTGGCGTCCGCCGCCCTCGGCGCGCACGAAGTAGACGCCCGGCTTGACCAGCACGCCGTCATCGTCGCGCCCGTCCCAGAAGATCTGCCCGCGGTCGGCGGTCGCGAAACGGTGCAGGAGCCGGCCGCGCAGGTCGTAGATGCCGCCGGTGTAACCGGCGGAAGCGCCCAGCAGCCGTAGCTGGAGCCCGAGCCCGGTCAGTGTCGCGGGATTGGGGTAGACCCGCAGCGAGTCCGGCACCCCGGGCGGCAGCGCCGGCGGGCGGTAGGCGGGATCGAAGCGGTTGAGCCCCTCGGCGGTGCCGAACCACACGACCCCGGTGGCGCGGTCGACCGCGATCGCCCGCACGTCGTTGGCGGCAAGCGGGGAGTTGGCGATCGTGAAGTCCTGGGTGGTGCCGTCGCCGCGGTACCAGCGCACCCCCTCCTCGCTCCCAACGAACACGTCGCCGTTCGGGGCGACGTCCATCAGTCGCGTGCCGAGCGGTCGTCCGGCCGGTGTGCTCTGCGACTGCACCACCCGGGGCGGCACGCTGGTGCGGCTGATGCGACGCAGGTCGCGGTCGGTCAGCACCCAGATGGAATCGCCGTGCGCCACCAGCCCCCAGATGTCGAGGCTGGTCGTGTTGGCGACGGTGCGGAAGTCGGGGTTCGGCGACTCGGGGAACCCGGTGAAATGGTCCACCCCGCTGTTCGCGGCACCCGCGTAGCCCACCCAGATGCGCCCGGCCTTGTCCACGGTGATCGCGCGGATCTTGCCGCCGCGCACGAGGCTCGGCAAGCCGGGGCCCCAGGTCCCCGCGTAGACGCCGGTCGCGTCGTAGAAGTCGAGCCCGAGCGCCTCGAACCGCTCTGGGTCCCAGGTGTCCATGCCGAACCAGCGGCCCCCGTTGGAATCCGCCGCCGCGCCGAAGGCGACCGTGTGCGGGACTTCCGAGCCGCCCTGAGTCCAGAAGTGGGTGAAGAGCGGCGGCTCCACCGAGTCGTCGAAGCGCTCCATCGCATAGCCCCAGCAGGACACCCACTTCTGGCCTTCCCGATCCACCAGCATGGCGAAGACCTCGGTGGCGTTCTTGAAGGTGTTGGGACAAGGGCCGGCGCACGCCCCGGGCAGCCACGCGAACCAGCTGCTCCCGTCCCAGCGGCCGATGCCCTCGGATCGGGTGGCGGCGTAGACGCGGGTGCCGTCGATGACGATGTTGCTGTAGGTGTTCCCCGGCGGCCCGGGCGGCGGGTAAAGCGCCCATGGGCCCGGCGTGGCCGGTTCCTCCCACAGCCCGGCCGAGTTGCCGGCGTAGTGCGTCGTGAACCCGGTCGGGTCGACGGACGGCTCCGGGTCGTCCCCGTCGGTCGGTGCCGCCACCGGGGAATCCGTAATCTGGGTGAACGATGCGGTGCCCGCCCGATGTCGCCAGATGCCGAGGGACGTCCCCACCAGGACCGTCCCGTAGTCCTCCTTGAGGTTGTGCACCCTGCCGATCGAGCCGATGGAGAACCACTTGAGGCTGTCCGGCTCCCAGCGGTAGACGGACCCGCCCGCCTGCGCGAACAGCGCCTGTCCGTCACTGGCGAGATGCTCGACCGCGAGTGTGGGCAGCCCGGCGTTCGCCTTGCGCCAGTCCGTGAGATTGGTGGTGGCGCGGGCGAAGCCGACGCCGCGCGGGGTCGAGAGCCACAGCGTGTCGCCCAGCTGCACGATGCCGGTGATGGCCGGGATCGCAAAGGTGGTGTCGAAGGACACCGTGTTCCCGTCCGGGAGCGATCCCAGCACCTGGCGCCCGTCCCACAGCGCGATGCCGCCGCGGGTGCCGATCCACAGCGTGTCGCCGGCGACGGTGATGGTGGTGACGCTGTCCCCCGGTAGCCCGTCGAAGGCGTTGACCAGCTCCCAGGTCGTCCCGTCGGCGGCGCGGCGGCTCACCCCCGATTCGAAGGTGCCCACCCACAGCCGCCCGACGCGGTCGAAGGCGAGGCTCGTGAGGTGGTTGCTGGCGATGGTGCCGGGCTCGCGGGTGATGGCCTGGAACCGGCGCGTCACGCGATCGAAGCGCAGCAGGCCGGCCTCGGCGGTGGCGCACCACACCGCGTCGCCCGTGACGATGAGGTCGGTGAAGTCCCGCACGCGGAGGTGGGTCTGCCACGCGCCCGTCGCAGCGGCCGCGGCCGGCGGCGCCGCGAGCAGGCAGGCGGCGGCGAGCCAACGCGTGAGCCCGCGGGCGGGCGCGGGCAGCCCGATGGGGTTCTTCATGCCTTCAATCCCAACGGCCCAGGAGGTCCATGAAGCGCAGGCGCCACACCATGCCGGCGGCCTCCCAGATGATGCGGCGGTTCATCTTTGAGACGCCGGCCCGCCGGTCCACGAACACGATGGGGATCTCGCGGATCCTGAATCCGCGCTTCCAGCACTTGAAGGACACCTCGATCTGGAACGCGTAGCCGTCGGAGCGGACCTGGTCGAGCCGGATGCCCTCGAGCGCGCGCCGGCGAAAGCACTTGAAGCCGCCGGTGGCGTCGTGCACCGGCAGGCCCGTGACGAGACGAGTGTACACGTTGGCGGAGCGCGAGAGGATGAGCCGGTTGAGGGGCCAGTTGACCACCCGCACACCGCCGAGGTAGCGCGAGCCCAGCACCACGTCCGCGTCGCGGGCCGCCGCCAGGAAATCGCCGATGGCCGCCGGGTCGTGCGAGAAGTCGGCGTCCATCTCGAAGATGTACTCGGCGCCGTGGTCGAGCGCGTAGCGGAACCCGTCGCGGTACGCCGAGCCGAGTCCCATCTTGCTCGGCCGCTGGAGCAGGTGGACGCGCGGCTCGACGCGCCTCCTCTCCTCGACCAGCGCCCCGGTCCCGTCGGGCGAGTTGTCGTCCACCACCAGCACGTCGAGCGCGTACGGCAGCGCCAGCAGCGCGTCGAGCAGCGCCGCGATGTTCTCACGCTCGTCGTAGGTGGGGATGATGACCAGCTTCTCCATCACGCCCCTCCGGGCGCCGTGTCCGCCGCCGGACGGCGGCGCAGGAGCCCCGCGCCCAGCACGGCCAGCGCCACCAGCAGGCTCGCGCACGAGAGCAGGAGTCCCTGGCGCATGGCGCGCGGGCGGAAGTGGAACTCGACCCGGTGCGTCCCCGCCGGCACCGCCACGGCGCGCAGCAGGTAGTCGGCCTTGAGGATCTCAGCCGGGCGGCCGTCCACCGTGGCCGTCCAGTCCGGATACCAGAGGTCGGCGAGGCGCAGGAGCGCCGCCCCGGGGGTCTCCACCTCGACCGCGACGTCGTTGAGCTTGTACGAGGTGATGGTGGCACGCGCCCCCGCGACCGGCCCGAGCGTGAGGCCGGGGTCCTTCTCGAGGAACGTGACCCGTGCCGCGTCGCTGCTCCCGACCGCGACCGAATCGAGGATGACACGCGCCGGGCTCACGACCCGGTACTCGCCGACCACCGTCGCGCGCGGCAGCCATTGCGGCAGCTCGAACACCGTGCCGCTCCCCTGATGGCGCCGCGTAAGGCCCGGGATCGAGTCCACCGGCTGCCGCGACACCACGAAGCGGACGTTGAGGAGCCGCATCCAGTTCAGGTTCTCGGCCCCTCCCGCCTCGATCAGGTCCTGGATCAGGCGGGTCTTCGCGGCATGGGCACCTCCCACCGAGGCGATGGCGAAGCCGGCGTAGCGGTTGCTCTGGAATTCGTCGGTCGGGAGGATTCGGAAGCTCCCCACCGGACCGGCGTGCTCGAGGAACTCGACCACATCGTCGCGGCCGGTCTCCATGCTCGCCACCTGCCGCTCACCGATGACCGGCTTCATCACCGCGCCGCTCACCGGCCACAGCTCGATCAGCATCGCCGCCAGCAGGCCGAGCGAGGCGAGCGGGGCCGAGAGGCGCCCGGCGCGCGCGAGCCCGACCAGCCCCAGTGCGGCGAGGCCGAGGAAGCACGCGCGGGCGAGATCGCCGACGTAGCGCGTGTAGGCGAACAGCGCCGCCTCGCGCGGGTAGCCCTCCCGGTGCGCCAACGCAGTGCGGACGTAGCCGTCGCGCCACGCCTCCTGCCCCGCCACGCCGATGACCAGCACCAGCCCCAGCACCAGCGCCGCGCCGATCAGCAGGCGGCCGGCGGCACGGCCTGGCACCCCGCCCGCGCGCTCCACCGCCACCGCGCTCCATCCCCAGGCGGCCCCGAGCGCCAGCGCCAGCTGGAACAGGAGGATGATCATCACCGGCACCCGGAACTTGTTGAAGAGCGGCAGGTGCTGGTAGAGGAAGCCGTAGAGCGGGAAGTGGCTGCCGAAGGAGATGGTGAGCGAGACGAGGGCCAGCAGTGCCGCGAACAGGCGCGGCGCGCCGCCGCCGAGCAGCGCGGGCAGCGCGAGGATGACGACGACCACCCCCATGAACGCGTTGGGATAGTTCGTGAACGGCATCGCCCCCCAGTAGGTCTGGTCGCCGAAGCCCACCGCACCCGGCACCACCACCGTGAGCAGCTCCCAGGGCGCCATCGACCACTGGGTGGCGTACTGGATCCCCACGCCCCCGTCCTCGCCGCCGCCGCGGATGGACCAACGCGCGTAGTCGCGGAGCGGCAGGTTGTAGAAGCCGGCGATGCCGAAGGCGAGGGCCATCGCCGCCCCCACACCCACAGCGCGGCCCAGCTTCGCCGCCGGCGGGGCCGCTGCGGACGACGGACGCGCGAGTGAGGCGACCACATCGACCACCAGGTAGAGGCCGATCGCGAGCCAGGTGTAGAAGGCGATCTGCGCATGCCCGCGCAGCATCTGGAATCCGCCCGCCAGCGCCAGCCACCCGAGGTTGGCGAGCCCGCCACCGCGCATCCAGCGCGCCGTGAGCCACAGCATCAGCGGCAGATAGGCGGAGTCCACCAGCTGGCTCCCGTGCCCGTGCGAGCCCACCGCCACCAGGTTGGGGGCGAACACGAACGCCGCCGCGCCCAGCAGTGCCCCTTCGGCGGTGGCGCCCCACTCCCGCGCCAGCAGGAACGTGAACAATCCCGCCAGGAAGTAATAGAGGAGCATCCAGGTCATGTCCGGGAGCGGCAGCACCTTCTGCAGCAGCGCCAGCGGCCAGTCGGGCGGATAGATGAGCGGGTTGTAGGCGCCGCTCGCGAACGAGGGCATGCCGAGGAAGACGAACGGGTTCCAGAGCGGGTAGACGTGCTCCCGGTAGAGCGACTGCTCGCCCATGCGCACGAAGCCCGCCGGCGCCAGGGCATCGGGCGAGACGAAGGTCTTCCCCTCCAGCACCAGCTCGTGGAAGAACAGCACCACCAGCAGGCCCAACAGTGCGGCCGCCCACGCGGTGGAGAGCGTGAGCGGCGGTCGGGCGGGCGGTGCTTTCCGCGGCTTCGGCTTCTTGTCGGCCATGGGGGCTCGGGTCCCGGTGGACGGCGGGGCGCTCACGCGCCGGCGGACAGTCGGCTCTCGATCTCGGCCACCATGCGCCGGGCCAGGGCGCTCCAGTCGTAGGGACGCGCCAGCGATCGGCAGGCTCCCGGGTCGCGCGAGGACTCCACCGCGCGGCCCACGGCGACCGCGAACCCGGCGGGGTCCGAGGCGAACTGGAGCTGCGGTGACGCCGGTGGCAGGTCGAGCAAGGGTGTGGTCACGACGGGGACCCCGGAGGCCAGGTACTGGTACACCTTGTTGGGGTTGATACCCTGCACGAACGGGTCTTGAGCCCGGAAAGGTATCACACCGACATCCAGCGCCTGGAGATAGGCCGGCACCTGCTCATAGGGACGCGAACCCAGCAGGGCGACCCCGCCCCGGGCCACCAGCTCCATCACCCGCCCCTCGGTAGCGGGACTGCCCGGACCCACCAGCACCAGCGTCCCCCCCCGGCGGGCCTGGCGCAGCGCCTCGAGCACCTCGAAGTCGAGGAAGTGCGAGAGCAACCCCAGGTAGCCGATGCGTGGCCGGGGCAGGTCCTTCATGTCGTCGGGGACCGGCTGCGGCCTCGCGAAGTGGTCGAACTCGACGCCGTTGCCGAGCTTGATGACCGGCTTCGTGGTTTCGGCCGCGAGCTGGCGCCGGTAGTACTCGGAGACCGCGAACACCACATCGACCTGGGCGAGCGAGCGCCGCCAGTAGTCGCGCGCCCAGGGGGGCGAGCCCGCGAACTGGAACGGCGAGTCGTTGAAGTCGTAGACGGTGAGCCGGCGCGTGAGCGTGCCGAGGATCCCCGCCGCGTAGATGTTGGAGATCATGACCACCGGGTTGGGCTCGACGCCGAGCTTCGCCAGCATGCGCCGCAGGTGACGCCCGGCGGCGAGATCGATCATCCGGCGGCCGAGGCTCGTGGAGGCGACCGCGTTGTAGAGCGGCTGCGTGGTCGCGGGCTTGAGGAACGGCACCGTGAAGCAGGTGACGTTCCCCTCCCGCCGCGGCGTCCACGGATCGTCGCCGCCCGACCCCGGCGGCTGGGCGAAGAAGACGCGCCAGCGTTCGGGGAATCGCGACAGCAGGAATTGCTTCCGCGTGCGGAAGTAGCCCCAGCGCACCTCGGAGAGGGCGAGGAGGTCCATCTATGGCAACAGCACCAAGTTTCTCCTCCCCTCCGGTTCAAGTACGTCCATGTTCAGTTTCTCCCAGCCCGAGGCGTTCGCATTACTCTGATCACCTCAGCACTTCGAGACACTCCGCGATTACCTGCACCTGGCCATCTTCGACGCCGGAGAGCTCGATACTCTCGAAGTCGGGGTTCACCGGCTTCAAAGTGACCCTGGTGTGGCGCCAGGAGTCCCCGTCCTTGGTCTTCTCGCTCTCGTAGCGCTTGACGGTGTAGCGCTCGCCGGTCTCAGGGTCGGGGGCGTCGCGTAGTTGGACGAGCACGGTCTTGCCCTGCCGCGTGCCGGTGACCGGCGCCGCGAAGAGGCAGTAGGCGCCGTCCGGGATGGCGGGTTCCATCGACTTGCCGACGACCTGGGCGACGAACATACCCGGGCGCAGGCGATGCCTCGTCTCGATGGCGACCCACTCCCATTCGTCCTCCTCGACGTGCTGCGGATCGCCAAACGCGCCGGCGGCGGCCTTGAGCGTCAGGAGCGGAACGCAAGTGCTGTACTTCTGCTCCTCGCGCGGCGTCATCCGCCGGAAGGGGAAGATCCTCGGTTCGCCGCTGCTCGTACCGGCGCTGTGATAGGTGCAAGAGGCAGCCAGGCCCTTCAGGGTCTTGTTGTCCGTGATCACGTCATGGCGAATCAGTAAGTACGTCCACGGCTTGCCGCCGTGCTTGCGCTCGTGCTCGGTGGCGTGCTTGCACCATTCAGCCGCCGCCTCGGCCTTCGCCAAGACTTCTCGGTCTTCCATCTCGGCGGCGCTCTTCGGCTCGCAGAGGAACTTCCCCGTCTTCGTCTCCACCACGAAGTCGGGCTCGTAGGCGGCGTCGCTCGCGTAGTGAATCTGGAAGGCCCCTTTGGCAGGCTTGAGCCACTTGAGCACCTCGGAGTCATTCTCCAGCACGACTGCGAATCGCCGCTCCGAATCCGAATCGAACTTCTGGACGCGGTAGAGGCATTTCTTGAAGCCGCTGAAGAGCATCTTGCGGATGTCCTGCTTCTCGATGACGGGGGCGCGAAAGTCGCGCTCGGCCTCGTCGGACGGAGCCGAGTAGTTGTTCGGCCGAAGCGTGGTGAACCCCTTGCTCACGTGCGCCTCGTAGGCCGTGGCCTTCTCCTCGTAATGCTCCTGCATCTGCGCGTGGATCAGGTTCACCAGCCCCTGCTGGTGATACTGGAGCACGTTGAGGACCTCCTCCCCGTCCTTCAGGTAGGAGTGCAAGTGAGCCACGGTCTGCCCGGCCAGCTTGTAGAGCAGTTCGGCCTGATCGTCGTAGGAGATGTCGTTGAAATCGATGAGCCCGCGCACCAGGTAGTCCTCCGGCTTCTCCTCGGGGACGATGCCGGTTCCGCTCATCAGGCGGTGCTGTTCGCGGCGGTGCAGTTCGTGGATCAGGATCTCGTTGTCCACGGGTTGGTAGTGCACCCTCGAAAGGTCCATCTTGAACTCGCGGTAGCCGCGCGTTACGTCGCCCACGGGCTGGATCGTGATGCGGGGGATGTCGATGGACAGCTCGTTGTGGAGCTGGATGGTCTTGGCAACGACCTTCTCCACGTCCAGCTTCTCCGCCACGTCCTCGATCTCGCGCTGGGCGGGCGTGATGAGCATCTTGACCTTCTCGACGATCTGCTTCTGGACTTCGGGCTTGGTGAGGTCGGCCGAGCGCGGCAGGCGCTCGTACTCCCGGTGGATGACCTCGAGCGTGGCCTTCGCCGCCTCCCGCTCCCTGGGCGACTCAAAGAGGAAC
This sequence comes from Candidatus Eiseniibacteriota bacterium, assembly GCA_038068435.1. GTDB lineage: Bacteria > Eisenbacteria > RBG-16-71-46 > RBG-16-71-46 > RBG-16-71-46 > WS-11. Next base: position 1,576 of record JBBTLZ010000024.1, on the reverse strand, counting down.
TTCTGCTGGTCGGCGGGTGTGCCGGGCTTGCCATGCGGGGCGAGGGGTTCGGCGATCCGTTTCACGATCTCCGGCTCGGCCACGACCACGCGCGAGCGCTCGTCGGTGATGTGGATGATCTTCAGCCCGCCCCGGATGATGGACTCGGGGCTGTTGGCGTAGTCCACGATCTCTTGGAACTTGTCGTGCGAGACGATGGTCAGCCGGTCCACCGTGCCCACGCCGGTCCGCCTGCCGTAAGGCAGGCGCAGGCCCCGGCCGATGGACTGCTCCACAAGTGTCCTCGAGTTCGCCGCCCGCAGCGGCACAATGGTGTAGAGATTGGTGACGTCCCAGCCTTCCTTGAGCATGTTCACGTGAATCACGATCTCGGTGGGGTTGTCGGGCTTCTCCACGTGGATCAGTTGCTCGACCGTTTCGTCCCGCTCCTCCCCCTTGAGGGCGGAGTGCACCGTGATGACCTTGCCCTTGTAGCGGCCCTCGAAGAAGGTGTCGTCCTCCATCAGCTTCACCAGGGCGTTGGCGTGGTCCGTGTCCCTGGCGATCACGAGCATGAAAGGCTTCACGATGGGCACGCCGTTCTCGCGGGCGTAGACCTCCAGCTCGACCTTCGTGTTCTCGTGGATGCGGACCCCGTCCTCGAGCTTGAGGCGCTCCAGCCCGCCCTCGTCGTAGTTCTTGATGTCGAAGTTCTCGCGCGTGGCGACGGCGGGTTCCTTGACGAACCCGTCCTCCATCGCGTTCGAGAGGGGATAGCTGTAGATCACGTTCTTGAAGGGCTCCGATGCGTCGCCGCGCTCTATCTGTGGCGTGGCCGTGAGTTCCAGTCCGAGAATGGGCTTGAGCTCGTTGATGGCCTTCATGCCCGCCGATGCCCGGTAACGGTGCGACTCGTCCATGAGGAGCACCAGGTCGTCCAGCTTCGAGAGGTAGTCGAAGTAGCTCTGGCCGATGTACTCCTGCAGGCGGCGGAACTTGGGGACGTTCGTCTTGACCGCGCCCTTGGGCGTCTCGATGCTCGTGATCTTGCCGATGTTGAAGATGTTCACGTGGACGCCGGACTCGAAGAGGTTTCCCGCTCGGACGCCTCGCCCGCTCTCGTAGTTGTCGCCGGTGACGATCTCCGGCGGCTCGACCGCGAACTCGGCGATTCCCTGGAAGACGTACTTCGGCGTGTTGGGCGTGAAGTCCGCGATCAGCTTGTTGTAGATGGTCAGGTTCGGGGCGAGGACGAAGAAGTGGCGGATGCCCTCGGTCTTGTTGAGGTAGGCGATGAAGGCCCCCATGAGTCGCGTCTTGCCCACGCCGGTCGCCAGGGCGAAGCAGAGGGACGGGAAGTCCCGCTCGAAATCCGTGACCGTCGAAAACTCCGACTGGACGGCCTTGAGGGCCTGGCCGACGTCCGTTCCCTTCTCCGTGGAGATGATGTCGCAGATGCGCGCCAGGATTTCGAGCGACGTCCGCTGGGGCGGGCGGAGGCTCAGGCGGTTGGCGATGGTGTTCACGGCCGGGTTCATTTCTCACCCTCCTTGCCCGCCAGGTCGAACAGCGTGGCCTGGGCCTGCTCCCGGCGCTC
>JBBTLZ010000023.1:0-15124 GCA_038068435.1 Candidatus Eiseniibacteriota bacterium | reverse complement strand
GTGCTCGACACCCGGGAGATGCCGAACCACATCGACCGGGTGTACGTCTACCTGCACACCTATCCGGACGGTCCCAACGACACCAAGCCGGGCGCCAAGGCCGATATCCTCAAGAACATCAACGGGGAAGGCGTGGTGATGTGGAACTACATCGGCCACGGCAGCCCCTCCAAGATCGCCGACGAGAGCGTCTTCCTGGAGTCGGACGCGGGGACCCTCACCAACGCCGCGAAGCCGGGGGTGTTCGTGGCGGCCTCGTGCGACGTGGGCAAGTACAACGACCCCAGCGTCCAGAGCCTGGGCGAACGGCTGATCATGAACCCGGGTGGGGGCTGCCTGGCGGTGATCTCGGCCACCGAGCTCGCGTTCAGCGGCCAGAATGCCGAGCTGAACCGCGTGCTCTACGACCTCATCTTCCAGCGCGACACCACGGCCACCTCGGCCACCTACGGTCAGTTCTTCGTCGGGATCGCCGAGGCTCTGCTCGGGGCAAAGACCGGCAGCACCAACAACCAGAAGTACCAGGTGATGGGCGACGCCGGCACGAGTCTCGCCCTGCCCCGGCTGTGGGTGGAGCTGACGCTCAGGGACGCCGGCGGCAACCCGATCGACACGCTCCGGCGCGGCGAGATCGTGCGCTTCGACGGCCGCATCCTCGACCGGCCCGGCGGGACGGTGATGCCGTTCACGGGCGCCACGGCGATCCTCATCGAGGACTCGGCCCCCATCGACACGACGTTCGACTGCACCTTCTGCACCCGCGAGCCGTACCCGTTCCGCGCAGCGCCGATGTTCCGCGGGGACGCGCGGGTCACCAACGGGACGCTCACCGGTCAGTTCGTGGTGCCGCTGGACGCGGTCCTCGGGCCGCGGGCCCGGGTGCGCGGCTACGCGAACGGGTCGGCGGTCGGGGTCGGGTCGGGGATCGACGGGGCGGGCAGCGAGCCCTTCACCCTGATCGCGGGCACGCCGCCCGCCGGGGCCGAGGAGGGGCCCCGGGTCGCCCTCTCGTTCGCCGGCGGCTCGACCTCCGTCCGTCCCGACGCGCAGCTGCGCATCGACCTCTTCGACGAGAGCGGCATCCTGATCACCGGCCACACGGTCCAGAACGGCATCATCGTCACCGTGGACGGGAACTCGAACACGCGCGTGGACATCACCTCGACCTTCCGCTACGCCGCCAATTCGTACCAGGCGGGGACCGCCAACTTCCGCCTGCCGGGGCTCGCCCCCGGGCCGCACAGCATCACGGTGAGCGCCGCCGACAACCTCGCCGCCGGGATCAATGCGGCGCAGCATCGCGCCAGCGCCAGCATCGCGTTCGAGGTCAGCGAGAGACCGCAGCTCACGGTGCGGCGGGCATTCCTGTTCCCGAATCCGACCCGCTCGGGCGGCCCGGGAAGTGGCGGGCAGTTCGTCATCGACGCGCCGGGGGATTCCGTCAACGTACTGCTCCACCTTTATACGGTCTCCGGGCGGCTCATCCGGTCGCTCAAGTCATTCGGGGGGCTGGGGCAGGTCCAGATCCCCTGGGATGGCCTGGACGCCGAGGGACAGCGGCTCGCGAACGGCACCTACCTCTTCAAGGTCCAGGTCAACACTCGCGAGGAGGACGGCAGCAGCAGCCCGCGCTCCCGGGCGGTCGGGGAGGGTCGGGTCGTGGTCCTCGGGCGCTAGCGGCAGGGCCCGGGGTGCCAAGCCCGCAGGTCGCATCATGCAATGTCCCCAACCCCGCCCCTGAAAAAAGCTTGGAGCGGGCGTGGCGGGGTCGGTGTAGTATCTCCATCCGCCGCCCCGCAGGGGGGGGCTTCTGGTCTTTGGGAGGAGCTTCATGCGCGTATCCATTCGCTTGGCGGCCCTCGTCCTGGGGCTTCTCATCGCGGCCGATGTCTGGGCACAGGGGACGGCCCGCTCGCTCGACATCCAGCCGGGAGCGCGGCAGGTCGCCATGGGGGCGGCCGGCGTGGCGCTGGCTGACGATCCCACCGGGGTGGCCTGGTGGAACCCGGCCGCACTCGGATTCGTGGGGCGGCCGGCCGCCGAGTATACCCACTCGAAGCTGGTGCCGGGTCTGGCCGACGACGTCACCTACAACTTCCTCAATTACCTCCACCCGATGGAGGGATGGGGCTCCTTCGGGATCGGGGTGCTGTTCCTGTCCTACGGGAACATCGACCTCACGAACTCCTCCGGCACGCAGATCGGCAACTACACGCCGGTCGAGTTCTCCCCGGCGCTCTACTACGGCACCCAGCTCTTCCCCGATCTCTCGGTGGGCGCGGCGGTGAAATACGTCCGCGTGCAGCTGGCGCCCAGCTCGTACCAGGGCATCGGCTCGACCTTCGGCTTCGACCTCGGCGCCCTCTACAAGATCCCGGCGGCGCGGCTCAACTTCGGGCTCAACGTGCAGAACCTGGGACCGTCGCTGGCGTTCATCGACGAGGACAAGGCCGACCCGCTCAGCCGCAACCTGAAGGTCGGTGCCGCGTGGGTGCCGATCACCCGCAAGGATTTCACCCTGACGCTGGTCGAGGACTTCAACCAGTCGCTCGTGAACAGCGAGTTCCGCACCTACAACCACGGCGCGGAGCTCTCGTTCGTCGACCAGCTCGCCGGCCGCATCGGTTGGGTCGCGGACCCCTCGGGTGACATCAGCGGCCTGAGCTACGGGTTCGGGGTCTCGTGGAACAATCTGAGCCTCGACCTGGGCAGCATGCCCCAGGCCCGCACGCTGCCGGCGGTCACCAGGATCACGCTCGGCTACCGCTTCTAGTCGTCCTTCCCGGGGTTCAGGGTCTGGATTTGCGCGGACACGCCCTCGCCGTCACCATCGCCGCACTCGTGTCATTGGCCGGAGGTCTGGCGACGACCGCCTCCGGCCAACTCGTTGTCCGCCGGCTCACCCTGCCGGCCACGACCGGGCACTCCGCGACCGCGCCCGCACCGCCATCGCGGGAGGGCGCGACGAGGGGCCCCGCGGCCCCCGCAGCCCGCACGCGCGCCGTGCCGCCGCCCGCCCTCATGCCGGGCGGTCCGAACGCCGGTCCGGGCGCGTGGCGTCACGAACAGGAGGTGCGCGCCCAGCGCTGGCGCGCCTTCCCGCACCTCCTGAGTCGGCCGGGCGTCGACTGGTCGCCGCGCGCCAACCGACGCCGCGGCTGGACCCCACCGTCCCTCGCGCTTCGCGACCCGCACTCCGCGCAGGCCGCGACGGCCGCGGTCTCCGGCCCGCCCGACACGCTCCGGCTCGCCATCATCCGGGTGGCCTTCTGGAACGACCGCGGTGGCGACCTCTCGAGCGGGAACGGGCGATTCGATCTCTCCGGTCCGGACACCACCGCCGCGCCGATCGATCGGCCGCCGCACGACCGGGCGTTCTACCTCGCGCACCTCGAGGCGCTGCGACGCTACTACGACGCCCAATCGTACGGCCGGGTGGTGATCGTCGGGGACGTGTGGCCGCGCGTCGCCGACGGCGCCTACATGCTCGACGACATGGCCGACTTCGGACCGTGGGCCTTCAGCCAGGAGATCTATCAGGCCGCGGTCGATCTCTTCCGGGCCGCGTTGTTCACCGCCGACTCGATGTCGCAGTCGGCCTTCGGTGACCGCATCCCGTGGGACGACTACGACCGGTTCATGATCATCCACGCCGGCAGCGATCTGCAGAGCGACCTCCGCCAGGACAGCCCCGAGGACATCCCCACCTTCACGATCGGCGTGCTCGACCGTGACGCCGTCGTCTTCCCGGACTCGCTCAACCGCCCGATCGATCGTGCGGTCCTCTGTCCCGAGACCAGCAGCCAGGACGGATTCTTTGGCGCGCTCAACGGGGTGATCGCCCACGAGAGCGGGCATCTTCTCTTCGGCTTCGCCGACCTCTACGACGTCTTCACCGGGCGGCCGGTGGACGGGTACTGGTCGCTGATGGACAGCGGGAACCTGGTGGGCGCTCCATTCCAGCTCCCGGACGGCAGCGAGAGCTTCGCGGTCGGGCTGCTGCCGCCGAGCCTCGATCCCTTCCACCGGTTCTTCCTGAGCGACGTGCTGTCGTTCAGCGATGTGGTGTCGGGCGACACCCTCACCATCGCCAACAGCCAGCGGAACCCCGACATGCGGCGCCTCTTCCTCTCCAGCGACGAGTACCTGGTGCTGGAGAACCGGGCGATCGCGGCCTCGGACTCGGTGCCGCTCGATCAGGACTCGACGACGCGCGTCGTGCTGGGGCCGAAGTTTCCCGACCGCTACGAGTACGACGCGCTGCTGCCCTCGCGGCCCCACGCCGAGGGCACGCCGCCGCTGCCGAGCGGCGGCCTGCTGGTCTGGCACATCGACGCGAGCCTCATCCCCTTCGAGACCGCGATGCGCATCGACCCGCAGCGCGACTACGGGTTCAACACCGACCCGGCGCGGCCGGCCATCTCGGTGATCGAGGCGGACGGGCTGGCGGACCTCGGGGATCCCAGCTCGCCGTTCCTGTTCGGGAGTCCCTACGATCCCTACTTCCTGAGCAACAACCGCACGCTCGGTGACGCCACGGTGCCGAACCTGAGACCGCACACCGGCACCCTTCCGCACGCGCGCATCGACATCCTCGACGAGCCCGGGTCGACGATGCGATTCAGCGTCGTCAACGACTGGCAACTCGACGGCTGGCCGGTCGCGGCCGACTTCCCGGACGGCGGGCCGCTGCTGCTGGCGGTCGATGCCGACGGCGCCCCGGACCGGCACGTCGAGGTGTGCTGGGCCGGGGGAGCAGCGGGGAGTCCCGACAGCACGGCGCTGTTCGCGGTACGCGTGGATGGGAAGGGTCTCCTCTCCGGCCCCCACGCATTCGCCCACCTCGATCGCCTCGGTGATCCGCGGCCGCGCCCGCTGATGGCGGCGCTGCCGATCGGCGATCCGCTGACGGATCCACCCGACGGTCCCTCGTACTTCGCCGTCTCGACCTACTATGACGCCAGTGCCGACTCGATCGGCGGCGTACCCGGCGGCCGGGTCTGGCTCATCGATCACTTCGGGACGCCGCGGCCGGGGTGGCCGGCGGCACTGCCGTCGATCGTCACCACGCCGCCCGTCATCGCCGGTCTCTACCCCAACGCCACGGTGTTCGTCGGCTGTGCCGACGGCCGCGTGTACGAGATCGAGCTGGCCGGTGAGGGGCGGACACTGGTGGGAGCGGCCCTCGAGGGGGGCGTGAGAGGCCGGCTGGCCGTGTGGCGCGATCCGTCGAGCGGGGCGGCCCTGGTGGCGGCGGGTGGCGCCGACGGGGAGGTTGCGGTGTTCTCCAACACGGCGGGTCCGCTGCCGGGCGGGGTCTCGCTGTGGCCGCGACGCCTGGGCGGTGCCGGCTTCGCGCCCGACTTCCTGTGGCTCGATTTCGACGGCAACGGTCGTCCGGCGGGCGCCGCGCCCACCTGTGCCACCGGCGTACCGGCACTCATCGTCCACCACGCCGACTGGCTGTGGGCCTTCTGCCCGGCGGGCGCGGCACTGCCCGGCTGGGGTCGGTCGCTGGGTGACACGCTGGTGGCCGGGCTCGGCGCCGGCGATCCCGACGGCGACGGCTACGCGGAGGTGCTCACCCAGTCGGTCGCCTCGCGGATCGCCTTCCTCCATCAGAGCGGGTATCCGTCGCCCGGTTGGCCGCGCGCCGCCACCCGGGAGGGCTTCCGCACCGACAGCCCAGCGCTCGCGCTCGACGTGGACGGCGACCGCAGGGCCGAAGTGGTGGCACTCGACGCCAGCGGCATCCTCGCCGCATTCCGCGGCGACGGCCGCGTCCCCGCCGGGTGGCCGCTCGCGACCGGCGTGGGTGCCGTCGGGTCCCCCGCGGCGGCCGACCTCGACCGCGACGGCCGGCTCGAGATCGTCGCACCGGACCGCGCAGTCCCCGCCGACCTCCAGGCCGACATCAACGGACGGTTCGGGACACTGTACGCCTACTCGCTGCCACCGCAGGTGGTCGACCCGGTGGCGAGCAGCTGGCCGATGCTGGGCGGGGACCCGGGCCGGACCTCGGCGCTCCCGGCCGCTCGCACCGCGACGGCGCCGCCCGCCGCCAGTGGCCCGCTCGAGGGTGGCTCGCTGCACGCGTTCCCCAACCCGGCCCGACGCCGTCCGGTCTCGTTCGCCTACCGTCTGACCGAGCCCGCCGAGGTGGACTTCACGATCCTCGATACGTCGGGGCACCAGGTGGCATCGTTCACCCGTTCCGGCCGTCGCTCGGACAACCTCGAGATCTGGGACCCGGGGCCGGTCCCGGCCGGGCTCTACGTGGCGCGGCTGCGATTCCGAGGCGCCAGCACCACGCACAGCGAGGCCATCACGTTGGGACTCCTGAGATGAGCGCTTGCCGCGCCGCCCTGGCGGCGCTCCTGCTCGCGGCGGCACTGGGCACACCGCTCGCCTCCGGCGCCACGCCGCCGGCGGCGGACGTCTCACGCCTGGCGTTCCGCCATGTGGGAGGTGGGTCGGACCCGGGGGGTGTGCTCGCCCAGCGCGTCATCGATCGCCTATGGGGACCGTCGGACGATTCCATCTACGTGGAGCTCGACCTGCCCGGCTGGAAATCGGAGCCGCTCGCGGCTTCGCTCTCGGCGGTGCTGCCCGGCGCCGGGCAGATCTACACCGGCGAGGGGAGCGGCTGGGTGTACGCGGCCGTCGAGGCCGCCGGCTGGGGCGGCTGGTGGTGGTACCGGCACGATGCGCGCCGCCTGCGTGACGACGCCGCGGGGGTGGCGGGGCCGCCCGACGATCCCGCGAGCGGCTGGTCGTTCGAGCGCTGGGCGACCGCCACCGAGAGCGATCCGGCCGAGATCGCCGCACTCTACGCGGCCGACCGCGAGGCGTTCTACAACAGCATCGCCTCCGACCCGCGTTACCTGTCGGGCTGGGAGAACGGCGACGCGCGGGCCCAGTTCAGCTCCGTGCGGATCCGCGCCGACCTGCGGCTCACTCGTTCGCGACTCTACTCGACCGGGCTGTGGCTCAACCATCTGATCGCGGCGGTGGATGCGCTGCGGGCGGCTCGCTTCCACAACCTGCCGCTCAGCCGCAGCGTCGGGCTCAAGCTCGACGGGCGGATGGAGCGCCGCGGCCCGGCCGTGGCCGTGGCGCTGGAGCGGAAGTTCTGATGTGCCGCACCGCGCGCGGCCTGGTCTCGCTGCCGCTGCTGATCGCGCTTGCCGGGCCGGCGGCGGGTGCCCCCCCGGTCGCGGGAAGGCTGCCCTGCGCGCCGGCCGGGGCATGGGCGCTCGCGGAGCCGGCTCCGGTGTTCGGCGAGGAGATGCCCGCGCGGGTGGCGCCGCCGGCGCTGGGCTCGGCGTTGGCGCTCGCATCCGCGATGGTCGACGACGGCGGCCTGCTGGCCGCCCGCGGCATGGGTCGCCGTCCGGAGAAGCCGAAGACGGAGAAGCCCGGGGAGGCGGAGAAGCCGGCGCGCCCGCGCCGGCTCGGCCGGCTGCCCCACACGCTCTCCGGCGAGCGCGCCCGCCTCATGTTGCAGTCGCTCACCATGCCGGGGTGGGGACAGGCGACCCTCGGCGAGCGCCGCGCCGCGCTCGCCTTCGGACTGCTGGAGGCCGGCGTGTGGGGCTCTTTCACCGCCTTCCGGATCCAGCAGCAGATGCGCCAGCAGACCTACGAGCGCACCGCCCGCCTGTTCGCCGGCATCGATCTCAGCGCCCGCGACGAAGAGTACCGGCGCACCGTCGGCTTCTACCTGAGCAGCGACGAGTACAACCGGCTGGTGGTGCGGCGCGACGCCGCCAACCTCTACTTCGGCGACCCGGCGGCCTACGACGCCTACATCGCCGCGCACGAGCTGAAGGGCGACGACGCTTGGGCGTGGGATAGCGAAGCAAGCCTGCTGCGCTACCGCGCCGAGCGGCGGGCGACGCAGCGGGCGACCAAGCGCGCCCACGACGCGCTCGCGGCGGCGGTGATCAACCGGCTGTTGAGCATGATCCACGCCTCGGCCGGGGGTGCGCGCAGGGACGCCGCCCGGACGTCCTGGAAGCTGGAATGCGTCCCGGCCGGCGGCGATCCCTCGGCCTTCCACCTCGGGTTGCGCGCCGACTTCTGAACGGAGGGGAGGCTCCCCTCGTGCCCGTCATCCTGCTCCTCGCTCTGCTGTACGGCGGACCTGCCGCGGCCGACTCGCTGGCGCCTGCCGCTCCGGATCCGCTGCCGTGGCGACTGCGGGCGGTGGCCGTGGTCGTGGCGCAGGGCGATGGTCGCGGGCAGACCCTCGAGCCGAGCGGGATCGCGGTGGATGCGTTCGGCCGGCTGGTGGTGGCGGACGCCGCGCTCCACCGGCTGCAGCGCTTCGAACCCGACGGCCGCTGGCTGGGGGAGAGCGGCGCGCTTGGCAGCGACCCGGGACAGCTGCGGCGGCCGGGTGCGGTGGTGTTGCTCGGCGCTCTCACCGTCGCGGCGCTCGACCGTGAGAACCGACGCGTCGAAGGCTACGACCTGTTCGGCCGCCGGCTGGGCACCCTCATCGACCTGCTCGATCCGGCGCTCGCCGACGCGGTGGGCCGCGTGGACCCGGTGGCGCTCGCTGCCGACCGGGGCGGGGCGCTGTATGTCGCGGATGCCGACCGCGACCGCGTGCTGGCGTTCGATTTCGCCGGCCGCTTCGTGCGGACGCTGGGCGGGTTCGGCGCGCGGCCCGGTTCGTTCCGCGGCCTCGGGGGGCTGGCGACGGCCCCGCGCGGGGGGCTGGTCACCGCCGAGCGGGTGAACGCGCGTGTCCAACGTCTGGATGCCGCCGGGCGCGTGGCGGCCGCGTGGCCGCTCGCGGTCGCGCGCGGCCCGGGGGCGCTGGCGGTCGCCGTCGACGACTCGGGCCGCGTGGCGGTTGCCGACGAGGCGTCGGGTCGGCTGTGGCTCTTCGATGCCGACGGCCGGGACCTCGCCGCGCTCGCGGGTCTCGCCCGCCCGCGCGCGCTCGCCTTCGCTCCGGACGGCACCCTGCTGGTCGCCGAGGCGGCGCGCGGCGAGGTGCGCCGGTTCGCGATCGAGCGGGCCGCTCGGGCCACGCGGGAGGACTGACCCGGTGGGAGGACGATCCCGCCGCCCGGCGGCCACGACGCCCCTGCGTGGGCGCGTGAAGGGGTACGCGTCCGGGCTCGCCGCCGTGCTCGCGCTCGCCGCCGCGCTCGCGTCCCGACCCGCGGTCGGGTACGCGGCCGCGCTCGCGGCGCCGGCGGCCTGGGGGAAGTCCGTGAGCGATCCCGCCTGCGGGGTGAGCATCCTCGTCCAGCAGGCCGCCACGGTGGGCTACCGGCTCCCCCATGTCTTCCTGCGCCCGGGGAGCGACTCGGTGTGGACGCGCGCGGCCGCCTGGCGGCGGGGCGTGGATTACGGGATCGACCTCACGCGCGGGGAGCTGCGGCTGCTGCGCGAGCCGGTGCCGGGGGACACCATCTGGGTGGGTGCGTGCTGGCTGCTGGCGCCGCCCCCGCTCGAGTTCCAGCTCTACACCTGGCGCCCCATGCCTGGGTTATCCACAGACAGCGGGGGAGTGAGGGGTGCGCCCGCCGCGAGCCCGGCCCCGCGTCCCGGGACCGGCCGTTCGCCGACGCTCGCCCCGGCGGGGACCGATCTGACCCTCTCCGGCAACAAGACCATCGCGGTGGACTTCGGCTCGAGCCAGGACGCGTTCCTCCGCCAGTCGCTCGACCTGGCGGTGAGCGGCACGCTCGCCCCCGGCGTCGAACTGACCGGGGCGCTCTCCGACCGCAACACCCCGCTCAGCGCCGCCGGCGCCACCCAGGACCTCCAGTCGCTCGATCGCGTGCTGATCGAGCTCAAGGCCCCGGGCGGTAGCGCCGCCCTCGGTGACGTCACCCTCAAGCTGCAGCGCGGCGAGTTCGCGCGCCTCGAGCGCCGGCTGCAGGGCGCGCGCGGCGAATGGCGCGGGCTGGGTTTCACCGGCGTGGTGGCGGCGGCCAGCGCCCAGGGAGAGTTCCACACCCTGCAGTTCTTCGGGGTCGAAGGACGCCAGGGTCCCTACCCGCTCACCGATCGCGGCGGCAGCCCGCTCATCAGCGTGGTGGCGGCCAGCGAAGTGGTGACCGTGGACGGGGTGCGGCTCACCCGCGGCGAGAGCGCCGACTACTTCATGGACTACGAACGGGGACGGCTCACCTTCACCAATCGGCGGCCGATCACCTCGGCGTCGCGCATCACGGTGGACTATCAGTTCAGCGTCAACCGTTTCCGCCGCAACCTGGCCGCCGGCGGGGCGAGCTGGGAACGCGGGGCGCACCACGCGTCCACCACCTTCATCACCGAGGGCGACGACCGCGGCCGGCCGCTCGGCATCAGCTTCGATGCCAGCGACCGCTTCGTGCTCGAGACCGCGGGGGATTCCGCCGCGCGGGCGATCGGTGAGGGCGTGGTCGCGGGCGGCGGGGACTACCTCCTCATCCCGGCCGGCGCGGTCCCGGCGCACTATGCGTTCGCGGGCGTGGACTCCGGCGACTACGCGGTGCGCTTCGCGCGCGTGGGCGCCGGGCTCGGCGACTACACCGACTCGGCGGTGGTGCGGGAGCGCACCGTGTACACCTTCGTCGGCCAGGGGAACGGGGCCTATCGCGTCGGCCGGCCGCTGCCCCTGCCGGACTCGCACCAGCTGTGGTCGCTGGCGGCCGGTACACACGGCGGACCGTTCACGCTCGACCTGGAAGGGGCGGTCTCAAGTCACGACCTCAACACCTACTCCTCGCTCGACGACGGCGACAACACCGGTAGCGCGGGGCGGGCCCGCCTGGCGCTCGCGGGCACGGTGCCGGGCCGGCTGGGGGGCAGCGGCGGCCTCGAGCTGCTGGCGCGCGGCGTGGGCCGGCGCTTCGACTCCTTCGCGCGGCTCGAGCGGCCGTTCGCCCAGGAGGACTGGGGACTCCCGGTGGGCGCCGACCTCGAGCGCCAGAGCCGCTACGAGCTGAGCGGGTTCCTCAAGCCGCGCGGAGGCGGGGAGCTGCGCGCCGCGGTCGGCCAGCTCGCGACTCCGGATGGCTTCCGCTCGCTGCGGCGCGCCGCCCAGTGGTCGCGCGAGGGCACGCTCACGAGCCGGGCGGCGTGGGAGCGGGCCGAAGGCGAGCAGGCCGGGCTGCGCTTCCCGGACGGCGGGCGCGAACGCAGGACGGGCGAGCTGCAGCTGCGGCTGCGGTGGCTCGAGCCGGCGCTGCGCGGCGAGTGGGACGAGCGACGCTCCCCCAGCGACACCGGCCGCGTGGGCCTGCGCACGCGCGAGCTGGGTGGCGAGCTCAGGACCCCCCGCGCGCTGGCCTGGCGCGCCCTGGTGGGCATCGCGGTCCGGCGCGAGGCGCGTGACGGCGCCAGCGGGTTCGTGGATCAGAACCAGGCGCGCACGCTGCGCGGCTCGCTCGAGACCCCGGTCGCAGCGCCCTGGGGCGCCACCCTGGCATGGCAGCGGCGCCTGCTCGAGCCGCGCGCGGATCCGCGCCGCTCGCGCAGCGACCTGGCGAGCGCGCGCCTGCGCGCGGGCGACCTCCGGCGCGGCTGGTCCGGGCTCGCCAACCTCGAGGTCACGAGCGAAGGCGAGAACCAGCGGGTGCGTCGGCTGGTGTTCGTCGGGCCGGGGAAGGGGCCCTACGACGCCCTCGGCAACCTGGTCGGCAACGGCGACCACGACCTGATCATCGAGGTGAGCGCCGACCTCGCGCGGGTGGCACGGGCGGCGACCAGCGCCCGCGCGACCTGGCAGTTCGGCGCCTCCGAGAGCTGGCGCGGCTCCCGGGTGGAGCTGGACTTCGAGAGCGAGGCCCGCCGCCGCGGCGATCTGCGGCTCGGCGATGCGCTGCTCTCGCCGTGGGCCGCGCTGGGCGACCCCGGGCTCTCGCGCGGCGCCGTGACGCAGCGTCTCGAGACCGAACTGGCTCCCGGCTCCCGGCTCGCCGCGCTGCGGCTGCGCCTCGAGCGGCGGGTAAGCGGCGACCGGAGCTACGCGAACTTCGCCCAGACGCTCGACCGCCGGACGGCGAGTGCGCGCTGGCGCGCGCGACCCGCGGCGAGCCTGAGCAGCGACGTCGAGGCGCGCTGGAAACGTGACCAGGCGGGCCAGTCGCTGCTCACCGGCGCCCTCTATCGGCGCGTGCTGCGCGAGGTGGGCGCGACGGCGCAGCTCGTCTACACGCCCGACGCGCGGCTGCGGGCCGCGGCGAGCCTGGACGCCGGCTGGCTCCGTCCCGAGTCGGGAAGCACCGGCGTCGCCACTGCCGTGGAGGCCACGCGCACGGTGCGCGTGGGACCCGACCTGGGCCTGGCGCTCGGCCCGCGCGGGCATCTCGGGCTGAACGCGCGCCGGGCGTTCGTCAGCGGGCCGCCGGCGGTGGCGCTCATCCCGTCGATCGACCCGGCGGGCGCCCCACGCTGGGAGGGTTCGGCGCGCGCCGACTACCGTCTGCACGAGACCACCACCTTCTCGACCTCGTTCACGGTGCGCGACCGCGGCGGCCAGGTGCTGCCGCCGGCGAAGGCCACCGAGTTCACCGGCCGCGCCGAACTGAGGGCGTTCTTCTGATGCCGCGCCGCGCCGTCGTCCTGCTCGCCCTCGCGCTCGCGGTCGCCTGCGCGGTCGGCCCCGCCGGGAACGCGCGCGCCGCCGCGCGTCGCGCGCCGCGCGGCCCGGCGCTCCCGCGGCGCCGGATCGAGACGCTGTTCGCGCCGTCGTTGCGCGCCCCGCGCGACTCGAGCGCGCTGTCCTCGTCGCTCGGCCGCCTGCTCGCGGAGCTCGAGGGCGCGGGATTCCTCACGGCGCGGGCGAGCGCCGCCTGGGACTCGGCAGCACCCGCGGTCCTGCGCCTGGCGGTGGACGAAGGTCCGCGCGTGAGGCTGGCGAGCCTCGCCATCGACACGCCCTCGCGCGAGGACTCGGCGCGCTTCGCGGCGGCGCTTGACCTTGGGCCCGGCGGCTGGGCATCGCCGGCGTCGGTGGGCGAGGCGGTCGAGCGCGCGGTGCGCGACGCCGCCGATCACGGGCATCCCTACGCCACGCTCGGGGTCAGCGTGTTCCGGTGGGACTCGGGCGGCGCGCACGTGCGGCTGAGCGGTGCGCTGGGGCCGGTCGTCACCGTCACGCGGGTGCGCCTCGACGGCCTGCGCGCGACGCGCCAGACCGTCGCCGAACGGAGCATGGGGCGGCTGGTCGGAACACCCTTCTCGCAGGCGGCCGCGGTCGCCGCCCGCGACCGGCTGGCCCGGCTCGGCCTGTTCCGGGTGGTCGAGTACCGCGGGCTCGAGGGCGAAGGCGACTGGCAGCGGGGGCAGCTGGTGTACCAGGTCGAGGAGCCGCGCTACAACCGCTTCGAGGGCGCGGTGGGGGTGCAGGGCGCGGGGCGGGCGGTGGGCCTCGCGAGCCTCGCGCTCGACAACCTGGCGGGCACCGGCCGCGCGCTGGCGCTGCGCTGGGCGTCGCGCGGGCGTGGGGTGGCGGAGTTCGGCGCCCGCTACGCCGAGCCGCTGCTGCTGGGCGCGCCGCTGCGCGCCGAGGTGGCGCTCGAGCAGCAGGACCAGGACACGCTCTACACGCGCACGCGCTGGGGCGGCCGGCTGGGATTCACGCTCTCGGAACGCGAGCGGATCGCCGCCGGCTACACGCAGGAGCGCGTCGTGCAGGCGCGGGGCGAGGTCCAGGAGGCGGACATCCAGATCACCGAGTTCACGCTCGAGCGCGACGCCCGCGACCGGCCGCTGGCGCCGCGGCGCGGCAGCTTCGCGCGCCTCACCGCCTCGCAGATCTTCAAGGGCGAGACGCTGCGCCCCCCCGGTCGCCGCAGCGCCCGCGCCAGCACGGCCGAGGCGCTCGTTGAATGGCATCGCCGCACCGGCACGCGTGCCGGTGTGGCGCTGGAGCTCTCGGGCGCCGCGCGCTTCAGCTCGCAGCGGGTGCTGCCGCTGTTCGAGCGCTATGCGGTCGGCGGGGCCGCCAGCCTGCGCGGTCAGGACGAGCAGGCGTTCCGCATCGACCGCTACGCGCTCTCGCGTCTCGAGTGGCGCTGGTTCCTGGGCGAGGGGGGCGAGCGCGTGTTCCTGTTCTGGGACCACGCGCTGATGGGGACGCGCATCGCGCTGCCGGCCGGCGGCGATCGGATGGAGGTGCTCCACCGCGACGGCATCGGCTTCGGCCTGCGGCTCGATGCCGCCGGGGGCACGGTCGGGGTAGACTACGGCCTCGAGCCGGGTCGGGTGGCGCTGGAGGGGAAGATCCACCTGAGGCTCATCAGCGCGTTCTAGGTCCGCGACGACATGGGAGAGGAGGGAGGGGCGGTGTCACTGGCGGCGCGTGTCGAGACCCTGCTCGCACCGGGTGGCCGGCTGGCGACCCGCTGGCCCCGCTACGAGGACCGGCAGGCCCAGCGCCTGATGGCCGCCGACGTGGCCGCCACGCTCGAGGGCGGGGGCGTGCTGCTGGCGGAAGCGCCGACGGGCGTCGGCAAGTCGCTCGCCTACCTGCTGCCGGCCGTGCTGCTGGCGCTCGAGTCGGACCGCCGGGTGGTGGTCGCCACCTGCACCAAGTCGCTTCAAGATCAGCTCTTCGAGCGGGACCTTCCAGCGCTGCTCGAAGCGCTGGAAGTGGACCTTCCGTGCGCTCGGCTCAAGGGCAAGCAGAACTACCTCTGCCCGCGCGCGCTCGAGGTGATGGACCCGGAAGGCGCCGAAGAGCGTGACGCGCTGGAGGAGCTCAGACGATGGGCGGCGGGTGATGAGAGCGGCGACCTCGACCGCTTCCCGGCCTCCGACCCCGAGGCCTACCGCCGCATCCGCGGTCGCGTCGCCACCGATCCGGTGGCCTGCTCGGGGAGCGCCTGCCGGCGGGGACGCGAGTGCTTCTGGGTGCGGGCGCGCCGGCGGGCGGGCGAAGCGCGGCTCCTGATCGTCAACCACGCGCTGCTGGCGCTCGCGGGCGAATCCGAGGGACTGCTCCCGGACCACGATCTGCTGGTGGTGGACGAAGCCCACCGGCTCGAGGGGGTGCTGCTGGCCCAGCTCGAGCGGAGCGTGTCGCGCAACCGGTTCGAGGAAGGACTCCGCCTGCTCGGCAGCCGCCGGGGGGCGCGCGCCGGCGGACTGCTGGCGCGCGCCCAGGGGATGG
>JBBTLZ010000022.1:0-2687 GCA_038068435.1 Candidatus Eiseniibacteriota bacterium | reverse complement strand
GAGATTCGCCAGCGTCTTCTCCATGTCGGCGGCGGCGAGCTTGCCCTTGTCGACGCCCCCCTGGAGGAACTTGCGGATCGCGCCGAGCCCCTTGTCGAGCAGGGGCTGGGAAACCTCGCGCACCACGGTCGGGAATCCCGCCTGCGCGCTCACCTGCGCGATGCCGCTGCCCATCAGCCCACAGCCCACCACACCCACGTTCTTGATCGCCATCGGGACACCGCCTTCGTGTTCGAGGTCGCGAGGAACGCCTGAGAGGGAACGCCGGCCGGTCAGGATACGGAAGGCCCGCCCGGTCGGCAAGCGAAGCGCCCGGCGAAGCGCCCGGCGCGCGGCGGCGCTCTGTCGGGAGCTGACGGCGGGCGGATGAGCGCGCCTCCCGGGAGGGCTGCCGGCCCGGAGTGGCACCCGCCGGATCCTCCGAGCGGGCTTCCGAGGGCTTCCCTGCCGCCCGGCTTTCCTCTACAGTCCTCGGGCGACCGGATGACCGGGCCGCGCCCCAGCCGCGGGCGCGGCTTCTCCTCTTATGGGGGGTGGATGGGGTGAGCGAGTCTCCGCTGCCGTCGCTGGTGCTGGACGGCGCCACCAGGATCGTGCTGCTGGTGATGGACGGGGTGGGTGACCTGCCCGATCCGGCCCACGGCGGCCGCACGCCCCTCGAGGCCGCGCGCACACCCCACCTCGACGCGCTGGCCCCGCGGGCGGCGCTCGGCCGGCTGCTGCCGGTCGCCCCGGGCATCACGCCCGGGAGCGGGCCGGGGCACCTGGCACTCTTCGGCTACGACCCGGTCACGACCCGGGTGGGGCGCGGGGTGATGGAGGCGCTGGGCGCCGGCATGGAGCTGCGTGACGGCGATGTCGCGGCGCGCGCCAACTTCTGCACCGTGGATGGTGGCGGCATCGTCAGCGACCGGCGCGCGGGTCGCATCGCGACCGAGGTCTGCGCGCGGCTGGTCGCCACGCTCGCGCGCGCGGCGGCGCGCGTCGAGGACGTCGAGGTGCTGCTCAAGGCCGGCAAGGGACACCGCTTCGTCGCCGTCCTGCGCGGCCCCGGGCTCTCCGGCGAGGTGAGCGACGCCGATCCCCACCGCGAGGGCCAGGCGATCCCGCCCGCCCGGGCGCTGGCCGCGGACGCGGCGGCCGGAAAGACCGCACGGATCGTGAATGCGTTCGTGAAGCGGGCCGCCGAGGTGCTGCGCGCCGAGCGGCCCGCGAACGCGGCGCTGATGCGCGGGCTCTCGGTCCGACCGTCGCTGCCCGGCTATCAGGAGCGCTTCAAGCTGCGCGCCGCCGCCATCGCCGCCTATCCCATGTACCGCGGCGTGGCGCAGCTGGCGGGGATGGAGCCCTTCCCGGTGGGGGAGCGGGTGGCCGATGCGTTCGCCGCCGCCGCCGCGCGCTGGAGCGACTTCGACTTCTTCTTCATCCACATCAAGGGCACCGACATGGCGGGCGAGGACGGCGACTTCGCCGCCAAGGTGGCGGTGATCGAGGAGGTCGACCGCGCGCTGCCGGACCTCCTCGCCCTCAAGCCCGACGTGCTGTGCGTGACCGGGGACCACTCGACCCCGGTGGCCATCCGCGGTCACTCGTGGCATCCGGTGCCGGCGCTGGTGCACGCGCGGTGGTGCGGTGCGGACGACGCGCCGCGCTTCCACGAGAAGAGCTGCCGCGCCGGGAGCCTCGGCGTGCTGCGGAGCCGCGACCTCATGGCGGTGCTGCTCGCCAATGCCGGCCGCCTCGACAAGTACGGAGCGTGACGATGACCCGCCGCGCCCCGCCGGGGCTCCCCGCCCTCCTGCTCTCGCTCGCGGCGGCACTCCCGGCATTCCCTGCGATCTCTGGCCCGCCCAGCCCGCTCACGCCATCGCTGTTCGCACTCCCGGGTTCTTCCGTGGGTCCGGCCTCCGCGGCCTCCGCGGGACTCGCGCTGGCCGACCGGTGGCTGGGTGACGAGCCGTTCGCCAACCCGGCGGTGGCGCCAGGTCTGCGCGTGATCGCCTCGCCTGCGTTGCTGCGCGTGAGCCGCCAGGACCTGCGCGCCGACAATCGCAACTACGACGAGACGCCCGCGTTCTTCGACGGCGCGGGGCTCGCGGTGGGGCTGCCCGCGCGAGGCCGGCTCGGCTTCGCGCTCTACGCGTTCCAGCCGGTGCTGCGGTTCGAGGACAACGCCTACTCGCGTGGCACGGGCACGCCGGATCCCGCCCAGCCCCCGGCCGTCATCCAGGCCCACGCGAGCGCGCGCGAGGTCCGCGCGGGCCTCGCGGTCTCGAGCGGGGCGGGGCCCGGTCGTGTCGGGGTCGGCATCGAGTGGACGCACCGGGAGGACGTCTACGAGACCATCGAGCAGTCGGGCGACCCGGCCAACGCGGGGACGAAGCGCCTCGAGTTCTCCGGTGGCGGCGTGAGCGTCCAGGCCGGCGCGCGCCTCGACCGCGGCGACTCGTCGGCGGGTGGCTACAGCCTCGGCATCGCGACCCGTTTCCTCCCGGCGCTCGCCGTGGACGCCCCGCACACCGAGGCGCTGCTCACCGGGACGACCGAGGAGACGCTGCATGCCGAGCGCGCGAGCGGCTGGGAGCTGGGGGGCACGGCGCGGGTCGTCGTCCGCCCGGCGGTCCGCGTGTTCGCGGCGGTCGGCGGACGCACCGCGCAGCGCTGGGAGGGATTCGACCTGCGCGCGG
>JBBTLZ010000021.1:4385-9585 GCA_038068435.1 Candidatus Eiseniibacteriota bacterium | reverse complement strand
TCTACTACCGGCTCAAGGTGGTGCCGCTCTGGGTGCCGCCGCTGCGGGACCGCCGTGACGACATCCTGCCGCTGGCGCGCCTGTTCATGGACCGCTTCGCGCGCCAGTTCAAGAAGCCGTTCCGCGACATCTCGACGGCCGCCGAGCAGCTGCTGTGCGGCTACGCGTGGCCGGGGAACATCCGCGAGCTGCGAAACCTGTTCGAACGCACGGTGCTGCTGGAGACCGGGGAGGTGCTGGAACCGCAGCACCTGAAGCTCGCCCCGCGTGCGCGGCCGAACGCCGGCGCCACGCTCGGCCAGAAGATCGACGGCATCCTCAACGGGACGCTGGCCGACGGGGGCATCCCGTTCGAGCCGCTGGTCGAGGAGCTCGAGCGCGCCTTGATTCTGCGGGCTTCCTATGCTACCAAGTGGAACCAGAGTCGCACGGCGGAGATGCTCAATCTCAAGCGCGACAAGCTCCGCTACCGAATGAAGCTGTACGAGCTCCAGTCCGAGGACGGAGCCTCGACCCCTCAGGAGTAGGTGCCGGTACTGGTGAACGGACGCACGCAGGTCCTGGCCGCGGCGCTGGTGTCAGTGGCGCTCGCGGCCGCATCATGCGCCTACACGACCAGCACCGCGCTGCTGCCCTCGCACCTGAAGACCGTGGCGGTGCCGGTGTTCGAGAACGGCACCACGGAATACACGCTCGAGCAGGACGTGACCGACGCCGTCATCGCCAGGTTCGTCGCTGACAACCACCTCAGGGTCGTCGATGAGCGCTCGGCGGATGCGGTCATCAAGGGCCGGATCACGGTCTACAAGAACGTGGTGTTCGGCTTCAGCCAGGCCGCCCAGGCCCAGGAATACCGGGTGACGCTGACCGCCTCGGTGACCTTCAAGGACCAGGTCAAGAACCGCGAGCTGTGGAGCGAGCCGGACCTGGTCAAGACCGCCAACTACTACGTCGTGGACACCCCGGGTGCCCCCGCGAAGACGGAGCTCGATGGACGCAAGGAAGCCATCGCCAAGCTCGCCGAAGAGATCGTCGCCCGCTCGGTCGAAAGCTGGTAGCGACCCCGGTCCCCCGGCGGCCGACGCCGGGCCCGTGGCGCGGACGAAGCGCGCCGGCCGCGCCCCTTCCACCCGCCGTGCCCTGCCGGTCGCGGCCGTGGCGCTGCTCGAGCGCTTCGATCGCGGCGATTTCCCGGCGGCGCTCTACCTCGAGGGTCCCGACGAGGGCCTCAAGGCGGCCCTGCTCGCCGAGATCCGCCACGCATGGGCACGCGTCTGTCCGGAGGCGCCGGCGGCCCGGGTGTTCCGTGCCTCGGAGACCGGCGTGGACGAGCTGCTCGCCGCGTTCCATGGGGGCTCGCTGTTCACGCCTCGCGAGCTGCTGCTGGTGCTCGAGGTCGAGGACCTGGGGCGCAGCGAGAGGCGGGTGGCGGCACTCGCCGAGGGACTCGGACGCCCGGTGGCGGGGACCAGCATGGTCCTCGTGGAATCGGCGGCCGAGTCCGCGCGCAAGTCGCTCGAGCCTCTGCGCGCGGCTGCTTCCGCCCATTGTGTCGCGATGTCGCCCACCCGCGCGACGCTGCTCGGTTGGGGCGCCCGACGGATGACGCGGGAGCGGATCACGCTCGAGGCGGGCACGCTGGAGGCGGTGGTGGACGCCTGCGAGGGCGACGCCACCACCTTCTTCGACGAGCTGGAGAAGCTGGTCGCATGGGCGGGCGCGGGCGGACGGCTCAGCCGCGCCGACGTGGCGGCGATCCTGCGCCCGGTGGTCGGCGCCGACCTGCCGGGCTATCTCGGCGCGGTCGCGGCCGGCGACCCGCCGCTCGCCGCGCAGCGCCTCGGCCGTCTGCTCGCCGCCGGCGTGGGGGAGGGCACGGTGCTGTTCGCGCTCGCGAACCTGGTGGGAGGGGCGCTGGGCGGCTGGGCGCGCTACCGCGACCTGAGCGAGGCGCTCAGGCGGAGGCTTGCCCCGCGCACCCTGGCACACTGTCTCGACGGGCTCTACCGGGCCGAGGCGGCGTGGAAGGGGGGACGGGCGGACGTGGTCGCGGTGCTCGAGCAGGCGACCCGCGTGGTGGCCGGGGCGGCGTAGCTCGCGGCGGGCAGCCACGCGCCCGGAGACGTCGCGCCCCGGGACACCGGCGCCTGCGCGCCGGCCCCCGCCAGATGACGCCGGGACCGAGTCCCGCTATCCTGCGCGCTCCCGGGCTGCGTGCCCGCACCCTCACGAACCGCCGAGACCATGAACCGCTATCCGTTCGCCGAGATCGAGCCCCGGTGGCAGGCCTACTGGGAGACCCATGGCACCTTCCGCGCCACGGAGGTCCCGGGCCGACCCAAGTTCTATTGCCTCGACATGTTCCCCTACCCCTCGGGCTCGGGGCTCCATGTCGGCCACCTCGAGGGCTACACCGCGACCGACATCGTCTCGCGCTACAAGCGCATGCGCGGGTTCAACGTGCTCCACCCGATGGGCTGGGATGCCTTCGGCCTGCCGGCCGAGCAGTACGCGGTCAAGACCGGCATCCACCCCGCGGTGACGACCGCCGAGAACATCGCCACCTTCCGGCGGCAGATGAAGCGCGTCGGGCTCTCTTACGACTGGTCGCGCGAGGTCAACACCACCGACCCCGGCTACTACCGCTGGACGCAGTGGATCTTCCTCAAGCTCTTCGAGCGGGGCCTCGCCTACGTGGCCGACGTGCCGGTCAACTGGTGCCCGGCGCTCGGCACCGTGCTGGCCAACGAGGAGATCGTCGACGGTCGGAGCGAGGTGGGGGGGTTCGAGGTCGTGCGCCGGCCGATGCGCCAGTGGGTGCTCAGGATCACCGCCTACGCCGACCGCCTGCTCGAGGACCTGGAGCGGGTGGACTGGCCGACCAGCACCTGGGAGATGCAGAAGAACTGGATCGGCCGCTCGATCGGCGCTGAGGTGGATTTCCCGCTCGAGGGGGTCAAGGGCAGCCTGCGCATCTTCACCACCCGGCCGGACACGCTGTTCGGCGCCACCTACATGGTGCTGGCGCCCGAGCACCCGCTGGTGGACGTGCTGGCCACCCTCGCGCAGCGCGCGGCGGTGGCGGCCTACCGCGAGGCGGCGGCGCGCAAGAGCGACCTCCAGCGCCAGGAGCTGGGCAACGAAAAGACCGGCGTCTTCACCGGCGGCCACGCCTTGAACCCGGTCAACGGTGAACGGCTGCCGGTGTGGATCGCCGAGTACGTGCTGATGGGCTACGGCACCGGGGCCATCATGGCGGTCCCCGGGCACGACCAGCGCGACTGGGAGTTCGCGCGCGCGTTCCGGCTGCCGATCCGCGAGGTGGTGGCGGGCGGCGACCTCGAGCGCGAGGCGTTCATCGACCTGGAGCGCGGCGTGGCGATGAACTCGACCACGCCCGACGGCAGCTTCTCGATCGACGGGCTCAAGGCCGATGAGGCGATCGCCAGGATCACCGCCTGGCTGGAGGCGGCGGGGAAAGGGCGGCGTGCGATCAACTACAAGCTGCGCGACTGGCTGTTCTCGCGCCAGCGCTACTGGGGCGAGCCGTTCCCGGTGCTGTGGGTGGACGGGGAGCCGGTGGCGATCCCCGAGGAGCAGCTGCCGGTGCGGCTGCCCGAGACCGACCAGTTCAAGCCCGCCGCCACCAGCGAGAACCCGGAGAGCCCGCTGGCGCGACTCCGCGACTGGGTCGAGACCCTTGATCCCGCGAGCGGGAAGCCCGCGCGTCGCGAGTCCAACACCATGCCCCAGTGGGCGGGCTCGTGCTGGTACTACTTGCGCTTCCTCGATCCCCAGAACGACCGGCAGCTGGTCGACCCGGCGAAGGAGCGCTACTGGATGCCGGTCGACCTTTACATCGGCGGCGCCGAGCACGCGGTGCTGCATCTGCTGTACGCGCGCTTCTGGCACAAGGTGCTGTTCGACATCGGCGTGGTCAGCACCCCCGAGCCGTTCATGAAGCTGGTCCACCAGGGCACCGTGCTGGGGGAGGACGGTTCCAAGATGGCGAAGTCGGTCGGCAATGTGGTCAACCCCGACGACATGATCGACCGCTTCGGGGCGGACGCAGTGCGCATGTACGAGATGTTCATGGGGCCGTTGGAGGCGATGAAACCCTGGAACACCCGCGGGGTCGAGGGCATCACGCGCTTCCTCGACCGCGTCTGGCGGCTGGTGGTCGAGGAGGATGGGACGCTGAGCCGCGCCCTCTCCGCGGAGGCGCCGGCGCCCGAACGCCTGCGGCTGCTGCACCGGACGATCCGCAAGGTCAGCGAGGACCTCGAAGGCCTCCGCTTCAACACCGCCATCGCCCAGCTCATGGTGTGCGTGAACGAGCTGACGCCGCTCGAGCGGCGCGCCCGCGCCCTGATCGAGCCGTTGGTCCTGATCCTCGCGCCGTTCGCCCCGCACCTGGGTGAGGAGCTGTGGCGCCGGCTCGGCCACGCGGAGAGCCTGGCCTACGCGCCGTGGCCCGCCTGGGACCCGGCCCTGGTGCTGGAGGCGACCGTCACGCTGGCCGTCCAAATCAACGGGAAGCTGCGGGCGACGCTGGAGCTCCCGCGCGACATCGCCCAGGACGAGGCCCAGCAGGCGGCGCTCGCCGACGAGCGCATCCGCCGCTACGTGGACGGGGCCGAAATCCGCAGGGTCATCTTCGTCCCCAACAAGCTGCTCAACCTGGTGGTCGCGGCGCGCTGAGCCCGGCGCAGCGCCCGGCCGTCGCCCATCGCGGCCGGGCGGGGGAGCGCCACGCCCCGGGAAGATTCGCGTGCCGCCCTGCGACGCGTAGCGCCGACCGGCGGTTCGTGCCACGGGCGCAGGTTTACATAATAGTGATTATGCGACAGGACAGCCCGCGCCTCAGTACCGTGCCCGCGCGCAGGAATGCTCCTCGTCGCGCGCCTCCGCAGGTGGCCTTGGGTTGTCCGATGCCCGTCCTGCGATTTCTCGCCCGGGAGCAAAAACGGCGGCCCTTCTCCGGACCGCTCCTCACCCTCGGGCGCCAGTGCCCTTCTACGCCCCGACCGTGCTCGCCGAGGTCCTCCCCGGGATGCCGGCCTTCGACCAGGAGACCTTCGGCCCGCTCGCTGCGCTGACGCGGGCGGGCGACGCGGAGGAGGCGGTCGAGCTCGCCAACCGCTCGCGTTACGGCCTCGGCGCCAGCGTCTGGACCGCCGACCCCGCGCGCGGCGAGGCG
>JBBTLZ010000021.1:0-4285 GCA_038068435.1 Candidatus Eiseniibacteriota bacterium | reverse complement strand
GGCGCGCAGGCGCCTCCCGGCGTGCGCCTCAAGCGCTCCACATCGTCGCCTCGAAGTCCGCGGTCGGCACGGTGAAGCCGAGACCCCCCTCGTCCGGATAGCTCGCGAGCGGCCCGCCACCGCGCGTCGCCTGCACCAGCAGCGCCACCGCCTCGCCGGGCACCAGTGCCAGGCTCGCGAACGGCACGCCCAGCTCCAGCACGCGCCCGACCCGGCAGCGGGCCCCCACCACCGGCTCCCCCGCCCGCGGGCCCTCGCCCCAGAGGACGGACGGTTCGCCGACCGCCAGGCCGCCGACCCGCAGGCGCGCGGCCCGTGGTTCCACGACCTCGAGCGTCAAGTCGACCTCCGGCCCCGGGGGCGCATCGCCCGTAAAGTCGAGCCGCAGGTAGAACCGCTCGGCGTCGAACCCGTAGTGGAGTTCGCGCACCAGCCCCCCCGCGCGATGCATCGCCCCGCCGGCGCCGAGGAGGAAGCGGCCCGCCGCGTACCATTCGTAGAAGGTGGTGCGACGACCATCGAGGACGGGCGTCACGAACCCGATCGGCGTCCGGTGGGATCCCGGTGCTGCCGCCTCCCGCACGATCGGCAGCCTGAGTGCGGCGGGCGGGGTCAGCCCGGCGCCCTCGTAGGCGGCTTGCAGCAGCTCACGGAACAAGCGGTCGAAGACGGCACGATCGGGCGTGTAGTGGTCGTCCCCGAACCACCAGAACCAGTCGGAGCCCTCCGCCCGGTAGAGCGCGAGCCAGGCGTCCGGGGCGCGAGCGGGGCCGGCGCCGGCCTCGCACAACGCGCGGCGCGCCCGGGCGAGCAGCTCCCAGGCCCGGTTCTTCTCGGGATGTCCGATCCAGATGTGGAAGTCGGCGTCGATCCACGAACCGGAGTGGAGCCGCTCGAGGCGCGGCAGCGGGGTGGCGTCCGCCAGCACCTCGGAGGGCGTGCGGGTACGGATGTCGGGCGCCGCCTCGAGCGCGTCGTAGAGCGCGGTGAGGAAGCGGCCACCGTCGTCGGGGTAGTGCTCCCAGCAGTTCTCGCCGTCGAGGATGACCGAGACGACCGGCGGTGTTGCGCCGGCATGCTCGCGCCCGATGCGCCGCAGGCGGGCGACGAAATCGGCCGCCGCCTCGTTCGCCTCCCAGCGCTGGTAGACGAAACCGATGCGGTCGGACAGCTCGTGGTCGCGGAAGAAGAGCGTGACCTCGCTCCCGTCGGCGGCGAAGGTCCAGGGTCGGTAGAGCGCGGCGCGGCGACGCCCGGCCTCAGGGAGCGAGGCCCACAGCACCCCTTCGTCGCTCGCCAGCCAGCGGACGCCGC
This sequence comes from Candidatus Eiseniibacteriota bacterium, assembly GCA_038068435.1. GTDB lineage: Bacteria > Eisenbacteria > RBG-16-71-46 > RBG-16-71-46 > RBG-16-71-46 > WS-11. The sequence goes on along the minus strand of JBBTLZ010000021.1, from coordinate 2,971 downwards.
TGGCGGCGGCGAGTGCGGCCGTCTCGGGACTGACGCTCCCCTCCGACGGCCACATCCCGGCCGGCCGTGCGCCGAACACCGCGGCGTGGCGCTCGAGTCCGCGCTCGATGTGCCAGCGCGCATCCTCGGGCGCCACCAGGCGTTCGGCAGGCAGTACCAGGTCGGGGGGCGCACGGCGCGCCGCAGCCAGGTCCACGACCAGGGGCAGGATCGGGTGGTAGTAGGGGGAGGCCGAGAGCTCGACCTGCCCGCGCGCGGCGAGCGCGCGGTAGGCGGGGATCACCTCCGCGGCAAGCCGTCGGTGAAGCTGGATGAGGTCGTCGCGGTGCCGCTCGGTCCAACGCTCCCGGCCGGCGAGCGCGCGAACGACCTCCGGGGCGTCGTGGAACAGGGGGTCCACCCAGGCGAGCAGGAACCAGATCTCGAGTGCCAGCAGGTCGCGGTCGGCGAGTGGCTCGCCCCCATCGCCGGCGAGTGCGGTCGCGCCCTGGGTTCCCGCGGCGCCGGGAGACCCCGTCGGGCCGCGCGCGGCCCGCTCGCGCAGCACACGATAGGCCGGCCAGCGCTCGGTGGCATGCGCCGGCGCCTGACCACAGCGCCAGGCGACCAGCCGGCGCTCCTCGGGCGCCAGACCCGCCAGCGGACGCGCGAGCCGCTCGAAGAGCTCGTCGGGCTCGCCGGCGGCCACCCCCTCGATCTGATCGATCAGCGAGGGAACGAAGTTGAACGTCGCGCGCACGCCCGGATGGCGCTCGAGGTGCCGCGCCATGTCCAGGTAATCCTTGCTGGCGTGCAGACGCACCCAGGGCAGGGCGGCGCGCCCGTCGCGCGGACTACGGTAGTCGGGCTGGTGGTGGTGCCAGAGGAGGATCAGGTCGACCGGAGCGCGCGGCTCGCTCATCGGCGCCTCCGCCCGACGTCAGGGAGTGGCGGAGCCGGGCCGTGCGGCCTGCAGCTCGGCGAGCTCGATGCGGGCCTGGTTGGCGTACTCGGTCTCGCCGAACTCGTTCACCAGCCGCTGGAGTCGCGCCAGCGCCTCCCGGGGCTGGTTGGCGGCCGTCAAGCAGCGGGCCGCGGCCAGCAGGAACTCGGCCGAGGAGCCCCGGTCGAAGTGGCCGACCAGGGCCTCGTACTCCCGGGTGGCGTCGAGGTACTGCCGGTCGCTCTCGAGCGCGTAGGCGAGACTGCGGTGTGCCGCGTCGGCCAGTAGGCCGCTCGGGTTCTTCGCCAGGTAGCGGCGGTACTCGGCGACGGCGGTCTTGAAGTCGCCGCCCCAGTACGCGGCGTCGGCCGCCTGCCGATGGGCGTCGAGGCCGCTCGGGGTCGAGCCGTACCGCTCCGCGGCCTCGCGCGCCAGCTGCAGCGAGCGCTGATAGTCGCCCTGCCAGTAGTAGAGGCTCGCTTCGGCGAGCTTGCCGGCCGCCGCCTCTTCCGCAGCCTGCCGCGAGCGCAGGGAGAAATAGACCACCGCCCCGACCACCGCCAGCCCCGCGAGCACCCCCAGCGCCAGGCGGCCATAGCGCTCCCAGAAACGTGTGACCGGCACCATGATCTCGGCGCCCGGCTGTTCGAGCCGCGTCGAGTGCTGCGATGGTAACGACAATGCACGCCTCCAGTTATGACCGTGATCTCAAGTGCTTGGGGTGACGCGTCCGGCGCTCCGGGAACGCGGCACCTTAGCGGCTCGGATGCCTCCCGTCAAGGCGCGCACCGGACGCAGGCGACACCCCCGCGGGCGCGCACCAGCATCTCGGCGGGTGCGCCGCACCCCGGGCAGGCCGGCAAGCCAGGACGGCCGCGCGCCACGTCCACGCGGCTCGTGAGCCTGAGGCGGACCGCGCCCGCCCGCAGATCCTGGTCGAGGTCGGCGACCGGCCACGCCCACTCCTCGAGGCCCCACATCCGCACCTCGGTGCGCAGCGCCCAGCGGTGCCGCACCTCGGCGGCCCGCCTCTCCCACTCCAGCTTCAGCGAGGTCGCGTCGCCCCCCTCCATCTCCGACTGGTCCCCGTTGGGTGTGCGCCGTCGCGACCGCTCCTCCTCCTCCTCGATCCGCGCCGCGAAGAAGTTCGCGAGCCGCGATAGCTCGTCCTCGCGCAGGCGACCCACGGAGCGTTCCCACTCCCCCTCGCGGCGGGCCAGCAGGGTCTCGAGGTGTTCGCGCGCCCGCCCCGCCAGGCACTCGCACGCCTCGGGCGCCAGCGGCTCCGTGATCTGGTAGAGACCCTCGCGGGCGCGGACGTCCGGCAGATCCGAGCCGCGCTCCCACTCGAGCAGCTCGCCCTCCGGGCTGACCAGCATCACCCACGGCTCCTGGGCGGGGAGTCCACCCCACAGGGTGACGACCACGTGGAAGGCGACCCGGCGCTCGTAGCGCACCGGACCGAGGCGCGGCGGCCCCCAGGCGAGCCCGCGCACCCGGCAGACGGCGGCGATGCCGTCCGCGGGTGCCCCCGGCACCTGGACGAGCGCGGTGCGTCGGCTGATGAGCGGCTCGGCACAGGCCGCCTCGAGGATCTTCCGCCCCGCGGTGCTGCCGGGGGCGGTGAACCAGGCGCCCCGCGGCAGGGTGGGGCGCTGCGGGTCGAAGACCAGGCGTACGCGCTGCCGCCGCCAGCGCTTCTGGAGCGCCGGTGCCAGCGCGACCTCCCAGTCGCCGCGCGCCGCATCCCCGAGCGTGCAGCCCGCCGCGGCCAGCCAGCGCCCGACGAAGTCGCGCCAGGCCGGCCCATCCGGGAGCAGGACGACCGCCGGGTCGACCGCGTGCCCCGTGGAGCCACGGGCGGCCTGCCGTCCGACCGCGCTCGCGCCCGCCCGCGACGCTCCGCTTGCGCCCGGGCGGGATTTCGCGCGCGGGTCCGAGCGCCGGCCGGCCCCTCCCCTCGCGGCGGCCCGCCGCGGCTTCACCGGCGGCAGCGAGGGCGTGCGGGTCACGACCGGGCTCATGCGTCCGCCTTCGCGCGCGCCCGGG
>JBBTLZ010000020.1:0-2904 GCA_038068435.1 Candidatus Eiseniibacteriota bacterium | reverse complement strand
GGGTGGGGGGTTCGCTGGCGGCGGTGGCCCTGCTGTGGCGGGCGTGAGGTGCGCACGCTCAAGCTGAACGTGGCGTACGACGGCGCCGCCTTCGACGGGTGGCAGCGTCAGCCGGGGAGACGGACGGTGCAGGGCGTCATGGAGGCGCATCTGAGCGCGGTGATGGACGAGCCGGTCAAGCTGACCGGGGCGGGGCGGACCGATGCCGGCTGCCATGCCCGCGGGCAGGTGGCGAGCTTCACCAGCGGCGGGCGGTTGCCCGCCACGGCACTCGCGCCGGTGCTGAACCGCCGGCTGCCCGCCGACCTGCGGGTGCGAGCCGCCGCCGAGGCGCCGGCGGGTTTCGACGCGCGCCGGTCGGCTGTCGCGCGTCGCTACGCCTACCGGCTCCTGCGCGAGGACGATGTCCTGCTGGCGCGCTTCGCGTGGCACCCCCGACGGCCGGTGGACGCGGATGGACTCGCGCGCGCGACCGTAGTACTGGTCGGCGAGCACGACTGCGCGACGTTCCAGGGCGCGGGCAGCACCCCGACCGTGAGCGTCTGCCGCATCCAGCGCGCCTCGTGGCGCCCGTGGGACGGAGGGGTGCTGCTCGACATCATCGCCGACCACTTCCTCTATCACATGGTACGAAGCATCGTCGGCACCGCCCTCGCGCTCCAGGGCGAACCCGACCCGGCGCGGGCGATGCGCGAGTGCCTGGCGTCGCGCGACCGGTCGCGGGCGGGATCCACCGCGCCGGCGCACGGGCTCTGCCTGGAACAGGTCTTCTACCCGGAGGGGGCGGACCGATGAGGTCCGGCAACGCGGTGGTGGGCGGTGTCGCGCTCGGCGCGGCGCTGATCCTGGCGCTCGGGCACGGTGGGCGCGGCGGCGCGGTGCGGCCCGGTGTGGACCCCGCCGACGCGCAGGGCATCATGTCCTCCCGCCGCACGGCGATCGTCGCTGCGGCCGAGCGGGTCAGCCCGGCGGTGGTCTCGGTCAGCGTGATGGCGACGCGCGTGGTGCGGGCTGACCCGTTCCAGGGGATGTTCCGCGACGAGTTCTTCGAGCGCTTCTTCCCGCCCACCGAGTACCGCCAGCGCACCCCGGGCCTCGGCTCGGGCGTGATCGTGGACGCCTCGGGGCTGGTGCTGACCAACGAGCACGTCACCCGCGACGCCGAGGAGATCAAGGTGACGCTCACCGACGGGCGCCAGTTCGCGGCGCGACTCCTGGGCGCCAGCGACCTGTACGACCTCGCGGCGCTCAAGATCGACGGTCGCGACCTCCCGGTGGGTCCCCTCGGCGACAGTGACCGGCTCATGGTGGGCGAGTGGGCGATCGCGATCGGCAATCCCTTCGGCTATCTGCTCAACGACGCTCAGCCCTCGGTCACGGCGGGGGTGATCAGCGCGACGCACCGCGACATCAAGTCGGGCGCCAGCGGGACCGGCGTGTACAAGAACATGATCCAGACCGACGCGGCCATCAATCCGGGCAACAGCGGCGGCCCGCTCGTGAACGCCGACGGCGAGGTGATCGGCATCAACGCGTTCATCTTCACGCAGAGCGGCGGTTCGATCGGGCTCGGCTTCGCGATCCCCATCAACCTCGCCAAGCGCGTGCTGCAGGAGATCCGGACCTACGGCCGCGTGCGCCAGGCCTATCCGGGGATGAATTTGCAACCGCTCACCCCTGAATTGGCGCAGCGGCTCGGCTTCGGCGACGCCAGCGGTCTGGTGGTCACGCGCGTCGACCCGGACGGCCCGGCCGCGCGCGCCGGGGTGAAGGTGGGCGACCGCGTCCGCAAGGTGAACGGGGTGGTCGTCAACACCGTGGACGACGCCCAGCGGGGCATCTACGGGGCGAGCGTCGGCGACCGGCTGGCGCTGGTGGTCGAGCGTCGCGGCAAGAGGTTCGACCTGACCCTGGTGCTCGCCGAGGTGCCGGGGGGTGGCCGTTGATCGCGCGCTACGCGCGGCCGGCGATGGCCCGCGCGTGGAGCGATGCACGCCGGCTGGAGCGGTGGCTCGACGTCGAGCTGGCCGTCACCGGCGTGCGCGAGCGGCGCGGCGAGGCGCCCGCGGGGGTCACCGCACGCCTGCGCGAGCGCATCCGGCTGGATGCGGACCGGATGGCGGCGATCGAGGCGGAGGTCGGCCACGACGTCATCGCCTTCCTCTCCATGGTGGCGGAGACGGCGGGGGACGACGCGCGCCATCTGCACGTCGGGCTCACCTCGTCCGACGTGGTGGATACGGCGCTGGCGCTGCAGCTGGTCGAGGCGGGGAGGCTGCTGGGCGAGGAGCTGGCGCGGCTGCGGGCGGCGGTCTGGGACCTGGCCGACCGCCACCGGCACACGCCGATGGTCGGGCGGACGCACGGCGTGCATGCCGAGCCCATCACCTTCGGTCTCAAGTGCCTGGTGTGGAGCGAGGCGCTGGGGCGCGACCAGGCGCGGCTCGCGGACGCCCTGCGCGCCTGTGCGGTGGGGAAGTGCTCGGGCGCGGTCGGCACGCTCGCGCATCTCGACCCGGCGGTCGAGGACGAGGCGCTGGTGGCACTCGGGCTGGTACCCGAGCCGGTCGCCACCCAGGTCGTGCAGCGTGATCGTCACGCGGCGCTGCTGGGCGCGCTGGCGGTGCTGGGCGGCACGCTCGAGGGGATCGCGCTCGAGATCCGCCATCTGCAGCGCACCGAGGTGCGCGAGGCCGAGGAGCCGTTCACCGAGCGCCAGAAGGGCTCCTCGGCGATGCCGCACAAGCGCAACCCGGTGCGCTGCGAGCGTGTCTGCGGCTTGTGCCGGCTGCTGCGGGGCTACGCGACGGTGGCGTTGGAGGACCAGGCGCTGTGGCACGAGCGCGACCTCAGCCATTCGTCGGCGGAGCGCGTCATCCTGCCCGACGCGTTCCTGGTCGCCGA